>JAUWBF010000007.1 GCA_030601755.1 Verrucomicrobiota bacterium | reverse complement strand
ACCGATGCCGCCAGTCCCATCACGGAGGGTCTTCCCGGCTCCTTCGCGTATCAGTCCGAGCAATACTATCTGCTCGTCGACCCCGGCGTGCACGTGTTGGCCGACACCGTCTACGAGCACGAAGGCCGCCGGATCACCATGCCGGTGGCGTGGACCAAGACGTGGGGGAAAGGACGGGTGTTCTACAACGCGCTCGGCCACCAGCCCGACGAGTTCGAGCGTTTCCCCGAGGCGCGCCGGCTGACCGTGCGCGGCCTGCTGTGGGCGGCGGGTCTGCTTTGAGCGCGAAGTTGGTAGGGCCACTGGGATTCGAACCCAGAACCAAGGGATTATGAGTCCTTTTCTTGACAGTTCCTTACATTTCTCAACCCTTCGTTAAACACTGCAATTTGTAAGCATTTAACAACGGTTTATCCATCATGAGCGCGAAAAGTTACGGCATCAAAAAACAGGTTGAGAACGAAAAAAACCGGACACAAACCGGACACACTTTGCCTGTATCCGGTTTTTCAGGTGGTCCCGTGGTCCCATTCCCCCCACCCCCAGACTCCAAGGTTTTGCCTGACACAACTGACAAAACCCCCGCCCGTGCCGGCAAGGACTCGCAAGCCTACTGGAAGGCCAAGGTCCGCCCCCGCGTGATTCGCGGTCAGGAAACCGCCGAGTATTACGTCCGGTTTTTTGAGGCAGGCCGCGAGGCTTGGATTTGCTGCGACTCATCAAACCGCAGTGTCGCCGCGAACAAAGCCCGCGATCTGTATTTGCGGATGAAGGCCATCGGCTTGCCTGCCCTGCTCGCCGAGCTGCGACCCGAGGCCAAGCCCGACCGCGTTTGCACCGTCGCCGAATACCTAGAAGCCGCCCAAGCCCTCGCCATTGTGCGCCCTGCGACCCTTGCCGAATATGTCGGCAGCTTGCGCCGTGTGATTGCCGCCGTGCGTGGTATCGCTCCCAAGTCCGACAAACACACCGACCGCGTCGCGTGGCGTGCCAGGGTTGATGCGGTTCGGCTCGATCAAATCACGCCCGCCGCTGTGAAGGCATGGCGCAAGGCCGAACTCGACAAGGCACTCGCCGAGGGTGGAGAGGTTGCGAAGGACCGACGCGCCGCAACGCTGGCAAGCCACCTTCGCGACGCTCGCGCCCTGTTCTCTGCCGCCATTGTGGGCGAGTTGAGCAAGTCCCTTACCTTGCCCGACCCGCTGCCGTTTGAAGGGATTACCGCCGCCGCCGTCACCCGCCGTTTTGTTGCCACCGTTGACCCGCGTAAACTCTACGCCGCTGCGGATGACCTCGCCCCCGACATCCGCACCGCGTTTGACCTGCTGCTGGTTGCAGGGTTGCGCCGTGGTGAGGCTGACGCGCTGCCGTGGGCACACGTTGATTTAGAGGCAGGCACTGTCACCGTTGACGTGACCCCGACCTTCCGACCGAAAAGCAAAGAGGCGCACCGCACCGTGCCGTTGCCCGCCGACGTGGTTGCCCGACTGAAGGCCCGCCGCAAGTCCATGCCGACCGCCGAGCACGTCCTCGAAGGGCGCAAAACCAAGCCCGCCCGCAAGGCCCCCGGCGAAAAACTCGCCGCCTACGAATACCGCGCCGCCGCGTGGCCGGACCTGACCGCATGGCTGAAAAAGCAGGGTTTGCGCGACCTCACCCCGTTGCACGCGCTGCGCAAAATGTCTGGCAGCTTCATTTACGCCGTGGCCGGTCTCGAAGCCGCCCGCCAGCACTTGGGGCACCGCGACGTTTCGACCACCGCCCGCTCCTACCTCGCCGCCCGCACCGTGACCGTTGACCTGTCCGCCAAACCCGAGGCCGACCCCACCGCAACCCCCGCCGCATCGAAATGAAACCGACAAACGAATCAAAACCCGTTCGCGCTGACGGATGGATGGAGGGCACCGCGCTACCGATTTACCGCGAGCAAATCGCCGAGTTTGAAAAACGCTGGGGGCGGAAATTGCACAAGGGGATTTCGCCCCTCGCCTATGAGGTTTGCTGGGTTGCGATTGACCCAAGCCTTCTATTGCTCGCGACGAATCGCCTCGCCGGACAGAAAACCAAAGCCGCCCCATGCGCTGTGGGTGTTATCGACCGCCGCCCCATGTTGGGGAGGGTTGACGCCGATGGAAACGACGCCCGCGAAACCCCCGCCGCTCTCGCCCTTTGCTTTGCCGCCGCCCTCAACCTAGAGCCTGATTTCGTTCTCGCTGTCATGCCGAAAATCCGAGCCGCATGGCTCAAAGGCAACGCCGCCGCGCAATGGGAGAACCCCAAACGCCCCGGCAAGGCTCGCGATCTACGCGCCCCCGGCGGCGAGTCAAAACGCGCAATCCTGCTGGGCGTGCTCGATGACGCCGAGGCCGATGACGATTACGAGACGATCACCGCCGCCGCCGAGGTGGTTGCGCCTTGGTTGAAATTTACACCCAAGGACGTTTCCAACGCCAAGGCCGAGCACCGCAAAAAGAAGCCGCCCCATAAATCACCGGCAAAGTGTGGGGCGAAGAGAAAAGGATAAAAGAGCACACTTGCGGCATGGTTAAGCACACCACGCCGCAACGGCCCGCCGACCGTTCGGAACATCAAATCGGCAACACCGCCACCCCGACCACCGGGGACCGGCTTCTTACCCGTGAACAGGCCAACGAGATGCTTGGCTTGAAAGCGAAGACCTCGCACACGCTGCGAGCAATGGCCGCACGCGGTCAAATTGAGGCCGTCCGGCTGAATGGTCGCGTGCTCCGTTTCCGCGAAAGCTCGATCCGCCAGCTCATCGAGAAAGGGGGTGTCGAATGACTCCCGCCCAAAAGCGACAGGCCGAAAGCGCCGCCCGCCACGCCGCCGCCGTGAAGCGCGGCCACGATGCTTACTGCGCCGAGAAACGCGCCGCTCGCCTCGCAAAATTCAAGGCCGCTGGCGAACGCTGCCGCGCCCGCCAAAAAGGAGGTGCGCAATGACCGCCACCGTCGAACCCGCCGAGCTGACCGCCGCCCGCGATCAACTCGCGAGCATCCGCCAGGCACTCGCCCGCGCCAGCGAATCCGCCGCCCGCGAGCGCGAGGCACTGACACGAGCCGAGGCCGAGCACGTCACCGCCGGCGAGACCGCCGCTCTCGAAGGTCTGGCCGCGCCCAAAACCCCCGGGTCGCTCAAGGCCCTGCGCGAAACCGTCGAGTCCGCCGAGGCCGTGCTTGCGCGCCTAAGGGCCCGCGAAGCCGAGGCGGCCGGCGAGGTCCAGCGCGTCGGCCTCAGCTTCGCGGAAAGGCTCGTCCGCGATCTGACCGCCGCCGACGTTGCGGCCGGGCGTGCGGCACTCCAGCGCGCCGCCGCGGCCATCGTCGAGGCAATCGACGCCCTGGGCGATGTTGGAGTCCACCTCGTCGGCGAGGTCGTGGCCGCCGTGCCACACGCGGTCCGCACCGCGCGAAGCGTCCGGCTTTCGAGCGTCAACCAACGCTTCGCCGAGTTTGGCCGGCAGAGCCCCGCCACCAACGGAGGCGGCCACGGCCTGCTAATCGAAGCCGAGTGTCCGACCGTGGAAGAGGTCCGCCAACTCGCCGCACAATAACTGTATCCGTAATTCAAATAATGGACTCTATCCCGAATTACGAACCCGGCGGCCTCGAAGCCTCCGCCCGCCGTCGCGAACTGCGAATCCAACTTTGCCGCGCCGTCAGCAGGCTCGCCGACCGCGACCCCGCCGCCAACAACGCCGCCCAAATCGCGCACGTCGCGTTGGCGTTGGCCGCGCTGCTCGATCACTGCCGCGGCATGGCGCGCCACGGCCACGAGCGGAAGGGCCGTCAATGATTGCCCGAACCACCCGCCCGCGCTGGCCGGCCCGCGCGCCCCTCGACCGCTCCGCCCTCGACGAAGCCAAGCGCCGGGTGCCGATCTCCGCCGCGTGGCGCGCCCTGGGGTTGCCCGGCGAGCCGCGCCGCGTCTGCTGTTCGCCGTTTCGCGAGGACCGGCACCCGTCGTTTTCGATCACCGACGACACGCTCTGGCATGACCACGCCGACGGCACCGGGGGCGACGTGGTTTCATTCGTGAAACGTGCCGCCGCCTGCACCGACGCCGAGGCGATCCGACGCGTTCTTGATCTCGCCGGGGGCAACGTGTCACCCGTCGCGCTCGCCCCCCGCCAAGGTTCGACAAAGCCCTCCCGCACTCCGTTTGACGGTCTCGCCGGTCTCGATCTGCAACCGCCGACCCTCGCCGAGATTGTCGCGCTTGCGGATCTCCGCGCTTGGCCCGTCTTCGCCGGTCTCGAAATCGCCTCCCGCCGTGGTTTGCTCCGCGTTGCCGACGTTCCGCACCGTGGCGAAGTATTCGCCGCTTGGATACTCAGCGACGGCGGCCGGAAGTCCGCACAAGCCCGACGCCTCGACGGTCAACCGTGGCAAGGTGACGGCTTCACATTCAAATCGAAGTCGCTTCGCACCGACGCCGACAACCCGCCCGGCCTCGCCGACGTGGTGGCGAATGACCGCCCCACCGTGCTGCTCTGCGAAGGGGAGCCCGACGCTCTCGCCGCGCTGGCGTTCGCATGGCTCGCCGACGTGTCCGACCGCATCGGCGTCATCGCGCTCACCGGCGCAAGCAAAGGACTCCCGCCCGCCGTGCTCGATAAACTGAAAGGGCGACGCGTCCGCATACTCCGCCAGACCGACCCCGCCGGGCACCGTTGCGCCCTTGTATGGCTCGAATCACTACAAGCCGCCGGTATCGCCTGCGACCTCGCCAACCTCGACGGCCTCAACCGCGCCGACGGCACCCCCGCAAAGGACGCCGCCGACCTGCTCCGCCGTCCCGCCGATCTCGAAGACCTCGAACCGCTCGCCGTCGCCCTGCTCGCCGACCTCATCCCATGAACACCGTCCCGCAAATTCTGGACCTAACCGCCGCTCGTGCCGAAGCCTCCGCGCCTTGGCCGAAGCCCCGCCCCTTCACGCGCCACGCCGCGCCCGCCCTCGATCTCGACAAATGCCTCCCGCCAGGTCTCGACCAATTCCGCAAATTCTGCCGCGCCGTTGCCGAGTCGTTGCAAGTCCCGCCCGACGCCGTGGCACCGCTCGCCCTCGCGCTGGCGAGCATCGGCACAAGCCGCGCCCTTGAGGTTGAGCTGGCGGCGCAATGGCGCGAAACCGCCCCCTTGTGGTTCGCTGTGCTCGCCGAACCCGGCGAACGCAAATCGGCTTTGCTTGGCCTGCTCGCCGCCCCCGTTCACGACTGGCAAGCCGAGCAACGCGAGTATCTGAAACACGCCCTCGCGCAATACGCCGAACGCCGCCGAGTCATCGAAGCCCGGATGCATGGCGTTCGCCAGAAACTGCAACGCGCCACCGGCCCGGACGTGGGCAAGCTCGAACGCGACGCCCTCAACTTCGCCGCCGATCTGGAACGCCTGCCGATACTCGCCGCGCCCGAACTCATCACCAGCAACGCGACCCCCGAGGCCGTCCGCGACCTGCTTTGCCGGAATGGTGAAAAGCTCGCCATTGTGTCCGCTGAAACCGATGCGGGGCAACTCATGGGCAGTCGCTACGCCAAGACCGGCGGGGCAAACATCGACCTGTTTCTGTCCGCGTTCACCGGCGAACCCGCCCCCTCTCATCGGGTAGGACGTGACGCACCGCTTGCCCGCCCTGCGCTGGCAATGGTGCTGTGCGTGCAACCCGAGGCCGTTGCGGCCATGCTCCGCGATATCGTCGCCCGTGGGCGTGGTTTCGTTGACCGCCTCTGCCTCATTCAACCCGAAAGCCGCATGGGGTCGCGCATCCTGCACCCTGCAAGCGTGCCGCCCGACCTGCTCCAATGGTGGGGGCAAACCCTCCGGCGTCTGCTTGATCTCAAATGGCCGGGGCGGGTCATGCTCACGCCTGACGGTCCGGCTCGATGCGAACGCCCGCCGAACGTCCTGCGACTCGCTCACGACGCCGAGGCCGTATTCGACGCTCTGCGCCTCGATCTCGAATCACGAATCGGGGAGGGCGGGGACTTGCGGCCGGTTTGCGGTTTCGCCTCGAAGCTGCCCGGAGTTATTGCCCGCCTCGCGCTCACGATGCAGGCCATGCAAGACCCCGAGGCCGAACGGATCACACGCGAGACCATGCAAGCCGCCTGTGGGTGGTCGGCGTTCCTTTTGGGGCATTCTCGCGTGGTCAGGGGTGACGCCGCCGAGGGTGACGACGTGAAGCTCGCCCGCCGCCTGCTCGCCGCGATCAAGCGTCACGAACTCGCCGAGCTGACCGCGCGCGACGCTCACAGGTTAATCGACACCGGGCAAACCGCCGGGCAAGTCGCCGAGGCCCTCGACGTGCTGCTCGACGCTGAATGGCTCCGCGAACCACCGGCACCGCTCGCCGAACTGCGCAAGGCCGGGGGACGCCCGCCAAGCCCGCGATTCCAAGTGAACCCCACCGCGCTCGACGGCTGACGGCCAACGAGGACCAACAAAAGCCCCGCGCCCACAAGGCCGGGGTTTTTTCGTGTCTGCCTGCAAGGGTTCTGTCAGTATTGTCAGGGTGTTTCGTCATAAACGTAGGGTAGTGGTTTAATAATAAATGGGAGGTTCTGTCAGTTTTGTCAGACATACCGCCCCACCCTGCCACCCCATTGCCCCCCCCCGGTCGCGCGGGTCCTCCCCCGGCCACCCCTAGGAGCAGGGACGTTTGACCACCCCGAGGTTTTTCTAGGGTCAGCCTCGTCGAAACTGGTTAATTTTATGCTTTAAGGCGCTTAACCAGCCCGCACCGTCTGCGAGGAAGGACTAAAGACGCAACGAGAGCGCGAAAAACCGGACAATTACCGGACACATCTTTTTATTTCAGCGTTAATTATAGCGGAATTAACCGCCTAAGTCGTTTTTAGTAAGTTGGTAGGGCCACTGGGATTCGAACCCAGAACCAAGGGATTATGAGTCCCCTGCTCTGACCATTGAGCTATAGCCCCGAAATGCGAAGCGGGCTCAAGCGATGGAAGTGCCGTCCGCTCGTTCGCAGGTGAATAACACGAGGCGGTTATCGCGCGGTCTCAAGCTTTTCCCGAGGCGAGATTCGAGCAACCGTCATGAAAATTTTCGGTCAGGTTTATCACCTAGCGGTCAAGTCGGCGGGCGGCGTGCCGTTGGTATGGGTTAATTCCAATCTCACTCGACGCATGCAACGTGTCGCTCCAGCCGACTTGGTCCGTCGCAGCCTTCGCAAGGTGCTCCTTGCGGTGGCCGCCGCGCGCTGAACAGGTCCGACCGGGTCGCCGTTGCGCCCGTCCGGTCAACCCGCCATGAAACCTTCCGCCAGTCCGCTCTGTTCATCCCTCTTGTCCTCGGTCCTTTCCGCATGGCCTCGCCTCGTCCTGATGGGCGCCTTGGCCGTCGCCGCCGTGCGCTGCGAAGCCTCTTCGTCCACGCTCACCTCGGGCACGCTGCCCGCCTGGAAGATCCTCGAGGAACTCGACAAGTTCGTTCCGCGAAAGGCCTCGCAAATCCTAGTCGACGACGACATCTACGGCATCGCCCGCCACGAGTGGGTGGTCAAGCAGCTGGAGCGCTATGTCGACAAGACCTGGCACCAGCGCGCCTACGTGCCGCAGGTCAACGACTGCGACGACTTCGCCGACGACCTGCGCTACCAACTGCGCAAGGCCTGGCGCGACAGCGCGCGGCCGAACAGTGGCGGCGCACCCGTGGCGATGAGCAACTACCTCTGGGTCGATCCCGAGAAGGGGGTTTACACGCATGCCGTCGTGCTCATCCGCACTGATCGCGGCTGGTATATCGCCGATCCCACCAAGGGGTGGAACCCGCTCACGCAGCGTCTGGACCTGCTTCCGTTCGGCGATTTGCAGGGGCTGACCAGCCGGGTGATTTTCTGATCGACCTTGTCCCCATCGCCCGCCCGCCGCTCAGGTGCCGCGCTTGTTGCCATACAGCTCGATGTGAAGGCGGTGGGCGTAGCGGTGGCCGCGGGCCTTGCAGATCTCGCCGAGCCAGGCGGAGCGTTCACGCAAACGCTCGAGCGTGGTGGCCTCGGGCATCAGCAGGATCTTGTGCGGCGGGATGTCGCGGCCCACCGCGGCGAGCAGCTCGTCGATCTCGTCGAGGTCGGCGGGGGAGGCGACCACGAACTTGAACTGGACGTCGTATCCATCCAGCCATGACCGGATGACCTCGGGTTGCCGGCGGGTGGCCTCGTGGCGTTCGCGCCAGGCGGAGGGCAGGCGTTCGTCGGGCGCGGAGTTGGCGAGCTTGGGCGAGAGCGACGCGAGGTCGCAGGCGACGCCGCCGGGCGCGATGGTGGCGGCGGTCTCGATGGTGACGTGCACGCCGGCCGCGCGCAGGGCCGAGGCGAGGGCGGGCAGCTCCTTCGCCAGCATGGGCTCGCCGCCGGTCAGCACGGCGTGGCGGGCCGGGGTGGCGGCGACGGCGGCGACGAGTTCGCCGACCGGGATCTCGCGGCCCTCGGGATTCCACGAGGCGTAGGGCGTGTCGCACCAGTTGCAGCGCAGGTTGCAGCCGGCGGTGCGGATGAAGAACGACGGGACGCCGGTCAGCTCGCCCTCGCCTTGGATCGAATAAAAGGTCTCGGAGATGAACATGGGCAGGCGGGGCGACACGCTCAGGCGGCGGACGGGGAACCGGCGGCGGGCTTCGGCGGCAGCGGGTCGGTGTGTTCGTAAACGGTGGGGTCGGGCACGCCGGCGTGTTGGAAGGCCTCGCGGCGCTCGACGCAGGTGCCGCAGCGGCCGCAGTGCAGCGCGCCGCCCTTGTAGCAGGACCAGGTTTGCCCGAAGTCCACGCCGAGGCCGGCGCCGATGGTCACGATCTCGGCCTTGGTGTTGGCGATGAAGGGGCGGAGCAGCTCGATGCCCGCGTAGGTGCCGAGCCGCATGGCCGCGGCCATGGCCTGCATGAAGTCCTCGCGGCAGTCCGGGTAGATCGCGTGGTCGCCGCCGTGCGCCGCGATGACCAGACCGCCGGCACCGACGCTCTCCGCAAAGCCGGTGGCGATGGAGAGCATGATCGGGTTACGAAACGGCACCACGGTCTGCTTCATGTTGGCCGCCTCGTAGTGGCCCTCGGGGATGTCGCCGCCGGACTTGAGCAGGTCGGAGGCGAAGAGCCGCTCGACGAAGTCCAGCCGGATGAGCTCGTGGCGCGCGCCCACGGCGGCCGCGTGGGCTGCGGCGAAGGGGGTCTCGCGGTGGTTGTGCTTGGAGCCGTAGTCGAAGCTCAGCGCCGCGACCACGTCGTGCCGGGTCCGCGCCCAATGGAGCGCGACCACCGAATCCATACCACCGGAACAGAGCACGACGACTTTCACGCGGGCAGGGTTAGGGCCCGCGCGCCGCCCCTGCAAGGCCCGCGTCGTTTCGGGGTTTTTTCGGTCGGTGCGGTGCGCAGGCTTGGATTTGGCGGGGATTTGCGCCTTCAATTGCCCGTTCGGCGCCGACCCCGGGGCGCCCGACGCCCTTCGGTCATTCGATGATTCAACGCCTGATTTCCAAATTTCTCCCACGTCGCGCGCCCGCCGCCCGCCCGCAAAAGATGCCTGAGCGCCCGCCCTCCTTCCAGCTCATCGACCAGCCCGACCAGCTCGCGCCGCTGCTCAAGGCCCTTGATCGCGTGGACGAGGTCGCGCTCGATACCGAGGCGGACAACATGTTCCACTACCGCACGCGGGTTTGCCTGCTGCAGTTCAACGTCGCCGGCGAGGTGTTCTTGGTCGACCTGATGACCCCGCTGCCGCTGGAGCCGCTCTGGAAGAGCCTCGCGACGAAGCACCTCGTCATGCACGGCAGCGATTTCGACATCCGCCTGCTGTGGGACTTGTGCCAGTTCAAGCCCAGGAGCCTGTTCGACACCATGCTCGCGGCCCAGCTGCTCAACCGCAAGCGCGTCGGTCTGGCCGCCCTGCTTGAGGACCACTTTGGGATCAAGGTCGACAAGGCCGGCCAGAAGGCCAACTGGTCCAAGCGCCCCATCACCCCCAAGCTCCTCGACTACGCCGCCATGGACGTGTGGCACCTCTTCGAGCTGCGCGACATCCTCACCCGCGAGTTGGTCAAACTCGACCGCATCGACTGGCTCGACCAGCAGTGCCGCCGCCAGATCGAGTCCGGTGTCACTGGTTTCGCCAAGGACGACGAACTCGCCTGGCGCATCGGCCCGGCCGACCGCCTGCGCGGCAAGGGCCTCGGCGTGCTCCACGCCATCTGGCACTGGCGCGACGAGTGGGCGCAAAAGCTCGACGTTCCCCCCTTCAAGGTCTGCGGCAACGAACTGCTCGCCAAGATCGCCCTCGCCGCCGAGCAGGGTGACGCCCCCGAGGCCATCCTCGCCCAGATCAACCTTGGCAAACGCCAGGCTCGCCTCGGCCCGTCCCTGGGCGCCGCCGTGCGCGCCGGCGTCGCCACCGATCCGTCCAAGCTGCCCCGCCGCCCGCGCGGTGAGCGCAACCCGCTTTCGCCGCGCGAAATCGAGCGGCAGGACCGCATCAAGGCCGCCCGCGACCGCATCGCCGCCAAGCTCGAGCTCGAGCCCACGCTCATCGCCAACCGCGCCCAGCTCGCCCAGCTCGCCCGCGACCCCGCCAAGCTCGACGAGATCCTCATGGGCTGGCAGGCCGACATCCTCCGCGGCGACCCGGCCCTGCAGGCCGATTGATCCCCCGATTTTTCGTCCGTTATCGCCGCTTGCCAAAACCTCCCGCGCCCCTCAACTTCACCCAACTCCCCCCTATGAAGTCCCTAGCCCTTCTTACCCTCGGTCTCGTCTCGGCTGCTTTCCTCACCGGTTGCGCCACCCAAAAAACCTCCAGCGGCCGCATCACCAACGTCGGTGCCGGTCTCGTCAAGGTCCAGACCGGTTCCTACCAGCCGCCGAAGCCGACCACCATCGACTTCAACGTCAACGAGGCCTTTGGCAACTCCGCCGACTCCGCCGGCACCGAGACCACCCTCCTCTGGGGTCTCATTACCCTCAACGGCTACTAAGCCGCCGGGTTTTCAACGACTTTCCCAGCCCCGCCGGATTGACCGGCGGGGCTTTTTTTTGTCACCGTCCGCCTTTCCGTGACCCACGCCGCCGACTCCGCCAACATCGCCCGCCACCTCGACCGCATGGCCGCGGCGCAGCCCGACCGCGCGGCGCTCAAGATCCCGCGCGGCCGCGCCCGCGGCGGTCACATCGACTACCTGAGCCTCTCCTTCGCGGAACTCTCCGCCGAGGTCGACGCCTGGTGCGCCCGGCTGACCGCCGCCGGCGTGCGACGCGGCGACCGCACGCTCGTCATGGTGCGCCCCGGCCTGCCGCTCATCGCCGCCGCCTTCGCGCTCTTTCGCCTCGGCGCCGTGCCCGTGGTCATCGACCCCGGCATGGGCCTGAAGAGTTTCCTCGCCTGCGTCGAACGCTCGCGGCCGGTCGCCCTCGTCGGCATCCCGCTCGCCCGCGTCATCAGCCGGGTTTGCCGGCGGGCCTTCGCCACGGTTCGCGTGCGTGTCGCCGCCGCCTCGGCGGGAGCCGCCCGGCTGGCCGATCAGTGCCGGCCCGCGCCCGCGTTCGCGCCGGTCGTCACCGCGCCCGACGAACTGGCCGCCATCCTCTTCACCTCCGGCTCGACCGGCGCGCCCAAGGGCGTGCGCTACACCCACGGCATGTTCGCCGCGCAGGTGGAGCTTATCCGCGAGACCTACGGCATCCAGCCCGGCGAGGTCGACCTGCCCATGCTGCCGGTCTTCGCGCTCTTCAACCCCGCCCTCGGCATGACCACCGTCGTGCCCGAGATCGACCCGAGCCGTCCGGCCACGGTCGACCCGAAGAAAATCATCCAGGCCATCCAACAGGAAGGCGTCACCTCGTCCTTCGGCTCGCCGACGCTGTGGGGGCGCATCGCGCAACATTGCCATCACCACGGCGTCACCTTGCCGACCATGCGCCGCGTGCTCTGTGCCGGCGCGCCCGTGCCGCCGTGGCTCTGGGAGGCGATGGACGGCGTCCTGCCCAACGGCACCCTGCACAGCCCCTACGGCGCCACCGAGGTCCTGCCCGTCTCCAGCATCTCCGCGCCCGAGGTGCTGGGCGAAACCGCTCTCGCCACGCTGCAAGGGCGCGGCACCTGCGTCGGGCGCGTGTTGCCCGCCAACCGCGTCAAGGTCATCGCGCCGGTCGACGGCCCCATCGCCACACTCGCCGAGGCCCGCGAGCTGCCGCCCGGCGAGATCGGCGAGATCATCGTGACCGGACCGTCGGTGACCCGTGACTACGACGCGCTGCCCGACGCCACCGCCCGGGCCAAGATCGCCGACGGCGACACCGTCTGGCACCGCATGGGCGACGCCGGCCGCCTCGACGATCAGGGCCGCCTGTGGTTCTGCGGCCGCCTCGCCGAGCGGGTCTTCGCCTCCGACGGCGTGCTGCACACCGAGCAGATCGAGCCGCACTTCCTCACGCACGCCGAGGTGCGCCGCTGCGCGTTGGTCGGCGTCGGCCCGCGCGGGCAACAGCGCCCCGCGGTTGTCATCGAGCCCATCGCCGGCTTTGATTGTCACAACGGCACCGAGTGCCGCCGCCTCACCCGCGAGCTGCGCACCCTCGGCAAACTCCATCCGCTCGCCGAACGCATCCGCGTTTTTTATTTCCACCCAAAACTCCCCGTCGACGTGCGCCACAATGCCAAGATCCACCGCCTCACCCTCGCCAAGTGGGCCGCGTCGCACCACGGCTTCGAGTCCGATCCGAAACGCTGACGCGCCCATGTCCGCTCCCGACCCAACCCCCGGTGGAGCGTGTTGTCCCCAACACGCTCGTGCGACGTCGGCCGACGCACCGCCGAACGCGTTGGGGACAACGCGTTCCACCTTCGCGCCCGTGCTCGTCACCGGCGGCACCGGCTTTCTCGGCTCGCGGCTCGTGACACGCCTGCTCGCCGCCGGCCGCGCGGTCACGGTTGTCTCGCGCCGCGAGCAACCGGAGTTGGCCGCGCGCGGCGTGCGCGTGGTCGTCGGACCGTTGCACGAACCCGCGGTGTGCGCCGAGGCCGTGCGCGGGGTGACCACGGTGTTTCACGTCGCCGCGCGCGTGGGCGTGTGGGGACGCCACGCGGATTTTTACCGCGACAACGTCACCGCCACCGAGACGTTGCTTGCCGCCGCCCGCGCCGCCGGCGTGCCGCGCTTCGTTTACACCAGCACGCCCAGCGTCGTTTACAACGGCCGCAGCATCGCCGGCGACGACGAGTCGCTGCCGCTCACCGAGGACTGCCCCAGTCCGTATCCGTTGACCAAGGCCGTCGCCGAACGCGCCGTGCTCGCCGCCGCCGGCGCCACCCTGCGCACCACCGCGCTGCGCCCGCACCTCATCTGGGGCGTGGGCGACCCGCACCTCGTGCCCCGCGTGCTGGCCCGCGCGCGCGCCGGCCGGCTGCGCATCGTCGGCACCGGTGAAAACCACGTCGACATGGTTCACGTGGACAACGCCGTCGACGCCCACCTGCTGGCCGAGCGCGCTCTCGGTGATGGCGAGCTGCCCGGCCCGGCGACCGGCCGCGCCTACTTCATCACCAACGGCGAACCCGTCGGCCTGTGGAGCTGGATCAACGGCCTGCTCACCGCGCTCGGCGAGCCGCCCGTCACCAAAAAAATCCCGCTCGGCGCGGCCAAGACCGTCGGCGCGATCTGCGAGGCCCTGTGGAGCCTGCTGCCCCTCAAGGGCGAGCCGCCCATGACTCGTTTCGTCGCCGCCGAGTTGGCCAAGGACCACTGGTTCTCCATCGAGGCCGCCAAGCGCGACCTCGGCTACGCGCCCAAGATCACCATGGCCGCCGGCACCGCGGAGTTGGTGGCGGCGCTGAAGGCTAAGGGGAACTGATTTTTAACGCAAAGGCGCAGAGGCGCAAAGCGACGCGGGTTGCTGTCGGCTTCTTTGCGATCTTTGCGTCTTAGCGCCTTTGCGTTAAAACTCTGAACGTTACGTCGTTTTCACCCCCGCTGGCGCACGGCCTCGAACAGGGTGATGATCGTCGCCATGGCCACGTTGAGCGAGTCGGCCTGGCCGGCCATCGGGATGACCACGCGCTGGTCGGCCTCGCCGAGCCAGTAGTCGCTCAGGCCGTATTGTTCGCTGCCCATCACGATGGCCAGCGGTCCCGTCAGATCGGTGTCCGTATACAAATCCGTCGCCGAGGGCGTGGTCGCCACCGAGCGCACGCCGGCGGCGCGCAGCCACTCGCGCACGTCGCGGCTGCCGGCGATGATCACCGGCACCGAGAACAGCACGCCGGTGGACGCGCGCACGACGTTCGGGTTGAACAAATCCGTCACCGGGTCGCACACGATCAGCGCGTCCACGCCCGCCGCGTCGGCGCTGCGCAGGATCGTCCCAAGGTTGCCCGGCTTCTCGATGGCCTCGACCACCAGCAAAAACGGCGCGTGGCCCGGGCCCTTGGCCGCGACCAGCGTCTCGAGGTCGGCGAGCGTGCGCCGCCATTGAGGGGCGACCGCCAGCAGGCCGTCGGGACGCTCGCGGTAGGCGACCTTGGCAAAAGCGTCCTTGGACAACTCGAAAACCTTTGCGCCGGCCGCCTCGGCGCGGGCGATCAGCGCGCCCTCGTTCTCGCCGAGGAACCAGTCGGGGCACACGTAGAGCTCGGTGATGGCGATGGACTTGTCCAGCGCCCGCAGGATCTGCCGGTAGCCCTCGATCAGAAACACGCCGGCCTCGTCGCGCGGGCGGCGGTCGCGCAGCTTGACGAGCTGTTTGACGCGGGGGTTTTGCAGGCTGGTGATCTTTTCGGCGGGCATGGTGGTTATTGCCCGATCAACACACGAAAAAACACGAAAGAAAACAGCTTCGTTCGGGGCTTTTTGTGTGTTTCGTGTCTTTCGTGGGCAAAAAGAAATTCAACGACCATCCCTTCCCCTACCACGCCGAGATCGAGCTGGAAATCACCACGCTCACCAACCTCGGCCTGGGCCTCGGCCGCGTGCCCCTCCCGGCGGAATGTAACTTAATAAGTGACAAACCGCCCGTTACCGCCGCCTCGTCCCACGCGTCCGCCCCGTCGGACCCGAGCCATTGTCACTTAATAAGTGACAAATCCGCCGGCGGCGACGCCGGTGATTCGGAGGGCGCGCAGGCCGGCCGTGACGCCGACGGTGCTGCGGACGGCGGCAAGGCGCGGGCGGGCGGCTGGGTGGTCATGGTGCCGTTTTGCCTGCCGGGCGAACGGGTGCGGGCGCGGGTGTTTCGCAACCAGAAGAACTTTTCCGAGGCCGATCTGATCGAGGTGCTCACGCCGTCGCCCGAGCGCGCCGATCCGAAGTGCCCGCTCTTCGGCCGCTGCGGCGGCTGCCAGTATCAACACTTCAACTACGCCGGGCAGCTCGCTTGGAAGCGCCGTCAGGTCGAGGAGCTGCTTCGCCACATGGCCGGCCTGGAGCATGCGGTGAATCCCGTCATCGGTTCGCCGCGCGAATACGGCTATCGCTCGAAAATCACGCCGCACTTCGACGCGACGCGTCGAAGTGCGGAAATCCCAAACGCCAGATCACAAACGCCAAAGTCGGAGTCGGCGGTGGCGCAGGCGGAGCGGCCCATCGGGTTTCTGCGGCAGGGCACGCGATTCGACCTCGTCGACGTGCCGCGCTGCGAGATCGCGACCGAGGCGATCAACGACCGGCTGACCGCGGTGCGCGCCGACATTCACGCGCGCTGGCACACCTACAAACGCGCGGCCACCGTGCTGCTGCGCGACGCGTCGGGCCACGTGACCACCAACTACGACGAGATCGTCACCGAGACGGTCGGCGACCTGAAGCTGCGGTTCCTCGCGCGCGATTTTTTCCAGAACAACCCGTTCATCCTGCCGGCGTTCACCGGCTATGTGCGCGAAAAGGCCGCGGCCAGCGGCGCGCGTTTCCTGGTCGACGCCTACTGCGGCAGCGGCCTGTTCGCGCTGAGCTGCGCGCGCTCCTTCGAGCAGGTGGCCGGCGTGGAGATCAGCGAGAGCAGCATCGTGTTCGCCAAGCAAAACGCGGAGCTCAACGGTATCGGCAACACGCGTTTCCTCGCGGGTGACGCCTCGGCGATCTTCGCCGGGTTGGAGTTCCCCGCCGCGGACACGGCCATCGTGATCGACCCGCCGCGCAAGGGTTGCGACGAGTCGTTCCTCAACCAGCTCTTTGCCTACGGTCCGCGCGCGGTGGTTTACGTGAGCTGCGACCCGGCGACGCAGATGCGCGACCTGCGCCACTTCACCGCGGCCGGCTACGCGCTGACCGACGTGCAGCCCTTTGATCTCTTCCCGCAGACCCGCCACCTCGAGTGCGTGGTGACGCTGGTGAAGGGGTGAGCACACCGCACGCAGGTGGAACGCGTTGACCCCAACGCGTTGGGTGGCGGGTGATCACCGCGAACCGAGCGCCTTGAGGTCAAGTCGCTCCACCAGGGATGGGTGTCTCATCTGCCGGCGGCTGCCGTCGAGCGGCAGCACTACAGGTGCGTGGGATACGAACTTTTTTGGGCCGCAAAGAGGCGCAAAGATGTGGTCGGGCGGTTTGTCCGGTCGCAGGCCTTTTACCGTGAGCGCCTATAGGCGCCTTGCGGTGAATGTTCCCTGAGCGGATGGGCGTGCGCCGGATTCTTTGCGCCTCTTTGCGGCAATCCATCTATCGTCCTTTGCGGTATGGACCTTTTCGTGATCGGTAATGGACGGAGCTTTCCGCAACCGTGTGGCTGAGTTCGGTGTCCTCAGGCAGTTTGGGGGCGAGCAACTGCCAAGCCTCCAGTCCGTAGGGTCGGGCCAGTTTCTCGACGGTTTCGAGCCAGAGCTGTTTTTTGGTCCCTGACTCAAGCGTTTGGTAAAATCGCATGCTGACTCCGATGGTTTCGGCGGCCTCTTCTTGGGTCAGTCCATGACGTAACCGCAGTTTCCGCAATCGTTCGGCGATCAATGGGATAAGGCTCATGCGCCACGATCATGGCGTAATTGAGTGTGGCATTTTACGTCATGAGCTGATCGTAATTGTCCCGTTGAGTGGGTATGAAACGTCTTACGCCTAAGATTTCCGCCGCGTTTTCTCGGGCGTTTGCGAGGCTGCGTCGCCCCCCGCGTTATTGGTTTAAGATCGCCGTGTATTTTGCGGCGCTGGTCTGTTTGCCCGTGATGGCTCTGGAAGCGGTGCTGTGGCGAAGCGGTTATGGTAACTTTCCCGTCTACGAAACCGATGAGCTGATCGGGTATATTCCGAAGCCAGGAACCGCCGGTATGTTTGCCGAGCGGTATCCGTTTTATTTTAACGAACGCTCGATGCGTAACCAGCCGTTCCGCGGTGATCCGACGCGGGATCTGTTGCTGCTGGGTGATTCGATTGTGTTCGGAGGTGGCATTACCTTCCAGCCCGAGGAACGGCTGGGCGCTTGCCTTGAGCGTGTATATGACGGCGGTCAGGTCTGGGCCGCTTCCGCCGGGTCTTGGGCGGCGGTAAATGAGCTGACTTATTTGGAGCGAAACCCAGAGGTCGTGGACGGTGTGAAGCGGATCGTTTGGATACTTAACAGCGCCGACCTAGGAGGACGCACTCAGTGGAAAAATCCCGACACGCATCCCAAGGCAAAGCCGGTTTGGTTGGGCTGGTATTTGTTTAATAAGGTTGCTCCCCGTTACGTGGGGCGCATTTGGCCAGGCGCCAAGGCATCTGCATCAAGCAGCCGCGAGTTTGAGGCACCTGTTCATCGGGAATCGCTGGAGTTGTTGGCCAAGATGCCGGATGCCATTCGCGGGAAAACCGTATTTCTTTGGTATCCGAACAAGCGTGAAGCCAAGGCGCTTGCCGAAGGGGAGGTGGTCGAAAACTACCAACGCATGGCTTCGGCCATGGCGTCCATCGGGCTCGTGCTCAACCCGTTCCCGTTTGATCAACGCTGGGGTGATGCATGCTACATGGACTCGATCCATCCCAATCCGGAGGGCAACCGGGTGCTCGCCAGCATGATCGCCGGAATGCTGGAACAGGCCGAGTGACGTGAGTATAATCTCCGGGCCAATCGGAACTCGGTGGCTCGGGCGTTCACTTGAAAAACCGGATCGTGCAGGGGTAGGTGTAGAACCTACCCTCGCTGGCCTTGACGATGCCGATGATGGTGCAGACCAGCGCGCCGATGGAGATGGCCGCGATGAGCGGCACGATCAGCAAAAACGGGAAAACCAACAGCGCCCCGAGGAAAAACAGCGGCACGCAGGCGAGCAGGGCGATGATGATCGTGATCTGAAAGTTGAGCACCTCCTTGGCGTGGGCGACGACCTCGGGCAGCTCGTCCTTCTTCACCTGCCAAATGATGATCGGGCCGATGATGTTGCCCAACGGCACGACGCCGCCGGCGAGCCCGCAGACATGGCAGAGCGTGGGCCAGAGCGTGTCGGGTCTGCGCGGCGCCGCGGACAGCGCGGGCGGTTGCATCGGCGGCGGGGTGTCGTTCATCACGACGGAAACTGACGCAGGTGGACGCGGGCAAGCGAGGCGCAAAGCGCGTCGGCGTGCAGCGGCTTCATGAGGTAGTCGTCCATGCCGGCGATCAACGCGCTGTCGCGGTCGGAGGCGAGCACGTCTGCGGTGAGCGCGATGATCCAGGGACGCGGGCTGCCGCTGGGCTCGGCGCGGATGCGCGCGGTGGCGGCGTTGCCGTCGAGCTCGGGCATCTGCACGTCCATGAGGATGACGTCGGGCCGGTGCCGGAGCGTCATCTCGACGGCCTCGCGGCCGTTGGGCGCGTAGAGGACGTCGCGGTAGCCGAGGCGCTCGAGCATGAGTTGCGCGACGCGGCGGTTGAGCGGGTTGTCCTCAGCGAGCAGGATGCGGTGCGGGTGGCGGCGGGCGAAGTCGGCGTCGAAGCGGGTGGTCTCGGGGCCGGCGGGCCGGGCGCTTTGTTTGGAGAGGAGCGCGGCGATGGCCTGGTGAAGGAGCGCGGGTTTGATGGGCTTGGCCACGCCGGCCTCGAAGTCGGGGGAGGGGGCGTTGTCGCCGATGGGGCGCAGGAGCAGGCGGGGCAGGTCTTGCCCGTTCGGGTGTTCGCGGATGGCGCGGGCGAGCGTGGTGGCGTCGGGGCCGCCCTCGACGAGCACGAGTCCGGGGCGTTCGGCGGAGAGGCGGGCGAGGGCGTCGCCGGTGGTTTCGCAGAAGGTCGCGTGCACTGTCCAGGCCTCGAGCAGCGCCTCGAGGATGGTGCGGCTGGTCGCGTTGTGGACGATGACGAGGGCGTGCAGATCGGTGAAGGGCGGCAGGGCGGGGGAGGCGACGGGGATGGGCGTGCCGGGCTTGGGAGTGAGCAGCGGCAGCGTGAAGCGGCAGGTGCTGCCTTCGCCTTCCGTCGACTGCATGGCGATGGTGCCGTGCATGAGGTCGACGAGTCGTTGGCAGATGGCGAGGCCGAGGCCGGTGCCTCCGAACTCGCGCGTGGTGGAGGCGTCGATCTGCGAAAAGGGTTGAAAGAGCCGTCCGATGCGGGCGGCGGGGATGCCGATGCCGGTGTCGCGCACGGCGATCTCGACCATGGGGCCGTGGTCGGTGTGGGTCTGGAGGCGGACGGTGACGAGGACCGAGCCGGCGTGGGTGAACTTGAGGGCGTTGCCGACGAGGTTGATGAGGATCTGGCGCACGCGGTTGTCGTCGCCGACGAGCAGCTCGGGCACGCAGGCCTCGATGAGGTAGGCGAGCTCGAGGTGTTTCTTGCCGGCGGCGGGCGCGAGCAGGTCGAGCACGCTTTCGATGACGGTGCGCAGGGAGTAGGGGTGGTGCTCGAGTTCGAAGCGGCCGGCCTCGATCTTGGAGTAGTCGAGGATGTCGTTGATGATGGAGAGCAGCGACTCGCCGGAGGTGTGGATGGCGTTGACGCATTCGCGTTGCTCGTCGTTGAGCGGGGTGTGCGCGAGGATCTGGGTCATGCCGATGACGCCGTTCATCGGGGTGCGGATCTCGTGGCTCATCGTGGCGAGGAAGCTGGATTTGGCGCGACTGGCCTGTTCGGCGGAGAGCGCGGCCTGCTCGGAGAGGTGGCGGGCTTCCTCGGACTCGACGCGGGCGCGGGCGATGGCGAGCTGGGCGCGGTAGTGCACGAGGCCGATCGCGAAGGCGGCGGCCACGCAGCAGGTGAGCGCGAGATACAGCGCGACACGGAAGGGGCGGAGGTGGGCGTTGAACTGACGCAGGGAGATGTCGACGCCGACCACGCCGACGGGGTTGCCGTCGGCGTCGAAGAAGGGGGCGAACCCGCTGAGGAAGCTGCCCCACTTGTCGGTGTAGGGCTCGGCGCTGGCCGTGGGGATGTGCAGGCGCAGGGCCTTGGCGAGGGCTTCGGGGGCGTCGTCATAGACTTCGCCGAAGCCGGCCACGGGCGTCTCGTCGCCGGCGTTTTTGAGGTAGTAGGAGGTGTCGAGGACGAAGGTCGGGCCGTCGGCTCCGGGCACGAGGGTGTAGGCGTAGAATATCTCGGGCACGGCGCGGCGCAGGCGGATGAGAGGGTCGCTGGCCGTGCGGTAGTCGGCGTCGCCGGTGGCGGTCACGCGGGCATGCTGCCGCGCGTCGATGGTGGAGGCGGCGGCGGAGGCGAGTTCGATCAGGTGCGCGCGCGTGTGGTCGAGCAGGATCGAGCGCGATTGCTGGTAAACATAGGCCAGCGCGCAGGCCGCCACGGCGAATACCGCGAGGGCGGTCAGCAAGGCTCCGCGCAGCGGGCGGACGACGGGATCGAGGGCGGGCATCGGATCGCGCGATGGGGCGCACGATCACTTTGACCTGATCGCGCAATGTCGCAACCGGCGGCTGCGGGGGAATATACCCCATTTCTGCTGCGGGGAGCCGTCCGTAAAAAAGCCGCCCTGCGTGAGGGCGGCTTGGGTGAGAGGGAGAGGGCGAACACAGGCAAAAATGCCCGTGCTGCGGGTCAGATCTTGCCGGCCTTGCGCTGCTCGACGAGCCGGTAGAAGTCGTTGAAGAGCGGGTCGGCGTCGTTGGGACCGGGGGCGGCCTCGGGGTGGTATTGCACCGAGAAGATCGGCAGCGACTTGTGGCGCAGGCCCTCGACGGTGTTGTCGTTGAGGTTGATCTCGGTGACGATGCCGCCGCCTTTTTCGATGGACTTGGGGTCGGTGGCGAAGCCGTGGTTCTGCGCGGTGATGGAGACGCGACCGGTCTCGAGGTTTTTGACCGGCTGGTTGCCGCCGCGGTGGCCGAACTTGAGCTTGTAGGTGGTGCCGCCGAGGGCGTGGGTGAGCATCTGGTGGCCGAGGCAGATGCCGAAGATCGGGAAGTCGTTGACGAGGCCGGTGACGGTCTTGTGCACGTAGGCGAGCGCGGCGGGGTCGCCGGGGCCGTTGGAGAGGAAGACGCCGTCGGGGGCGTGCTCTTTGATTTGCTCGGCGGTGGCGTTGGAGGGGAACACCTGCACGTCGAAGCCGTGGCGGATGAGCTTGCGGAAGATGGTGTGCTTGGCGCCGAAGTCGAAGGCGGCCACGCGGAAGCGGCGGGGCACGGGGGGGAGGTTGCCGAGGGTGGTGCCGACGGGCTGGTAGATGCCGTTGTAGTTGGCGGGGTCCTCGGCGCTCCAGATGTAGGGCTCCTTGCAGGAGACGTCCTGCACGTAGTCGCTGCCGGCCATGTCGCGCCAGCCCTTGGCCTGGGCGATGGCCTCGGCGTCGGAGAGGCCGAGGGTCGAGAGACAGCACTTCATGGCGCCGTCGACGCGGAGCTTCTTGGTGATGGCGCGGGTGTCGACCTCGCTGATGCCGGGGATGCCGTGCTTGGCGAGGTAGTCGTGCAGGGAAACGGTGGAGCGCCAGTTGCTGACGATGGGGGAGAGTTCGCGCACGACGAAGCCGGACGCCATGGGGCGGAGGGCCTCGTTGTCCTCGGCGGTGATGCCGTAGTTGCCGATCTGCGGCGCGGTCATGGTCACGATCTGGCCGAAGTAGGAGGGATCGCTGAGGATCTCCTGATAGCCGGTCATGGAGGTGTTGAAGACGCATTCGCCGGCGATGGTGGCGTCGGCGCCGAACGCGAGACCGCGGTAGACGGAACCATCTTCAAGGGCGAGGACTGCAGGCTTGGGCGAGGACATTAAAGGAGAACGAAAAGCGCCCCGGGCGCTCCTGCCAAGTGGTATTTCTGCCCCGTCCGCAATTGCCGCCCGCCTTCACCTAAACTTAACCCGCGACCGACACCCTGTCGGGCAAAACGCCCCCTATGGTTACATTGCGGTGACCGAGCTGTGTTTTGGCGGGGGCGTTTGACAGGGGCGGGGGGCGACCTAGCCTGCGACTTTTACCGCTCATGGCTTACTCCGAAGATCGTTCCGCTTGGTTTGAAGGTCAGGGTTTGTGGGAACACGTGCCGGCCTCCGACTGGCGGGACTGGACTTGGCAGCTCAAGAACCGCCTCACGAAGCTCGAAGACCTCGAACGGTTTATGACGCTCACGCCCGACGAGCGCGCAGGTGTGCTGTTCGCGGGCCAAAAGCTGGCCATGGCGATCACGCCTTACTTTTTCAATCTGATCGACCGCGACGATCCCAACTGCCCGATTCGCCTGCAAATGATCCCGCGGCAGGGCGAATCCGTGCTGCACGCCGAGGAAATGCTCGATTCGCTGGGCGAGGACGAACACTCCCCGGTCCCCGGCCTCGTGCATCGCTACCCGGACCGCGTGCTGTTTCTGGTCACGGACCGTTGCGCTTCGTATTGCCGCTATTGCACGCGTAGCCGCCTCGTTTCCAACGCCCAGGACTACAACTTCCACCCAGAATACGAGCAGGGCCTGCGCTACATCGAGGCCCATCCGGAGGTGCGCGACGTGCTGCTCTCCGGTGGCGACCCGCTGCTGCTTTCCGACCGCAAGCTCGACCATCTCCTCGGCCGCCTGCGGGCCATCCCGCACGTGGAGTTCATCCGCATCGGTTCGCGCATCCCGGTCTTCTTGCCGCAGCGCATCACCCCGGAGCTGTGCGAAATCTTCAAAAAACACGGCCCCATCTGGATGAGCATCCATGTGAACCATCCGCGCGAGGCCACCGCCGAGCTCAAGGCCGCCTGCGAGCGCCTGTCCTTCGCGGGTGTGCCCCTCGGCAACCAGAGCGTGCTGCTCAAGGGCGTCAACGATGACCCCGACGTCATGCAGGCCCTCGTGCACCGACTCCTGCGCATGCGCGTGCGGCCCTACTACCTCTACCAGATGGACCTCATCACCGGCGGTTCGCACTTCAAGGTCGATGTGCGCCGCGGCATGGAGATCATCCAGTCCCTGCGCGGTCACACCACCGGCTACGCCGTGCCCCAATACGTCATCGATGCTCCGGGCGGCGGCGGCAAGGTCCCCATCAACCCCGACTACGTCGAAAGCCTCACCGACACCGAGGTCGTCCTGCGCAACTACGAGGGCAAGCTCCACCGCTACCCGCTCACCGCCACGCCGCTGCCGGCCGCCGCCGCGAACGAGCCGGTGGCCGGTCTGTCGCCCGCCCTCCACGGCTAAGTCGCCGGTGAATCGAACCGGGTGTGGTCACGCAGTTCGCGCCTGCGCTCGTAGCTTTTGCTCCCACCGTCTTGCGGACCGGGCTGTTTTGCGGACGGAACGTTTCCGGTCGTGGCGAACGCCCCAAAAAAACTTCCGCGAATTTTGAATGCTTTCGGCAAACCCGCGTCTATCTCCGTGTAGTTTGTTACCGCTGGTTACGGTAATTTCATAGGTTTGCTTGGTGTAAATCTGGAGAGGCGCTTCCGTTTCGGGAGCGCCTTTCTTGTTTCCGTCTCCACGAAGCCGCGGTTCCAGCCCGCGCTCCGTCACTCCTCCCTTGATCCGCACTCGGCGTCTGCCCATCTCCGCCCCGCCGCCGCCGGTAAACGAGTTCGATTTTGAGGGTGGAGAAGAAGGCCTCGGCGCGGGCGTTGTCGTAGCAGTTGCCACGACGGCTCATGGAGGCGGTGATGCGGTGGGCGGCGAGTTGGGCGCGGAAGCGTTCGCTGGCGTATTGGACGCCGCGGTCGGAGTGCAACAAAAGCCCTGGGGCGCATCGGCCGCCGCGACGCCGGATGGCCATCAGGAGCGCCACGATCACAAACCCGGTTTCCAGCGAGGGCGAGAAAGCCCAGCCGAGCACGCGCTTGCTGTGGGCGTCGATCACCACGGCCAGGTAGAGCCAGCCGGCACGAGTGGGCAGATAGGTGATGTCGGTCTGCCACACCTGGTCGCAAGCGGTGATCGGCCCGGCTTGGGCGAGCCGATTGGGCGCGATCGGGCCGTTGTGGTTGGAGTCGGTCGTGCGCGGGCGAAACCTGCCGCGTTGGCGGACTTGCAGGCCTTCCTCGCGCATCAGCCGGGCGACCCGCGCTTTTCCGACCTGCTCGCCGTGGGCCCGCAGCTCCATGGTCATACGCGGGTAGCCGTAGCTTTGGCGCGTGGCCTCGAAGACCGCGCGCAACTTTGGGCGGAGCGCATCGTCGGCACGGGCTCGACGTTGGTTGTCGCCCGACGCCCACGCATGGTAGCCGCTGCGGGAGACCCCCAACGTATCGCATAATAGCGTGATGGGATGGTTCGTCTTCATTTGCCGGATCGCCCCATATCGCTCGACGACGGGCTGCTGAAGATACCCACCGTTTTTTTAGTATCTCACAACGCGCCTGCAGTTCGCGGTTCTCCTTGCGCAGCCGGCGCAGCTCGGCCTCCGGGCTCTCAGTGGAGACGACGTGCGGGAGCGCCCCGAGCGGCGCCCCCGCACGTCATCTCCACTCCCTCAGGCTGTTGGTCGACACCCCGAAATGGGTGGCGGTTTGATTGAGCGACTGGCCGGCGCTCGCCATATGGGCGAGCACCTCGCGTTTGAACTCATCGGTGTAGGCTGGCTTGGTATGTGGCATGGTATTGGGTTCCTTTTCGGCTTTGCCGCGCTCCCTGTCCATCAAACGGGGGTAACCTCAGTTGCGCTTGCGGTGCGGCCCGCGGTGCGCTTTCGCTGAACCCCTGCCTGTAGGGGTGCCTTCCGCGGAAGGCTGAGATTGCGGTGCGTCCGGCCGCTCGACCCTTCGAACCTGAAACGGATAATGCCGACGAAGGAAATCAGCCGGGCGCCCGCGACGGGCGTGCCATGCGTGACTCCTCCGCCGCAGGAGCCGCCTCGGGATCACGGGCCGAACCACACGCCATGCAATCCCGCCGCCTCCTCCCTCTGCTCGCCCTCACCGCCGCCTGCGCGACCTCCCTGCGCGCCGACGACTCCGCCGCCACGGTCGCCGACCAGCCGCCCGTCGTGCTCGACACCGTCGAGGTCACCGCGCGGCCCGCGGAGCTCTCCATCAATCCGCAGGCCAGCCCCACCGCCGGCATCCTCGGCGACGAACGCACCCTGCTCGCGACGCCCCGCGCCGCCACCACCCTCACGCCCGCCCTCATCGACGAGCAAAACGTCTCCGATCTCGCCGACATCGCCCGCCTCTCGCCCGGCGTCTATGCGCCCGCCAGCTACGGCCTGCTGACCACGCCGATCATCCGCGGCGACACCGCCGAGACCTACGTCAACGGCCAGCGCCTCGGCTACAACAACTACGGCTACCTTCCGTCCTTCAACTCCGTCGAGGCCATCGACGTCGTGCGCGGCCCCGCCTCCGCCGTCTTTGGCTCTGGCTATCTCGTCGGCGGCTACGTCAACTACCGCACCAAGCAGCCCTCCTTCGACGCCGCCCGCACCGAGATCACCACCCGCCTCGGCACCTGGACCCCCGGCGAGGGCGACTCCTTTGCCAACGCTATCGTGCAGGTCGACCACACCGCGCCCCTCTCCGACACGCTCGCCTACCGAGTCAGCTACGAGGCCAAGGGCGGCGACACCTACTACCGTCGCCGCGGCGTCGACGACGACCGCCAGGACCTCTTCGCCGCGCTCGCCTGGAAACCCCGCGACGGCCTCCGCATCGACGCCAACGCCCAGGTGTTTTGGCAAAACACACCGGAAACCCTCGGCGTTAACCGCGTCGACCAAAACCTCATCGACCACGGCATCTACCAGTCCGACGCCGGCCCCGTGAAGCTCCCCCGCGACGTCACGCTCTTCCAGCCCGGCGACGAGTCCGACGCCTGGGTCGCCCGCGGCCAGCTCGCCGTCACCCGCGACTTCACGCCCGACACCCGCCTCGTCAACCGCACCCTCGCCGAGCGCGTCGACCGCGTGCGCGAGCATAAGTTCGGTTACCACGAGGACGTGCAGGCCACCACTGTGGACAATCGCACCGAATACCACTTCGGCTTCGACGCCCTCGGCCGCGAAAACACCGTCATCGCCGGCCTCGCCCTGCGCTACGAAGGCCGCGAAACGTATGCGGATTACGACTACGGCGTCGGCATCAACCCGCCCACCTACGACGTCACCGATCCCGCCACTATCACCCGTCCGGCGGTATTCTCCTTCGAGCAGTCGCGCGTCGACCTCTTTAACCCCGCCCTCTTCTGGCAGCACGAGGTCAAGCTCACCGACCGCTTCTCCGCCTTGGCCGGTTTGCGCGAGGACTTTTACCTCGGCAAGATCACCGGCTCCAGTTCCTGGCCCGCGACCGGTTCCGACCAGATCGACTTCGCAGCCTTCTCGCAGGCCTACAGCCTCACCTTCAAGGCCCGAGACGAACTCACCTTCTACGCCACCTACAACCGCATGTTGACCCTCGGCACCAACGGCAGCGCGGTCGGCGGCGGTTACTATTTCACCGGCCCCGCGGCTGACGCCGACGATTTTGCACGTCCCTCCACCCTCATCGAAGTCGGCGTCAAGGCCGACCTGCTCGACGGCCGCCTCTTCGCCGCCGTGTCCGTGTTTGAGCAGAAGCGTTCCCGCGACGACTTCCTCTCGCCCGCCGACATCGTCGTGCGCGGCGTCGAACTCGAGACCGTCTGGCAACCGACCCGCGCCTGGAGCCTCTTCGCCAACGCCACCTTCCAGCGCGGCCACTACGACGACGCCGTGATCTTCCAGCTCGCCGAGCCCACCTTCGCGCTCACCGCGGCCGGCGACCACGAACTCGTCGGCTTCTCCGACGTGCTGCTCAACGGCGGCGTCCGCTACACGTTTGAAAACGGCTTCGGCGCCGGCCTGCGCGGTTCGTGGCAAAGCGAGCAAAACCTCAACATCGCCACCCCGACCTTTCCGCAGATCGACATCCCCGCGCAGTTCCAGATCGACGCCACGCTCTTCTATCAGCGCGAGACCTGGTCGGTCGCCGTCGAGATCCTCAACCTCACCGACGAGCGCAACTGGATCCACAACGGCGACGCCTACAGCGGCTCCGCCCTCATCAGCCAATCGCTCCCCCTGCGCGTCGAGGCCACGGTGCGCATCCGCTTCTGAGCCCCGCGCCAGCCCGGCCCGGCTCAGCCCGTCACCAGCCCCGCCGGCTCGACGCCACCGCCACTCCTCGCCTACGCGAGACATGAACCCGATAAATGCTAACCAGACACGTTAGCATTTATCGGGTTCATCCTATGGAGGGCACTGGGGGGGCAAAATCCGCGCATGTAAAATAGTTGCGAATAGGAGCGGCGCGGGCTTTTCATGCGGCCGTGTCCAACACCGACGCCACCACGCTGACCAACGCGCCCTTCGCCCTGCCGAAGGCTTTGCGCGAGTTGCTGCGTCGCGACGTCGCCCTGACCCTCAGCCATGAACGCCTCAGCGCCGCCCTGGCCGAGGTCGAGCAGGAGGCCGCCTTGCTGCAAAAGACGCGGCCGCCGTTCATGTTCTTGCAGCCCAAGTCGACCCGCTCCGATTACAACCGCCAGTTGCTCGGCGCGAGCGAGAGTCTGACGGCGATCACCGGCGGTCTGGAGAAACTCGACCGCGTGCGTCCGTTGCTCACCGCGTGGGTCGAGGACGAACTGGAGACGCATCTGCGCGGCACCGACCTCGACTACCTCGCCGGTCTCGCCACGCACCGCTGGCCCGAGGACTGGGAACGCTGGTCGCGCCGCTTCGGCATGCGCCTGCTGCGTCTCAATGAGTTTGTCCACGCGCTCAACACCGAGCTCGCCCGCCTGCCGGTGCTCATGATGATCGACGAGGACGAGCGGGCGCTGGACGTGTTCAACCGCACCGTGAAGGTCGGCGCGGCGGTTGACGCCGAGGTGCATTTTCTCAACCGCGTGGCCGACACGCAGCGCCGCGTGCTCCCGTTGGGCGAGGATACGCTCAAGCGTCAGGCCGTGCTCGGCAGCGAGGCCGGCATCCAGCGCCTGCGCTCCTTTCCCGCCGGGCAGGCCGTGAAGGTGTTGTCCGAGTTCGCGACCAACCATCAGATGCAGCTCCAGCAGGTGCGCGGCGTCATCGTCACGGAAGGCGCGCTCGCGGTGGCCCCGCCCGGCACGCCGCGCGGCTACGTGCTCCGCCAGTGGGAGTCGCTGCGCAAACTCGTGCGGCTCGACCTCGACCCCGACAGCATCGATCAACTCGTCGCCGACACGGAGAAACTTCTCGAGGGTCACCTCTGAGACGAATCAATGCGTCCCTTCGCCAGAGAGCGCGAAGCAGCCCAAGGAGCCCAAGGAGCGCCGCTTTTCAAGCGGCGTGGTTTGGGTCATCGAACGTCACCGACGCCGCTTGAAAAGCGGCGCTCCTTGGGCCTGTCGTGGTTGCGGCGTCGTGTTCGCCGCTCGCGCCGTCACGCCGCCAGGCAGCGGACGGTCATCTCGCGCAGGACTTCCTCCTGCTCGTTGGGGCGTTGCACGATCTCCTCGAAGGCCTTGATGAACTCCTGCTGGTTGTCGATCAACCGGCGCAGCGCGGGCAGTTTGCCGGAGCCGGCGAGCTTGCCGACATACCACGCGTTTTGCGTGAAGAGATTAAAGGCGCTCTTCTCGGTCGCGCCGGTGAAGTGTTGGCCGAACTTGTTCTGCGCGGCCGGCAGGCCGTCGAGCCCGCGCGGGCCCACGCGCACCGCGCCGGCGTCGGCCAGCGCGCGCACCTGCACAAGGATGCGGTTGCGGTTCTGCAGCGCCGAGATGATCGGGCGCGCGTCGCCGCCGGCGAAGAAGTGCCGGTGCAACGCGGCGAGCGTCCACTTGAGGTCGCCGGCGAAGAAGGCCTCGGCGGCCTCGAAGAAGTCGCCCTCGGCGGCGTTGGGCGAGAGGTCGGCGACGTGCGCCTCCTCGATCACGGGCGGCGCGCCGGGCGTGCCCTCGCCGACATAGGTGGCGAGCTTGCGCACCTCTTCGATGAGCAGGCGGGTGTTGGCGCCGATCTTGGCGAGCAGCAGCTCGGCGGCGCCGGGCGCGAACTCGACGCCGAGCTCGCGGGCCTCGGCCATGAGCACGCCGGCGAGGCCTTCGCCGCCGCTCTTCTCGTCGCCGCCCACGAGGGCGAAGTCGGCGGTCTTCTCGCACCACTTGGGGAACGCGCGGCGGCGGTCCACCGGCGCGGCGGTCACGAGCACGGCGACCTGCGCGGGATCGAGTTTTTCGAGCAGCTCTTTGAAGTCGTCGACGAGCTTGAGCGTGCCCTCGGCGCGGCCGGTGACGGTGTCGGCGAGGAAGTTGACGTCCTTGAGCCAGACGGCGCGTTTGCCGCCGAACATGGACACGGTCTGCACGCTTTCGCGGAAGCGGTTGATGGCGGCCTCGACCTCGCCGATGTTGTTGGCGAAGCCGCTGATGGTCTCGCGCGAGAACTCGTCGTCGACGTCCTTGCACAGTTCGGCCCAGCGGGTCTGGCCGAGGCGGTTGACGAGAAAGTCGTCGGAGCCGCAGATGAAGATGAAGGGAGCGGGGGCGGACATGGCGCGGAAGGGCGGAGGATTTTTAACGCAAGGACGCGAAGGCGCGAAGGTCGTCGTAGGGGCTCCGCTTGCGAAGCCCGTTGGGTGCGACGGGCGTGAGCGTGTGGTCTGTGTGGTGAAGGCGTTCAACGGGCCTCGCGAGCGAGGCCCCTGCATTGAATGCGTTGAACCTCATTTTTTCTTGGCGGGTTTTTTCGCGGGCTTTTTGCCGAGGGCTTTCTCGATGGACTTGCAGGCGGTCTTGAGGATCTCGAGGCGGGCGAAACGCTTGTTGTCGGCGGGGATGAGGTGCCAGGGAGCGGAGGGCGTGTGGGTGAGGGCGATCATGTCGCCGACGGCGATCTCGTAGCCGTCCCACTTGGCGCGGTTGCGCCAGTCCTCGTCGTTGATCTTGTGCTGCTTGTAGGCGGTCTCCTCGCGGGACTTGAAGCGGCGGAGCTGCTCCTCGGCGGAGATGTGCATCCAGAACTTGATGACGATCTGGCCGTGGTCGGTGAGTTCCTTCTCAAAGTCGTTGAGCTCGCCGAAGGCGCGGCGCCACTCGTCGGGGCGGCAGAAGCCCTCGAGGCGCTCGACGAGCACGCGGCCATACCAGGAGCGGTCGAAGATGGCGACGAGGCCGTCGCGCGGGACCTGCCGCCAGAAACGCCAGAGGTAGTGGAAGTTTTTCTCCTCGGCGGTGGGCTTGGCAACGGGGATGACGCGGAAGTTGCGCGCGTCGATGGCGCTGGTGAGGCGGCGGATGGCGCCGCCCTTGCCGGCGGCGTCCCAGCCTTCGAAGACAAACGTGATGGCGCGGCCGGCGTCGTGGGCGGCGCGCACGGCCTGGTTGAGCCGGCCTAGCCACTTGTCGCGCTTCTCCTCGTAGGCCTTGGCGGAGAGCTCGTGGAGGAGCTGGAGGGATTGCAGGCGCTTGCGGCCGGCTGGGCGCAGCGAGCGGGCGGGCGCGGGGGGGCGGGCGGGCTTGCGCTTGCGGGCGAGGGCGGCGAGGTGGCCGCGGTGGCGGTCGAAGCTGGCGAGGAGCAGGTCGGCGACGGCGAGGTTGCGGGCGCGTTCGTCCTCGCCCTCGACGACGTGCCAGGTGGCGCCGGGCTGGTTGGTCTTTGCGCGGATGTGGGCGGCGGTGCGGTCGAGGCGGTCGTAGATGCGGTGGTGGCGCCAGTCCTCCTCGCTGACCTTCCAGGCGGTGCGACGGTCGGAGGAAAGGGCCTTGAGGCGCGCGCGGTGGGCGGCCTTGTCCATGTGTATCCAGATCTTGATGACGAGGGTGTCATTGTCGACGAGCAGCTTCTCGAAGTGGCGGATGCGCTCGAGCTCGTGGTCGCGGTGGGCGAGGGCCTTGCGGCTGCGGGCCTCGGCGCGCAGGGTCTCCGTATACCAGGAGCCGGCGTAGATGCCGATGCGGCCCATGTCGGGGAGCTGGCGCCAGAAGCGCCACATGAAGGGGCGGGCGCGCTCCTCGTCGGTGGGTTCGTGGTAGGAGAAGGTCTCGACGCCGCGGGGGTCGAGCCAGGAGCTGAGGCTGTTGATGAGGTCGCCGCGGCCGGTGCCCTCGAGGCCGGCGACGATGAGCAGGACCTTGAAGGGGGCCTCCTTGAGGGCGACCTGCAGCTGCACGAGCTGCTCGCGCAGGGCGGGGATGCGGGCCTCGTAGTCTTTTTTGGAGAGTTGCGGGCGGGTCTTTTTCGCCATGGGTGACGTTAGTGGGGCAGGGCGCGGGGAGTGTCGAGTGCGCGGGCGGCCCTGAGGACATTTTGTAACGCTCGACGGGAACAACCGGCGGGGGTTGCGGTTCGCACGGGCATGGTCAATCTCTGCGGCTCCATGAGTTTCCTGCGTCGGCTGTTCCCGCTGGTGGTGTTGTTGTCGTTTGCGCTGCCGCTGGGCGCGCAGGTGAGGGTGTCGTTGGTCGCGCCGGTGACCTCGGTGCGGCCGGGCGAGTCGTTCGAGGCGGCGCTGCGTGTGGAGCACGCGCCGACGTGGCACACCTACTGGATCAACGCGGGCTCGGGCTACGCGACGTCGCTGGACTGGACGTTGCCGGAGGGTTGGTCAGCCGGGCCGATCAAGTGGCCGGTGCCGATGGTGATCCACGACTACCGCGGTGTGGTCACGGGGCAGGGCTACGAGGGCGTGGTGCTGCTGCCGATGAAGATCACCGTGCCGGCGGACGCGGCGGTCGGCTCGACGGTGACGCTGAAGGCCGCGGCCGACTGGCTGATGTGCGATCCGAAGCAATGCGTGCCGGGCAACGCGGAGGTGGTGCTCACGCTCAACGTGACCGATGGCGAACCCGAGCCGTCGGCGTTGGCGGCGGAGTTCGCGGGCATCGCGCGGCCGCAGGCGCCGCCGGAGGGCGTGGCGATCACGGTCGAGCGCGTGGGCGCGGAGGGCGACACGGTGTGGCTGCGGCTGGCGGGCGCGGAGGCGGCCGGGCTGACGGAGCCGCATTTTTTCACGGAGAATGATTTTGTCGCGTTCGACGCGCCGCAGGCGGTCGGCGCGGGCGAGGACGGCGCGCTGATTTTGAAGCTGACGGTGTCGCCGGCGGCCGATCCGGCGGACCAACGGCTGCGCGGCGTGCTGGCGTTTGGTCCGAAGGGGGCGCGCGAGGGTTGGTCGCTGGACGAGGCGGTGACGGTGGTGGCCGACGGACCGGCGTTCACGGTGACGCGGGCCGGCGAGGCGAGCACGCAGGAGGTGGCGGGAGGCGGTGCTGGTTTTGCAGGCACACTGCTGCTGGCGCTGGTGGGCGGGTTGATTCTGAACCTGATGCCGTGCGTGTTTCCGGTGTTGGGCATCAAGATTCTTGGCTTTGTGAGGCAGGCGGGCGGCGACCGGCGCAAGGTGACGTTGCACGGGCTGGCGTTCACGGGCGGCGTGTTGGCGTCGTTCTGGGCGTTGGCGGGCGCGCTGGCGGTGCTGCGCGCGGGCGGCGACGAGCTGGGGTGGGGGTTCCAACTGCAGTCGCCGGCGTTCGTCTTCATGATCGCGGTGGTGATGCTGGTCTTCGCGCTCGCGATGAGCGGGGTGTTCGAATTCGGGCTGGGCGCGACGGGCGTCGGCTCGGGCCTGCAACGCAAGGAGGGGCTGGCGGGATCGTTCTTCACGGGCGTGCTGGCCACGGTGGTGGCGACGCCGTGCAGCGCGCCGTTCCTCGCGCCGGCGCTGGGCGCGGCGCTGGCGTTGCCGACGGGGCAGGGCTTCGCGGTGTTCACGATGATCGCGCTCGGGCTGTCGCTCCCGTATCTGCTGCTGTCGGTTTTCCCGCAGGCGGTGAAGCTGCTGCCGAGGCCGGGCGCGTGGATGGAGACGTTCAAGCAGGCGATGGCATTCCCATTGTATGCGACTGTTGGATACCTGCTGTGGGTGCTGGCCGGGCAGCTCCAGGATCATGGCGAGGATGCGTTCCTGCGGGTGTTGTTCGCGCTGACGGTCATCGCGCTCGGCGTGTGGCTCTACGGGCGCTACGCGACGCCGGTCGCCTCGGCCGCGCGTCGTCGGGTGGGCGTGTTGGGCGGGTTGCTGCTGGTGGCCGGCGGCGTTGCGCTTGGCTGGCCGCGTCCGCCCGCGCCCGACGCCATCGTGTGGGAGGAGTGGTCGCCGGGCCGCGCGGAGCAACTGGCTGCCGAGGGCCGGCCGGTCTACGTGGACTTTACGGCCCGTTGGTGCGCGACGTGTCAGACGAACAAGCAGGTCGTCTTCGGCTCGGAGGAGGTGCGGCGCTTTTTCCGCGACGAGGGCGTGGTGCCGCTCAAGGCCGACTGGACCTCGGCCGATCCGCGCATCACGGCCGAGCTGGCCAAGTGGGGCCGGAGCGCGGTGCCGTTCAATCTCGTCTATCTCCCGGGCGAGCCCGAGCCGCGGCCGTTGCCCGAGCTGTTGACGCCGTCGATCGTGCTGGAGGCCCTGAAAGGCGGGCGCTGAACCGATGTTCGTAATACGAACATTCGCGCGGGGCGTGGCGCTGGCGGTGGGGTTGCTCGCCGCGGGCGCGGGACTGACGGCGCGCGCGGACACGGTCGTGCTGGTGCATGGGCTGGGGCGCGGGCCGTTGTCGATGGCGCGGCTGGCGGCGGCGCTCGAGCGCGACGGGCATACCGTGCGCAACATCGGCTATGCGTCGCAGCGCGACTCGTTGCCCGAACTGGCTGAGGCGGTGTTCGGGCCGGTGTTTCGCGAGGCCGCGGATGGCGAGACGATCCACGTGGTCACGCACTCGATGGGTGGGATTTTGCTGCGGCAGTATTTGCGCGACCATGACGTGCCGGCGGCGCTGGGGCGCGTGGTGATGCTCGGGCCGCCGAATCAAGGGAGCGAGATCGTCGACGCGATGGGCGACTGGCGGTTGTTTCGCCGGATCAACGGCCCGGCGGGCGTGCGGTTGGGCACGGCGCCGGACGACGCGCCGGCGGCGCTGGGCGCGTGGCCGGCGGAGGTCGAGCTGGGCGTGATCGCGGGTGGGCGTTCGTGGAATCCGGTTTTCTCCGCGCTGATTCCGGGCGCGGACGACGGCAAGGTCTCGGTCGAGCGCACGCATCTGGCGGGCGAGGCCGACCACGTGACCGTGGCGGCGTCGCACACGTGGCTGATGTGGCGCGGCGCGGTGGTCGGACGGGTGCGGGAGTTTTTGCGCGAGGGGCGGTTTGCCGATCACTCCTGAGCCGCGACGGCGCGCCGGCGACGCTCAAGGGTCGCGAGCAGCAGCGTGTAGAAGCACAAAACGAGGTTCTGCATGGGCAATTGCAGGCCGGTCGGCAGCGCGTAGATGAGCGCGACCGCGGGCAGCCAGACGCCGAGGTTGGAGATCAGAACAGGCAGCACGCTGCGGCCATACCAGCCGGCGGTGCGGATGTCCTGCCAGACCGGCCGCCAGCGCAGACCGGCCTCGACCCACGCATACATCGCCCAGCAGGAGGGCACGGCCCAGATCGGGCAGTAGATGAACTGGTCGAGAAAGGCCTTGGTGGCGATCGTCGTGATGCCGTTGTCGGCGCCGACCAGCGCGGCCAGCATGCGGTAGAGCAGGTCGACCTCGGCGCCCTTGACGGCCCAGAACAACGTCAGCGCGACGATCTTGCGCGCGGATTGTTCCTGGCGGGTCGAGGGCAACGCGCACAGGTAGAGCGACGGGATGATCGCGCCGAAGACCGCGGTCGTGATCATCGGGAAGACCACCCCGATCTGTTCGCGCAGCGCCGCGACGCGGTCGAACCACTCGCGCGCCTCCGCATGGCCGTAGTAGGCGATCACCAGCGCGACCGCGAAGACCTGCAACACCAAGCCCGGCCCGAGGTTGGCGCGGGCGCCGCGCAGGGCGGCGCGCACGGGAGTCTCGCGGTGTGGTCGGATGGGCGTGGTCATGGAGGAAACCGTCCACGCTGCCAGCTCCGGCCGAGGTCGGCAAATGGGAACTATTAGCCTCGCGTTAACCTGCCCGTGATCAACGTCGCGGGCTGGCGTGCGCGCCGCGGGCGTGCCTAGTTGGAGGCATGCTGATCGACTTCGCCGCCCTTGAACCGAAACACGCCTACGCCCGGATGGTCAGCCTGATCGTCCCGCGGCCCATCGCCTGGGTCTCGACCATCTCCGCGGACGGGCGCACGAACCTCGCGCCGTTTTCGTTTTTCAACGGCGTCACGTCGAACCCGCCCACGCTGATGTTCGTGCCGGTCAACGACCGCCACGGGAACAAGAAGGACACCGTGCGCAACATCGAGGCCGTGCCCGAGTTCGTCGTGCACATCGTCAACGGCGCGCTGGCCGAGAAGATGAACGCCTGCGCCGCCCTGCTGCCCTACGGCGAGAGCGAGTTCGACGCGTTCGACATCGCCTCGATACCGTCCGAGCGCGTGCGCCCGCCGCGCGTGGCCGACGCGCCGGTGGCCTTCGAGTGCACGCTGCACTCGCGGCTCGACGTCGGCGAGGGACCGTTGGCGGGCAACATCCTCGTCGGGCGAATCCTCTGCGCGCACGTGCGCGACGACGTGCTCGACGACGCCGGCCTGGTCGATCCGGTCAAGCTCGACCCGGTCGCCCGCCTTGGCGGCGAGAGCTACAGTCGGCTCGGCGAGTTGTTCGCGATCAAGCGGCCGGACCGGCGCTGAGCGGGTGACTAAGGAGAACGGACATTCCTGTCCGTTCGTTTTCAACGCTCTCGTGGAGGAGTGTCATTCGGAACGGACAAGAATGTCCGTTCTCCTGGCGCGCCGCGGCACTTCCCCCTTTTCAATGCGCGCGTCCACCGTCAGCCTCCCGGGCTCATGCCGCCAGCGCGTGAATCCGGTCCGCTCCATCCGAACGACTTCAAGGCCGACACCGTGCGCGGCGCGCCCGGTTTTTTCCGGGTCGGCCAGACTGGTGACGGCCGCTGGTGGTTGATCGGTCCGCATGACCGGCCGCTGTTCCTGCGCGCGGTCGGCGCGGTAAACCGCCACTCCGCCGGACGGCGCCGCGCCGCGTCCGCGCCGGACTTCGCCCCGTCCGCCGGCGGCGAACCGGCGGCCTTCGCCCGCGAGACCGGTCGGCGTCTGCTCGGCTGGGGGTTCAACGCCGTGGGCATTCACTCTGACGCCGACCTCGCCGGGCTCGGGCTGCATCAGGTCGGGCTGGTCGACTTTCTGCACGCGGGCGGGCCGGTGATCCGCGCGCATGGCGTGTGGTTGCCGGACGTGTTCGACACGTCGTGGCCGGCCTTCTGCGACGCGCGCGCCAAGCTCGCCGCCGCGCGCTGGCGCGGTTGCACGGACTTCGTAGGCCTGCATACCGACGCCGACCTCGCGTGGGTCTCGCCGGCGTCGGCCGGTGGTCTTGGCCTCCTGCAGGTTTGCCTCAGCCTAGAGCCGGTCCACGCCGCGCATCACGCCGCGTGGGAGTTCGTGCTCGCGCCGCACGCCGGCGACCTCGCCGCTCTGGGGCGCGCCTGGGGCATGGCGTTGCCGCATCGCGAAACCATCCGCCAACTCACCCACGCGGAGCGCGCGCTCGACCACGCCGGCTATCGGCGCGACGACCACGGTTTCGTGCGCGAGTTCGCCCGCCGCTATTTTCAAACCACGGTCGGCGCGCTGCGGCGGCATGACCCCGAGCACCTGGTGCTCGGCGTGCGTTTCGCCGCGCCGCCGCCCGCCGCCGTGCTCGCGGAGTCGGGGCCGGCGCTGGTCGACGTGCTGGCCGTGCCCGCCGGCGCGAATCCCGACGATCTGCCGGCCGCGCAACCGCGCCTACTGGTCGACGTCGGGCTCAACGAAGGCCCGGTGCGCGCCCCCGCCGGCGCGCCGCCGCGTCGCGGTCCCACCCGGCTCGAGCGCCGGCTGGCGACCCTGCGCCGCGTGATCGGCACGGCCGTGGTCGACCCGTTGGTGGTCGGCTATGAGTGGGCCCGCTGGTCCGACGAGGCCGGCGACACGCCGCCCTTCGCGCCGGGGCTGGTGCACCTCGACGGTGCCGAGGCCCGCGAGCACACCGAGTTGGTGACGCCGCTCAACATCGCCGCCGAGGCCCGCCGCCGGCGCGCCCGCCGCGTCACTTGAGCAGCACGTAGACGTAGCCCGCGGTCATGACCGCGAAGAACGCGAGTCCCGTCCAGCTCAGCGCCGAGAGCAGCGCGCCCGGACGCCGGTCGGCCGGCACGTTGTCGCCGCGCATGACCTTGAAGTTGATCCACGCCAGCACCGGCGAGGTGAGAAACGAGACCACCGCGGCGAAGGTCAGCAGTTGGATCAGGTTTTTCACGAAGAACAGCACCACGACCGCCGCAACCGCGGACGACACGATCATCCAGACGTTGTGGATCGAGGCAAAGCTCCGCTGCGGCGCGATCTTCAGCAGCACGCAGCACGCCGCCAGCGAGCGCGGGTAGCCGTCGACGCACGTCAGCGTGGTGCTGAACATCGTGATGAACGCCGCCGACAGGATCAGCGGGCGCGACCACTCGCCGATGGTCTGCGTGTAGAGCGCCACCAGCTGGTTGGAGAAACCGATGCCGCCCTCGGCGAATGTCAGCCCCGTGCCGTGCATGACCAGCGCGCCCAGCGCGACGAACAGCACCGCGAGCACCGCCGCCGAGAGATAGCCCAGATAAAAGTCGATCGACGTCTCGCGCACGGTGGCCATGTGGCCGGTCTGATCGCGGCGGCTGAACATCCACAGCGAGGACCACGCCGACAGGTCGACGGGAGCTGGCATCCAGCCCATCAGGCTGACGAGAAACGGAAACGCCACCCACGTCCACGGGCTCACCTGCACGAAGTCGGCCGGCGGCACCGTGTGCTTCGGGATCGCCAGGCACACCGCGACCAGCGTGCTCAGCGAGAGTGCCACGATCACGGCCTTGGCCATGCCGTCGAGCAGCTTGTAGTGACCGAGCAACAACAGAGCCGCGCACACCGCGATGAGACCGGTCGTGAGCTGGGCCACGGAAAGCGCGGTGATGCCGTAACCCGCCAGCAACGCGCCGCTGAGCATGCCCACGCCCGCGATGTTGATCATGCCGGTGAGGATGTTGATCAGCAGGAAAATCCAGACATAGCCGCGCCCCTGCCGCAGGTAACCGGCCAGCAGGCTCTCGCCGGTCGCGGCGGTGTAGCGCTGGCCGTAGAGGAAAAACGGATACTTGAAGAGGTTGGTCAGCACGATCAGGCCGACCAGCGCCCAGCCGAACTCGGCGCCCGCGCGCGTCGACCACACCAGGTGCGAACCGCCCACCGCCGCGCAGGCCACGAGGATGCCCGGGCCGAGCGCCTTCATGAGATTGGCGCGACGCTCGGCGGCGGAGAGCGCGGGTCGGGTGGCGGCGGCGTGGGTGCTGGCGTTGGTTTCGGCGGACATGGGGCTGGTGGCCGAGCCGATGAACCCGCCCCGCCAAAGTCAAGCGAGCGCCTGCCCGCGGTTTACCTCGCGGGCACGTTCCGAGGCACGCCGACGTAGGCCCGCGTCGTGTAGGCGAAGGTCACCCGGCCGTCGGCGACGTGGGCGTCGAAACACTCGCGCAACGCCGCCATCATCGCCGGGTGGCGCGGATGCCCGGCCGGCGGCACATAGGACGAGGACAACAGCCGCCCGGCGAGCCCATCGAAGTCGAAATACTGCGCGTGCGGAAACTCCAGCAACTCGTAGCCGGCCTCGTCGAAGAAGGCCGCGAAGTCGTCCGGCGTGATGTTCTGGTGGTTGACCTCGCGGTAATCGCCCGCGTGGTCGAGCAGCAGTTTTTCGTAGGCCCGCAAGAACGCCGTCGTGTCGGTCTCGCGCTCGTTCCAGACCAGCACCACGCGTCCGCCCGGCCTTAGCACGCGGCGACACTCGCGGGCGAACGCCGCGCGGTCGAACCAGTGAAACGCCTGCGCGGCCGTCACCACGTCGCACGAGGCGTCGGGGAGCCCGGTGGCCTCGGCGGAGCCCGCGGAGAGTCGCACGTTGGCCCACGGCTTGAGCAGCACGGCGGCGGCCGCGCGCATGTTGTCGTTGGGTTCGACGGCGCTGACGGACCGCGCTTGCGGCGCGATCTGCCGCGTCCAGATGCCGGTGCCCGCGCCGACGTCGGCCCAGTCGGCATCGGTGCGCAACAGGCCCCGCGATCCCAACGCGTCGATCAACGCGGCCGGATAATCCGGCCGACAACGCACATAGTCGGCGACGCGATTGGAGAAACGTTCGGTGGGATCGGGCATGGTGGCGGTCAGTAGATTTTTTCGAGCAGCGGGCTGCGGGTCAGGCCCACCGGGGTGATCATCGGGCGGTCGAGCGGCAGCGCGCCGTTCTCCATTTCGCGAATGAACGCCTCGTGTGGCCGCCAGTCGAGCTCGCCGAGCTTTTCCCACGTGCCGAACTCGACGCCGTAGGCCTGGCGGTAGGCCTTGAACACCAGCTCGGAGCAGTAGATCGCGCCGTCGTCCGGTGCGTAGCGAAAGTCGTAGGGACGCCCGAGATACGTGGTGAGCGCGGCTTTCAACGTCTGCGGATCTCGCGACGTCATCTCGCGCCAGCGCCACACGTCGAGCCGCGCTCCGCGCCCGCGCACGACCCACAGGTGCAGCGGTGTCTCGCGAACCTCACCGATGGCCTCGGACACGACCCAGTCGCCCGCGTGGTTTTTGATCACCACGCCGCAATGGGAAAACGGCGAACCGGTGATGCCCTCAATGGCATCGACCAACGGCCCCTCGGGCAACGATTGGAAGACGATGTCGCCCTCCTGCGGGCGGTAGGTCAGCAGATGCCCGAGCCCGTAAACATGAAATTGGAGGAACACCCCGACCAGCATCACGATCAGGGCTCCCAATCGAAGTCGCGCCCACTTGCCTTTGGGGAGGAGTTTCATGGAGGTGCGCTCATGGCAATCGATCGGACGCCGTTTTGCACGCCCGTTTGCCACTCCGCGCAAACAGCCGTCGGACCTTGAAGTGCCCTTGCTCCCGTGCCAACGTGACCGCCTTATGCGCAAGCTCCTGATCGCTCTCGGCATCGTCTTCGTCCTCGGCCTGGTTTTTGTCGGTGTCGTCGTCGGCAACTACAACGGCCTCGTCAATCGCTCACAGGCGGTCGACGCCCAGTGGGCCCAGGTGGAAAACGTCTACCAACGCCGCGCCGACCTCGTGCCCAACCTCGTCGCCACCGTGTCCGGCGCGGCCAACTTCGAGAAGTCCACGCTCACCGACATCACCGAGGCGCGCGCCTCCGTCGGCAGCGTCCGGTTGCCCGAGGGCTCCGCGCCCACCGACCCCGCGCAGCTCGCCGCGTTCGAGCAGGCGCAGAACCGCCTCGGCTCCGCGCTCTCGCGCCTGCTGGTCGTCGTCGAACGCTACCCCGACCTCAAGGCCACCGCCAATTTCCAGACCCTGCAGGCCCAGCTCGAGGGCGCGGAGAACCGCATCGCCGTCGAACGCGGCCGCTACAACGAGATCGCCCGCGACTACAACTCGGCCATCAAGCGCATCCCCGCCGTCTTCTTCGCCGCCGCGCTCGGCTTCGACAGCAAGGCCTACTTCTCCGCCAAGCCCGGCGCCGAGGACGCGCCCAAGGTCGACTTCGACTTCGGTGGTCAACCCGCTCCGCAATCGTGATGCGCGCGGGTTGGCTTCATCTGCTCGGTTGGCTGGGCTTCGCGCTGGCCGGCGCCGCCCTTTGCGCCGAAACCATTCCACCGGCACCGCGCCAACCGGTGGTTGACGCGGCCAACGTCATCCCCGCCGCCCGCGAGGACGCGCTCAACCGCCGGCTCGCCGACTTCGAGCGCGAGACGTCCAACCAGATCGTCGTCGCGCTCTACCCGCGCATGGACTCCGCGTCGTCCATCGAGGACTACACCGTGCGCGTCGCCCAAAAATGGGGCGTCGGACAAAAGGGCCGCGACAACGGCGCCGTGCTCTTCGTCTTCATCGAGGACCGCGCCATGTATATCCAGGTCGGCTACGGCCTCGAGGGCGCGTTGCCCGACGCCACCGCCCACCGCATCATCGAGGAGCGGCTAAAGCCCGCCTTCCGTCGTGGCGACTTCGCCGGCGGCGTCGAGGCCGCGGTCAGCGACATGATCGCGGCCACCAAGGGTGAATACCAAGGCACCGGCCGCACCGTCGGCGACGGCGCGCGCCAACCCCGTGGCGGCGACGGCGTGGCTCCCGTGTTTTTCTTCCTGATCCTCGCGATCACGCTCTCCGCGATCTACGGCGGCAACCGTCGCCGCGGGACGATGCTCTACACCGGCGGCGGCCACCGTCGCGGCGGGTGGGGCGGCGGCTTCGGCGGCGGTGGTGGTGGTGGCGGCTTCTCCGGCGGAGGCGGCGGTTTTGGCGGCGGCGGCGCGGGAGGCCGCTGGTGACGCCTGCGCATCCTTTCACGACAATCCCCGCGTCCACGTTCCGCCCATGAAACCCACCGACTTCATCAACCGACTCGACCACGACAAAATCACCGCGACCATTGCCGCCGCCGAGGCCCGCACCTCCGGGGAGATCCGCGTGATGGTCACGCGCAAGGCCGCCCCGGAGCCGGTGACGCGCGCCGAGCAGGAGTTCGCCCGCCTCGGCATGGCCGCCACCGCCGAGCGCAACGGCGTGTTGATCTTCGTCGCGCCCGCCTCGCAGACCTTCGCCGTCATCGGCGATCACGGCGTGCATCGCGAGTGCGGCCCGGCCTTCTGGACCGAGCTCGCCGCCGCCATGACGGAGGACTTCAAGGCCGGCGACCACACCGCCGCGATCATCAAGGGCATCACCCGCGCGGGCGACCTGTTGGCCACGCGCTTCCCGCGCCGTCAGGACGACAAGAACGAGTTGTCCGACCAAGTCGTCACCGACTGACGGTGACCAAAGGAGAACGGACATTCCTGTGTCCGTTCACGTCACCGGCGAACAGACCGGCGAACTGACCAGGCAAAGGGACCAGGGGAACGGACAAGAATGTCCGTTCTCCGTGGACTTGCCGCTCACACCACCAGCGTGTCGCCGGGGTTCAGCGCCTTGACGATGTGGCCGCGCTCGGCGGCGGCGGCGACGAACGCCTGCGGGTCCTGCGCGATGGGCGGCCAGGTGTTGAAGTGCATCGGCGCGGCCAGGCGCGGGCGCAGCAGGTCGAGCGCGTCGAGCGCGTCGGCCGGGCCCATGGTGAAGTTGTCGCCGATGGGCAGGAGCGCGAGGTCGAGCCCGCCCTTGCCGATGAGCTGCATGTCGAGGAACAGCGCCGTGTCGCCGGCGTGGTAGAGCCGCTTGCCGTCGGCCTCGACGATGATGCCGCAGGGCACGCCCAGGTAGATCGGGTTGAGCCCGGCGTTCAGCGACGAGGTGTGGTGGGCGATGGTCAGCTTGACGCGGCCGAAGGGGAAGTCGTGGCCGCCGCCGGGATTCATGCCGTGGGACTTGGCGCCCTTGGCCCCGAAGTATTCGGCGATCTCGTAGTTGGCGACGATGGTGGCGTCGTTGGCCTTGGCGATCTCGAGCGCGTCGCAGGTGTGGTCTTCGTGGCCGTGCGAGAGCAGCACGTAGTCGCACTTCACGTCGGCCGCGGCCACCGAGGCGAGGGGGTTGTCGGTCAGGAACGGGTCGATGAGCAGGCGGGCTTGCGCGGTCTCGACCAGAAAACAGGAGTGTCCGTAGTAGGTGACTTTCATGAGCGTGGGGAAATCGGAGTTCCCCGAAGCAAACCCACCGTCCGCGGCCGCGCAAATCCGCATCCGTCAAAATCGCCCCGCGGGCTTGCGACCTCCGGGGCGCGGCGCTAGGAAACGCGTCAACATGGGATCGCCGTTCCCCAGTTCACCCCGTTTCCCCCGCCTCGTGACCGCGCTCATCGCCGGGCTCGTGCTGACGGCCGCGGTCCGCGCCGAGTTGCGCACGTGGACCGACACGCAGGGCCGCACGCTGCGCGCCGAGATGCTCGAAAAGCGTGGCGAGAACATCGTTGTCAAACGCGACGACGGCCTCGTTTTTACCCTGCCGCTCGAACGGCTCATCAACAGCGACCGCGAATACGCCGCGCAGTGGAAACCGAAGCTCCTGCAGGTGCCGTCGGTCGAGGCCGCGGTGCTGCTCATCAACACGCCGGACGGACGTGGCTCGGGCTTCCTTGCGCAGGACAACGGCCGTGTCTTCGCCTACACCAACCAGCACGTCATCGCCGGCACGCCGCTCGACCGGATCGTGATCACCTCGACCGACGGCACGCGCTACGTGGCCGAGGCCATCGAGGTCATGCCGACCGCCGACCTCGCCCGCCTGCGCGTCAACGCCACCGGCGGCCTGCTGATCGGCGATCCGGCGCGGTTGGAGGACCGCGTCGCCGTCTACGGCAACAGCCAGGGCGCGGGCGTCACCACGCTCAGCCGCGGCAAGGTGCTGGGCGTGTCCGCCGAGCAGTTGGAAGTCACCTCCGAGATCGTGCCCGGCAACAGCGGCGGCCCCGTGCTCAACCAGGCCGGCGAGGTCGTCGGCATCTCGACGTTTCTCCTGCGCGGCGAGCCCGCGTCGGCGGCCGACCGCGACGGCAAGGAGGAGGACTGGACGCTCAAGAACACCCGTTACGCCAAACCCCGCCGCTTCGCCCTGCGCATCACCCGCGGCATGGATTGGCAGGAGCAATCACCCGCGATCTACGTCGCCCAGTCGCGCAAGGTCCGCGACCTCGAACTGCTCGTGCAGGAAGCCTGGGCGCTGGCCGAGCACCTCGTCACGCAGCCCACCCGCGGCGTGCCCGGCGGCCTGTCGGGCGACGAACGGTTGCGCGAGGTGGTGACCCAGCAAAACGAAATGGAGAAAAAACTCAGCCGCACCGAGCTCGGCACCTTTGGATCGCTGGACGAAATGGCGCGCTTCAACACCGCCATGAACCAGGCCTACCGCCGCCGGCTGGCGTTGATCGGCGAGATCCTCGAGCGCGAGGTGAAGCAGGGCCGCCGCAACCCGCCGCGGCTGGAGCTGCCGTATCACCAGGAGAACTACGAGACCGCCGCCAAGCTGGCCACGCACCTCGCCGAGGAGCTCGACCGCATCAAGGAGCGCGCGGTGCCGTTCATGACGCTGCGGTGAGCGCGGTAGGGGCGTCGCTCGCGACGCCCGTGGCGCGCTTGGAGGAGAACGGACATTCTTGTCCGTTCCGGTTGGTTGGCGCGTGGGTGTTTATTCAGGATGATGATGGCTTGAGGGAACGGACAAGAATGTCCGTTCTCCGGTGCCACCGCCTCACGGCATGCGCAGCGGCGTGGGCAGCGCGGCGCGGCGGGCCACCTGGGCGTCGAGCAGCGGGCCGGTGGGCGTGGCCTTCAGGTCGTCGCCGACAGGAAAGGCGGCGTTGGCGGCGAAGGCGCCGACGACCACGCAGTAGTCGCTGTTGACCATGATGCCGAGCAGTTCGCCGGTCTTGCTCAGGACGAGATCGCCGCGGCCGGGGTTGTAGTCGGCGAAGAGTTTTCGCACGAGGCGCGTGTCCATCTTCACGTAGCCGGGGTTGGCGGGGTCGAGCTTGAAGGGAACCTCGCCGTAGGCGCGGCCATCGCGGGCGATGAGCAGGGCGTCGGGAAAACGATACGGATCGAGCGCGGTCTGATAAACCTTCACGCCGAACTGGTCGGCGAGGGCGGCGGGCACGGGCAGGCCGACGGCGCGCGGATCGGCGCGCAGGAACTCGAGCCGCGGGATGGCGACGGCGCGGTTGTCCTTGCCGAGCGTGATGGAGAAGCTGGCCCAGTCGGCGCCGGGCTCGCCGAGGCTGAAGGGCGTGTCCTCGACGTGCAGCAGCGCGTAGGTCGCCTGGCCGTCGGTCACGAGCACGGTGGTGGCGGCGCGGTCGCGCACGATGGGGCCGAAGAAGGAGTCGCGCCTGGCCTGAAAGCGCGCGGTGAGGCGGTTGGCGAGGTAGGTGTTGAAGAGGGTGTTGGCGTTGATCGGCTGGCTCTCGCGAAACTCGCGGGTGAGGGTGGCGGACTGGTCGGCGAGCTGGCCGACGCCCTGGGCGAGCTGCACGTTGGTGGCCTGGACTTGCAGGCGTTCCTGACGCTCGGCCTCGACCTGCTCCTTCAACGCGACGGTGGTCTCGCGGAGCAGGGTTTTTTCCTGCTCGGCGACGCGCACGGTGACGTTGAGGTCCTCGATTTTTTGGCGGGCCTCGGCCTGGGCCTTTTCGAGTTTCTCGAGTTCGGCGGCCTGGCGTTTCGCCTCGGCCTCGCGTTCGACGAGCTGGCGGGCGAGGGCCTCGGCCTGCTCCTTGGTGCGGGTGGCGTCGGCGGCGGTGGTGTCGAGTTGCCGGCGGAGTTGCGCGGCCTGCTGCGTGGTCTGGTTGAGTTGAGCGTCGAGCTGGGTGAGGTTCTTTTCGCGCTCGGCGAGGGTCTGGGCGGTATGGTCGAGTTCCTGCGCGAGTTGCTCGCGGCGGGCCTGCTCGTCGGTGAGGGCGAGCTGCATGACGGCGACGAGGTCGTCGTCGGGCGTGGCGGCGCCGGCCGAGGGAGCGGTCTGCGTGGTGGTCGCGGCGGCGGGCTCGGGGCGGGCGGCGTCGATGTGCGTCCAGTCCGTCAGCGCGAGCAGCGTGAGCAGCAGGAAGTCGCAGAGGATGAGCAGGAGGGTCTTGTTCATGGCGCCTTGGGGGCGAGGCCGGCGGCGACGATGGCGGCCTGGCCTTCGAGGATGAGGCGGTTCTTGAAGGGGCGGACGTGGCGGATCTTCACGAGCGCGACGCAGCAGATGCCGAAGAGGTTGGAGGAGTAGGCGGCGAGGAGGTTGGGCTCGATGACGCCGAGCACCTGGAGCACGAGCGCGGTGGCGGTGCCGCCGATGCCGACGTAGAGGCCGCCGTCGAAGAGGTTCTCCTCGTTTTCCATGAGGCGGAGCTTCACGAGGGGAGGGAGGTCGCCGCGGCCGATCTGGCGGATCTTGGCCAGGCAGACGAGATACATGGCGATTTGCAGCGACGCGAAGAAGCTGATCGAGAGCAGGGTGTTGATGTCCATGGCGAAGGTGGCGGGTTGGCGGGTGAGCGTGTCGGGTTCGGTGAGGGAGCCGAGCACGGGCACGGCGAAGCTGAGTTTGGGCGCGGGGAGCGGGCGCGGTTTGACGAGGCTGGGTTCGGTGGCGGCGACGAAGATGCCGGCGAGCAGCAGGGCGAGTGCCCCGGAGACGAGGTGGGGGCGCGTGGTGGCGTCCTCGCGGCGCTCGGAGCCGAGGGCGGCGCGGTCGAGGGCGCGCAAGAGGAGAAACGCGCCGAGGAACCAGCCGAGGTATTTCGCGGCGAGCGCGGCCTTGGGCTGGAGCAGGCTGAAGACGACGAAGGCGGGCGGGGCGGGGGTGGCGGGCTGGCGGTTGACCGGCACCTGCCGGCGCAGGAGCAGGCGAACGGCGTCGCGGCCCGAGCCGAGCGCGAGGCGGAGGTCGTCGATGGCGGCGTCGCCCTGGGTTTGCAGGTAGGTGACGAGCGGGGCGGCGGAGTCGTTGGCGACGGCGAGCGTGAAGACGAGCGCGGTCTGCTCCGGGTGAGCGCGGAGTTGCTCGGCGAGGCCGCGCAGGGTGGCGGTGTCGGGCGTGAGCGAGAGCAGGGTGGAGAGTTGGATCCAGTCGAGCCGGCGGCCGAGGGCGAGCAGGTCGAAGCAGACGGGCTCGAGCGCGCCGAGGCGTTGGTCGGCGAGGGCTTGGTCGGCGAGCGCGCGGAGCTGGCGTTGGAGGGTGGGGTGGGGGTGGTCGCCTTGCTGGAGGAGCGCGGCGAGCAGGATGAGCGCGTCGAGGGTCTGGCCGCCGGCCTTGGAGGCGGGGGTGAAGCGGCCGGTGTCGGACAACTCGCGCAGTCGCAGGAGCGAGAGCACGGTGGGCGAGCGGGAGTTGGAGAGGAAGCCGCGGAGGGTTTCGCGGGCCTTGGCGGTGACGAAGAAGGTGAGCACCGGCGTGCTGGCGGTGCGGGGCTCGGCGGCCTTGGCGGCCTCGCGCACGAGCGGGTCGAGAAACGGGTCCCAGCCGCCCCAAGGGGTCAGCTCGGGGTGCGTCATGTGCAGCGAGGCGAGTTCGCGGGCGAGGCGGGCGGTGTCGGGCGCGTCGAGCGCGGCGGCGGTCTCGGCGACAAGGGCGGCGGGGCCGGGTTTTTCGGAGGCGAGCAGGTCGAGCCCGAGTTGCGCGACGCCCGGGCTGCCGGCGCCGGCCTGGCGGAGGATCGCGGGCGTGATCGAGGTGAGATGGACCGGGAGTGCCCACGCGACGATCACCAGCGCAAGGCCGGCCAACGCCAGCAGCACGGTGGCGGCGCGGCGGGCGGGTGGCGGGCTGCGGTGGTCGTTGGCGGTCATGGGCGCGGCTTGCGGGGATCGGGCACTATTGGTTTGCCGGCGCGGGGTGGCAAACCCACGTTGGCGGGCCGTTTTAATTTAACCGAATCCTTCGACTCATGGTGTTGCCCATTGTTCATTACAACGATCCTGTCCTTCGCCAAAAAGGCGAGCCGGTGACGGTTTTTGACGCCGCGTTGACGCAGCTCGGCCGGGACATGGTCGAGACGATGCATGCCGCGCGCGGCATCGGGCTGGCGGCGCAGCAGATCGGCAAGGCGCTGCAATTCTGCGTGGTCGACCTGCGCGAGGCCGACCCGGACGACTTTGATTTCGAACTCGATGGCAGCCGTCCGCCGGTCGAGCTGTTCATGCCGATGATGATCGCCAACCCGAAGATCACCGTGCTGCCGTCCGAGAAGGACTCGTATGAGGAGGGCTGCCTGTCGTTCCCCGACATCCGCGGCGACGTGGTGCGGCCGGACGAGATCGAGGTGAGGTTTGAAGACGCGCAGGGCGTGCCGCATGTGATGGTTTGCAACGGGCTCCTTTCGCGCTGCATCCAGCACGAGGCGGACCACCTCAACGGCACGCTCTTCATCGACCGCATGAGCAAGCGCACCCGCGCCGCCATCGACCGCTCGATCAAGGCCCTGGCCGAAAAGACCAAGGCCCAGGCCTAAGCCTAATCCGATCACCCCGGCGGCCCCCACACTCCGCCTCGGGTCTGACCCGACCGCCCCACTTGCGCCGACACGCCGGAAACTTTGTCACTTAATAAGTGACAATCGCCTTTAAGATATTTGCTGAAAGCGGGATGCAGCTATCAAAATTTGTCACTTAATAAGTTACAAATGGTTTGTGCGCGTTGTCCGGGAGGTGGGGGTGTGAGTGGGCGGAGCGGGTGGGGGAGGCGTGCTGAAAGTGTTTGCAGAATCGGGTTGCTCGCCGCGGGCGCGGGACTGGATTGAAGTGACGCTCTCTCCCCGCGCGGCGATGTTTTCGCCGCCCACCCTCATTATCCCTTTATCCGATGACGCAAAAATCCGATGGCATGAACTACGCCCCGCAGGGCAAACCCAGTCCGGTGGTGAAGCCCGGCGAGTTTGTCTTCGCCGCGACCAACCTCGACCACGGCCACATCAACGGCCAGTGCAACGGCCTGACCGAGGCCGGCGCGCAGCTCAAGTGGGTCTTTGACGCCGACACCGCCAAGGCCGAGGCCTTCGCCGCCAAGTATGCCGGCGCCAAGGTCGCCCGCTCGCTCGACCAGATCCTCGACGACGCCGAGGTGAAGCTCGTGGCCGCCGCCGCCATTCCCAACCTCCGCGGTCCGCTCGGCTGCAAGGTCATGGAGGCCGGCAAGGACTACTTCACCGACAAGACCCCCTTCACCACGCTCGATCAGCTCGACCAAGCCAAGGCCGTCGTCGCCAAGACCGGCCGCAAATACGCCGTCTATTTCAGCGAACGCTTGCACGTGGAGTCGGCGATGTTCGCCACCGAGCTCATCGAGCAGGGCGCCATTGGCAAGGTCATCCAAGTCATCGGTCTCGGGCCGCACCGCCTCGGCACCGGTCGCCCCGACTGGTTCTTCAAGAAGGAGCAATACGGCGGCATTCTCTGCGACATCGGCAGCCACCAGTTCGAGCAGTTCCTCACCTTCACCGGAGCGCAGGACGCGACTGTGACCAACGCCACCGTCGCCAACTACGGCAACCCCGACCACCCCGAACTCGAGGACTTCGGCGAGGCCAACCTGCTCGGCGACAACGGCTCGACCAACTACATCCGCGTCGACTGGTTCACCCCGCCCGGTCTCTCCACCTGGGGCGACGGCCGCATGACAATTCTCGGCACCAAGGGCTACATCGAGCTGCGCAAATACGTCGATGTCGGTCGCGAGAAGACCGGTGATCATGTCTACCTCGTCGACGAGAAGGGGGAGCATTACATGAACGTGGCAGGCAAGGTCGGCTTCAAATACTTCGGCCAGCTCGTGCTCGACTCCCTCAATCGCACCGAGAACGCCATGACCCAGCGCCATGTCTTCAAGGCCGCGGAGTTGTGCCTGCGCGCCCAAGCCGCGGCGCGTCGCATCAACTGCTGACCCAGGCAGGCACCGACTCTTCTCGCCGCGGGCTGCCCCGCGGCGTTTGCCGATCATTCTCTCCACAAGAAGGCCGGTCGCATGACGCGACCGGCCTTCCTGTTGTAGTTGTTTGGTTGATACGTCGGCGGATCCCGAGGCCGGGCGACCGGAGAACGCGCCGGCTCAGAGCAGGTCGGCGGCGAGTTCGGCGAGTTTGGAACGCTCGCCCTTGGTCAGCTTCACGTGCGCGGAGAGGGCGTGGCCCTTCATGCGGTTGTGGCAATAGACGAGACCGTTGCTGCGCGAGTCGACGTAGGGATTGTCGATCTGGGCCGGGTCGCCGATCAGCACGATCTTCGAGCCCTCGGAGATGCGGGTGATGACGGTCTTCACCTCGTGCGGCGTGAGTTGCTGGGCCTCGTCGAGGATGAAGAAACGGCGGGCGATCGAGCGGCCGCGGATGAAGGCGAGGGCCTCGACCTCGACGAGTCCGCTCTTGATGAGGCGCTCGTAGGGCTTGATCGGGGCGATGGCTCCAGGGCCGGCGTGGGTGGCGGCGGGGCCGGGTTGCGGGCCGAAGAAGGTCTCATCGCCCTTCTTGTGTTTCTTGGCGACTTTCTTGGAGGCGAACTGCGGCTCCTTGGGCGGCTTGGAGGGGATGAGCACCTCGAGCGCGTCGAAGTAGGGCTGGAGCCAGGGCTTCATCTTTTCCTCCATGGTGCCGGGCAGGAAACCGATGTCCTTGCCGAGCGCCATGACGGGGCGCGAGATCGAGACGCCGTCGTAGCGGGAGTGGTCGTCGTGCGTCTGGTGCAGGGCGCAGCCGATGGAGAGCAGGGTCTTGCCGGTGCCGGCCTTGCCGAAGCAGGTGATCAGGGTGATCGAGTCGTCGAGCAGGGCGTCCATGAAGAACTGTTGCTCGAGGTTGCGGCTGCGGATGGGGATGCCGCCGGGGGCCTTGACGAAGTCGGGGATCTTGAGGCGGCGCACGATGTTTTCGCCGTAGTAGCGGGCCGGCATGGTCTTGCCCTCGTCGGAGCGAAGCAGGACGTATTCGTTCAGGAAGAGGGGCTTGGCGGCCTCCTCGCCGAGGTCGAACTGGCCTTCGGAGGCGAAGCGCTGGAGTTCGTAGATGGTGACGGGAATCTCGCGGTAGGCGTCTTCCTGGGTGGGCTCGGGGACCTTGTCGTTGAGGTAGTCCTGCGACTCGAGGCCGACGGCGCGGGCCTTGAGGGCGACGTTGACGTCCTTGGTGACGAGGATGGTCGGCGGCTGGTAGTGGGCCTGCACGAAGAGGGCCGCGGCGATGATGCGGTTGTCCTTCTTCTCCAGGTTCGGGAGCACGGAGCGGAGCTTGCGCATCAGGGCCGAGTCCGCGAGGGCGGGGTCGGCGAGGTGCGGGTTGATGATGACCGACAACGTGCCGCCGGTCTCGAGCTTCACGCCCTCGTGCATGGAGCGCGAGTCGGGCAACAGCTGGGAGAGGATGCGGTGCACGCGGCGGGCGTTGCGGCCGCGCTCGGTGGACTGCTCCGTTTTTATGGCGTCCAGCTCCTCGAGGACCTCGACCGGGATGGCGAGGTTGTTGTCCTCGAATTTGAAGATCGACTGCGGGTCGTGCAGTAGAACGTTCGTGTCCAAGACGAAGGTTTTGACCTTCGCAGAGACCTTGAGCTGCGGTTTTTGAGGCTTAGCCCCGCTCAGGTTTTCCATCATGTGGATATCTTGTGAGTAACTTTGCCGGCAGGTAATGCAATGTCGATGCCAGACTGCGGATATAGGTTAAAAACCTGAGTCACCGGCACCACGCATTTCGTTCCCGAAAACAGCATGGGGCGGGCCACCTACCCATGGCGGCCCGCCCGTTTACCAGACTGGTCGATAGTCGTTGCCAAGCAGCCGGGGCTGCGGGCGCGGTATCCAACCAGAACCGCCAAGTAGGACGCAGGCGGCGGGGGAACGTTGCATTTTTTACCGCGCCAATTTGGCAGTATTCGCCAAGTCGCGAAACCCGAACGGCAAATACCGGCCGAATGGAGGGTTTTTAGGCGTAGGGCCGCGCCGGCGGTTGGCCGGCTGGTCGTTTTCGCGCAGGCCCCCACAGGCGCAACAGGTATTCGGCGAGGTTGCGCATGCTGATGCGACGCAGCCCCTCGCGGGCGGCCTCCTCGCGAAAAGGCGACACGACGCCGGCGCGCTCCTGATAGTAGGCCCACAAATCGTGATCGAGCGCGGCCGCGGCGGCGTGGGGATCGCGCTCCCGTTCGGCGGTGGCGCGCACAACCCCCTGCCAGTGGCGCTGTTCGTCGGGATTGGCCTGGAGGTAATCGTGCACCATTTGCTCGCTGCGATTCAGACTCATGCGGCGCAACCTGTCCGGCCGGTGGCGAAAAACAAACGCAAAGGCGGTCGTTGGTGTGAAAGCCGCTCATGGGAGCAGGCAAAACCGTCCTGCAGCCAAAGTTTTTTGCCCGTCGCCATGTGCGGGCACGACATGTGCTGAAAGGTGGTCGGTAATACTTTTTGCCAAAATCATAACACTAATCACGATCATGCGCCTAAGAAACATCCTCTCCTCGCTCGCGCTTTGTGGCGCGTTGGCCGCCTTCGTCTCCGCCGCTCCGCTCAAGGTCGCCTTCTCCGACTGGCCGGGTTGGACCGCATTGCAGATCGCCGCCGAAAAGGGCTGGTATAAGGAGGCCGGCGTCGACGTCGAACTGCTCTGGTTCGAATATGGCCCGTCCATGGAGGCCTACGCGGCCGGTCAGGTCGACGCCGTCACCGTCACCAACGGCGACGCCCTCGTCACCACCGCCACCGGCGGCAAGAACGTCGTCATCATGCTGACCGACTACTCCAACGGCAACGACATGATCGTCGCCCGTCCCGGCATCGAGTCGCTCAAGGACATCAAGGGCAAAAAAATCGGCATCGAGGTCGGCTTCGTCACGCACCTGCTTTTGCTCAACGGGCTGCAAAAGGCCGGACTCACCGAGGCCGACGTCGAGCTCGTGCCTACGCCCACCAACCAGACTCCGCAGGTGCTTGCCTCCGGCCAGGTCGACGCCATCGGCGCCTGGCAACCCAACTCCGGCGAGGCCCTCAAGGCTGTTCCCGGATCGAAGGCGGTTTACACCAGCGCCGACCAGCCCGGACTCATCTACGACTGCGTGGTCGTCACCCCGCAGAGCCTCGCCTCGCGCCGCGACGATTGGGTGAAGTTCGTCTCCGTTTGGGACAAGGTCGTCGCCTACCTCGCCGACCCTGCCACCAAGGCCGACGGCATCAAGATCATGGCCGCCCGCGCCAGCGTTGACCCTGCCGACTACGCCGCGTTCATCAGCGGCACGCGTCTGCTGACCTTGGCCGAAGGTTCCAAGCTGCTCTCCACGCCCACCGAAGGCTTCGACTCCGTGGCCGGCTCCTCGAAGATCGCCGACGACTTCAACGTGAAGAACGAGGTCTACAAGGAGCCGCAGGACATCCCCGGCTCCTACGACGCCTCCGTCACCGCCGACGCGCTCAAGCTCTGAGTTCGGACTGAAGCTGTATCCATTGTTCTGACACAGCCGGACGCGTTTGTCGGCCACCCGTAACGCGTCCGGAGATTCTTTCACGCTCATCGTCCGAGCCTGCATGCCCAACCGCCTGCTCAACGTCCGTCAGGAACTCACCACGCGCGTTCGCGTCGTGTTGACCGTGTTGGCCTTCCTGCTGCCGCTCGGCGTCTGGAGTCTGGTCAGCTACGTGCCGGTGATCTGGGGACCGATGATCAAGGTCACCGAGTCCGGCGACGTGTCGTGGCTCAAGCCCGGGCAACTCATGGACCGCCACGAGTTCGCCGCGCAGGTCGACAAAACCATCGCCGAGGGCAAGGCGCCTCCCGCCGGCAAGCGCGCCAACCCGATCTTTCTGCCCGCGCCGCACGAGGTCGGCCGCGCGCTCTACACCGCCTTCACCACCAAGCCCGTGCTCAAAGGCGACAAGTGGCTGCACGAAAGCATCTGGACCAGCATCCGCACCATCTTCTGGGGCTTCGTGATTTCCTCCGCCGTCGGCGTGCCGCTTGGCATCCTCTGCGGCGCGTTTTTTTCCATCTCCCGGCTCACCGAGCCGTTTGTCGACTTTGTCCGCTACATGCCGGCGCCGGCCTTCGGCGCGCTCATGGTCGCGGTGTTCGGCATCCACCTTGAACCGAAGGTCGCGATCATCGTCATCGGCACCTTCTTTCAACAGGTCCTCGTCGTCGCCAACACCGTGCGCAAGGTCGACGGCGGTCTGCTCGAGGCCGCGCAGACCCTTGGCGCGCGCCGTCGCCAGCTCGTGCTCCGCGTGCTCCTGCCGGCCAGTCTGCCCGACCTCTACAACGACCTGCGCATCCTCCTCGGCTGGGCCTGGACCTACCTCGTCGTCGCCGAGGTCGTCGGCGTCAGCTCAGGCATCACCTTCTTCATCAACCAGCAGGCCAAATACCGCAACTTCGACAACGTTTACGCCGCCATCCTCATCATCGGTTTCATCGGCCTCACCACCGACATGGCCCTCGGCTTCATCGGACGCCGCCTCTTCCCGTGGAAGGACAACCGTCCGAGTCGCCTGCGCAATTTCATCGTCCGCCTCTTCGCCGCCCGCGACATCTGTGCGTTCGCCGACAAGCCCCTTGTAGTCAAAGCATGAATACGACCGACCATCTGCCCGACTACCGCGAACAATCCCCCGAGGTCGCCGCCCGCTTCGCCAAGATAAAGGAGCGCCCCGTCGTCCTCGAGATCGACCACCTCGGCCGCCAGTTCGCCGGTGAACACGGCTCGGTCACCGCGCTGCGTGACATCAACCTGAAAATCCACCGCCGCGAGCTGGTCTGCGTCATCGGTCCGTCCGGCTGCGGCAAGTCCACGCTCATCCGCATCGTGGCCGGCCTCGACCAAGCCACCTCCGGACGCCTGCTGGTCGACGGCAAGGAAGTCTCCGGCCCCGGCCCCGACCGCGGCATGGTATTCCAAGGCTACACGCTCTTTCCCTGGCTGACCGTCACGCAGAACATCATGTTCGGCCTCGAGATGCAGGGCCGCGCGAAAACCTCCGCGCGCAGCGAGGCCGAGCAATGGGCCGACCTCGTAGGACTGGGACGCTTCAAGGACAATTATCCCGCGCAACTCTCCGGCGGCATGAAGCAGCGCACCGCGATCGCCCGTGCCCTCGCGGCCAACCCGCGCGTGCTCCTCATGGACGAGCCCTTCGGCGCGCTCGACGCGCAGACCCGCTGCCAAATGCAGTCCCACCTGCTCGAAATCTGGCGCAACGTCGACGTCACCATCCTCTTCATCACCCACGACCTCGACGAAGCCGTCTTCCTCGCCGACCGCATTCTCGTGCTCAAGGCCAACCCCGGCGAGGTCCAGGAGATCATCGAGGTCCCCGTGCCGCGCCCGCGCCGCATCGACCAGATCCACTCGCCTGAGTTCCTGGCCACCCGCCGCCGGCTCGACGAACTCATCCATCCCAAGTCCGAACACCCGCCCGAGCCGTTGCCGATCATCCGCCTGACCCAGGCCGGCGACGACGTCGAATAAACCACCCGCCATCACCATGGCATCCTCCTTCCAATCGCGTCCCGCAAGGACGCCCAAGGCCACGCCTTTGTCCTGGGCCTCGCTCACTTGGCCCGAGATCGCCGACCGCATCGCGGCCGGATGCGACGCCGTGCTCCTCCCGTGCGGCGCCACCGAGCAGCATGGCCCGCACCTCGGCACCGGCATGGACACCGCGCTCGCGAGCGACGTGTGCGACGCCGTCTCCGCCGCGACCGGCGTGCCCGTGTTGCCCGCGCTCGCCTACGGCTGCTCGCTCGGCCACTCGCACCGCTGGCCAGGCACGCTCGCGCTCTCGCCGCAGACCCTCATCGCGCTCGTCACCGACATCGGGGACTGGCTCTTCGCCGCGGGCATCCGCCGCCTCTTTCTCGTCAACAGTCATGTGACCAACGCCGCCCCGCTGCGCTGCGCGCTCGAGGTTCTCCGCGCCAAGCACGACGGCTTCATGGTCGCCGTCATCAACACCGCCGAGGTCAGCCCGCGCGTGCGCGCCGCCTTCTTCGCCGATGCCGCCGACTGGCACGCCAATCAGGCCGAGACCGCGCTCATGCTCGCCCACGTGCCGGGCCTCGTGCGCCCTCACCTCGTCAAGACCGCCGACGACCCCGACCGCACCGCCGGCCTCGTCTTCGCCCATCCGGTCAACGCCACCAGCGCCAACGGCGTCACTGGCACACCGTCCAAGGCCACAGCGACGCAGGGCCGCCGCCTCTTTGCGTGGATCGTCGCCGACCTCACGGCACTCGTGCGCCGCGCCCTGCGCGAAACCCCGCCGCTGTCCGCCCCCTATCGCCCCACCGCCCCCGCACCCCAAACCGATTTGTCACTTAATAAGTGACAAACTCCGCAAGCCGCTCTCCCGCAAAATCATGAAAACCGATTCCGAACTCCTGAAACTCCAGGCCGAGCTCAAGGCCGCCGGCGTGAAATATTGCCTCGGCGCCTACGTCGACATCCACGGCGTGCCCAAGGGCAAGTTCGTGCCCATCGACCACTTCGTGCACTTCGCGCACGGCTCCGAGCTCTACACCGGCTACGCGCTCGACGGCCTCGGCCAGTCGCCCAACGACGACGAGATCGCCTCGCTGCCCGACCTCGACCGCGGCATCCGCCTGCCTTGGCGTCCGGAGGTCATGTGGTATCCGGCCGACAACACCTTCCACGGCCGTCCTTACGAAGTGAATACGCGCGTCGCCCTCAAGAACGTGCTCGCCGACGCCGCGTCGCTCGGCTTCGGCTTCAACCTCGGCATCGAGTGCGAGGTCTACGTCGTGAAGCTCGGCGCCGACGGCCGTCTCGAGCTGCCCTTCGCCGACGACCAGCTCGACAAGAGCTGCTACGACGTGCGCCGCTTCTTCCAGCGCTTCGACTGGCTGGACAAGGTCTCGACCACCATCAACGACCTCGGCTGGGACCTCTACTCGCTCGACCACGAGGACGCGCACTCGCAGTTCGAGTTCGATTTCAAATACGCCGACGCGCTCACCATGTGCGACCGCTACGTGTTCTTCCGCACCATGGCCAAGCACTACGCCGCCGAGGAGGGTCTGCTGGCGACCTTCATGCCCAAGCCCTTTGCCAACAAGACCGGCAACGGCGCGCACTTCAACATGTCGCTCAGCGACCTCGCCACCGGCGCCAACGTCTTCAAGTGCGACCCCGCCGACGACCCGCGCGGACTCGGTCTCACGCCCGTCGCCTACCACTTCATCGCCGGCATCCTCAAGCACGGCCCGGCGATCTGCGCGGCCATGGCGCCGACCGTCAACAGCTACAAGCGCCTCGTGCGCCGCGGCCTCATGAGCTACTTCTCCTGGGCGCCCGTCTTCAACAGCTTCGGCACCAACAACCGCACCAACTCCATCCGCGTGCCCATGGGAGGCGGCCGTTGCGAGAGCCGCAACGCCGACTCCGCGTGCAACCCCTACCTCGCCGCCACCCTTGCGCTCGCCGCCGGCTTGGAGGGCATTCGCGAGAAACTCGATCCCGGCGCGCCGCAGGAGGACAACCTCTACGAACTCAGCCCGGCGCAACTCGCCGAGCGCGGCATCGGTGAGCTTCCGCGCACGCTCGGGGAGGCCGTCGAGGCCTTTGCCGCCGACCCGTTCGTCGAGCGCGTCCTTGGAAAACAACTACGTGACGAGTTCGTCACGTATAAGTCCGAGGAGTGGCGCCAGTATCACCAGCAGGTCAGCCAGTGGGAGGTGGACCGCTACGCGCGCATGTTCTGAGCGGTTTGCCGCAGCCGTAGGGGCCGAGCTTGCTCGGCCTGCATACCGTTCCGGTGGTCTGACGCGCAACGGGCCTCGCGAGCGAGGCCCCTACACCAGCACCGGCCTGCGTCGGCAGCCGCCCCAACCCGCGGCTTGCGCCGCCCGACCGATTCGACAACGACTTACGCCCATGCCCAAACGCGACAAGATCGCCCGGTTCAGCGTCTCCCTGCCCGAGAGCCTGCTCGCGCAGCTCGACGACATGGTGCAGAGCCGCGGCTACCCGAGCCGGTCGCACGCGGTCGCCGCGCTCACCCGCGACGGGTTGGTCGACTACGCCGCGCAGCTCGGCACCGAGTCGGTCGCGGGCACGATCAGCCTCGTTTACGATCACACGACCAAGGGTCTGCAGGCCAAGCTCGCGGCCATCCAGCACGCCTACTTTTTGATGATCGTCTCTTCGATGCACGTGCACCTGGAGGACCACAACTACATGGAGGTGCTGCTCGTGCAGGGGAAGGCCTCCGACCTGCAGAAGCTCTGCGACGAGCTCGCCACCTGCCGCGGCGTGAAGACCGGCAAGCTCAACCTCACCGCCACCACGATCCCGCCGCTGCTCTGAGCGCCGCGGCTCCCCGCGGGGCGCGTGGGGTCGTCCACGGGTAGGCCGCCTGCTTGCAGGCGCGAATGCCGTTCATGGTTGTTTGTCGAACGACGCACCTGCAAGCAGGCGGCCCACGGACAAACTTCGCTCACTCGTCGGACGCGGGTTTCGGCAGGTTTTCCATCTCGAGCCGGGCGGCCTCCTCGGAGATGCCGTGCGAGAGTTTCAGGCGGAAACGTTTTTCGAGGAATTCTTCGAAGGGCACCCAGCGACCCTCGTATTTCACGCGCTTGGTCCAGGCGCAGACAGTAATGAAGGTTTCCAGTTCCTGCAGGCGCCGGCCGAGCAACACGGCGGCCACCACGCCGAGGATGATTGCGAGGCCGACGATGCCCAGGCCGGTGCGTTGATGCGAGGCGGCGACCTCCGCGCCGAGGCGCGCCTGCCGTTGAAAGTCTTCGCGCACGACCGCGGTCAGCCGGGTGGTGAGGGCCTGCAGTTTTTGGCCGGGCATGTCGTGCTCGATCTGCACCCAGATGGCGGCGGCGTCCGCGCGGCGGCCGGCCTCGCCTTCGACGACCATGGCGTCGAGCCGTTCGTCGACCGACTGCGAGAGCAGTTCGATCTCGGCGAGCAGCGGATGCCCGAGCGCGGCCTGCGGCAGGCCCTTGGCCGGATGATCCCAGAGACGCCGGGCGGCCAATCCGTCCTTGAGCTTGGCCAGCTCCTCCGGGGTGCCGGAACGGGTGTAGGCGCGGGCCTCGTTGAGCAGGCTCTCCAGGCGCAGAGGCAACGACTCGAGCTCGGCGGTGAGCCGTTGGTTCTCGGTCAGTTCCTCCAAGGTGCGCTCGAGTTTGCGCGACGCCGAAAACGTCAGCAGACTGGACAACACCACCAGCATGAACGCCAGACCCAGCACCGCGAAGACGAACCGCTTGGACAGGGAGAATGTCTGCTTGGTCGACATGGTGGACTGGGTGGGAAGAGCGGGGGAAGGGTGGGAATGAAAAGCAACCGACTTGCTCTTACCTCTGTCAATTTATTGTCAAAAACAAAGTCTCAATCGCCACGGGCGCTGCCTGTATCTCCCAAGCTTATGAACATGGATCGTGAAAATACTGATACGCATCAACTCGTGCTGGGCGGCGGGTGCTTTTGGTGCACCGAGGCGGCCTACAAGTTGATCCCGGGCGTGACCTCGGTGGTCAGCGGTTATGCCGCCGGCCATGTCGACAATCCGACCTATCACGAGGTTTGCTCGGGCACGACGGGACACGCGGAGGTGATCCGCATCACGTTCGATCCGGCGGTGGTGTCGTTGGACGCGTTGCTGGATTTTTTCTGGAAAATCCACGACCCGACCACGCTCAACCGTCAGGGCGCGGACACGGGCACGCAGTATCGCTCGATCATCCTTTACGCCGACGAGGCGCAGAAGACCGCGGCCGAGGCGTCGCGCGACCGGGCCAATCCGGGCTGGGGCGGCCGCATCGTCACGGCCATCGAGCCGCTGGGCGTGTTTTATCCGGCCGAGGACTACCACCAGGACTACTTCGCCCGCAACCCGCACGCGGGCTACTGCCAGGCGGTGATCCGGCCGAAGATCGAAAAGCTGCGCCGCGCGCACTGAGAGGCGGGCGGGCACAAAAAACGGCGCCTCGCCCGGGCAGGGCGGTGGCGCCGTCGTCGTGGGCCGCGGGGTGCGCGGCGGGTGAGTAGGGGCGGAGGGCGCGGGGGTTATATCAAATACCCCAAACCTTCAGATTTTAACCACGGATGACACAGATGGGCACGGATCAATCCAAAGCGTTTTTTATCTATGCTATCCGTGATATCCGTGGTTGAAAAGCCAGGCTGACGGAAAGTCCAAATAGAAAGGCGTTTGCTATTATTCCGCTTCCTTGTCGCTCGACCAGAACTTCCACCACTTGCGGCTGTTCTCGGCGCGCTTGGCTTGGCCGGTCTCGGAACCTTTGCCGAGTTCCTTGCGCTCCTGGTCGGCTTTCTTGCCCTCGAGCTCGGCCTTTTTCTTGGCCTCGTTGACGGCCTCCTCGGACTTGACCTTGGCGTCTTCACCCTTGGCCTTGGCTTCGTCGGTTTTGGCGGCGGCGTCCGGCTTTTTGTCTTTGGCCTTGTCGGCCAGGCCGCCGACATCGGCGGGTTTGCCACCCTTGTCGGTGGCGGCGTCGGGCTTGGCCTGCACGCCGAGCGGGAGGACGAGCAGGGAGAGGATCGCGAGGGGGAGGAGTCGGGTGGTTTTCATGGCTCCGCAATGGAACCATGCCGTCGCGGCGGGGCAAATTTTACCGGGAAAAATAAATCGTAAAATAATGCGCGCCAATCAATAGGGACGAACAGGCTGGGGTGATGGGGACGAATGTCGTCAACCGCGGCGGGTGTGCAGTTCGGCGAGCAGGGCGGCGATTTGTTCGAGGCGCACGGGCTTGGGCAGGTAGCCGTCCATGCCGTCCTCGATGAAGCGTCGACCGTCGCCGTCGGCGGCGTGGCCGGTGAAGGCGACGATGAGGGGTTGGCGGCCGAGGGGGATCTCCTTGCGGATGCGGGCGGTGGCGGCGGAGCCGTCGAGCCGGGGCATCTCGGAGTCCATGAGCACCAGGTCGTGGTTGCCGGTTTGCACGGCGGCGAGGGCGTCGAGGCCGTCGTTGGCGAAGGCGGGTTCGTAGCCGAGGCGGCGCAGGAGCATGCCGGCGACCTTTTGGTTCACGGGGTTGTCGTCGGCGACGAGGATGTCGAAGGGGTGGGCGGCGGCGAAGTTCGCGTCGACCTTGGCGCAGTCGGCGCCGGAGCCGCAGGCGGCGTCGGCCTTGGTGACGGCGACGGTGACGTGAAAGGTGGAGCCGCGGCCCTCGGTGCTCTCGACCCAGATGCGGCCGCCGTGGAGTTCGGCGAGGCGTTTGCTGATGGAGAGGCCGAGGCCGGTGCCGCCGTGGGTGCGGGTGGTCGAGCGGTCGGCCTGGTTGTAGTCTTGGAAGAGGCTGTCGATGCGGTCGGCGGGGATGCCGATGCCGGTGTCGGTGACGGCGAGGTGAAGGCGGTTGCCTTCGTCAAGCGAGACGTCGAGGGTGACGCTGCCGGTGGCGGTGAACTTGATGGCGTTGGCGACGAGGTTGACGAGGATCTGCTGGATGCGGGTGGCGTCGCCGGTGACGTGCGCGGGCAGGCCGGGGGCGAGGCGGGTCTCAAGTTTGAGGCCCTTGGTGCGGGCGGCGCCCCGCAGGCAGTCGAGGGCGCGGTTGACGCTGGTCGCGAGGTGGAAGGGGCGTTGCTCGAGCTCGAGGCGACCGGACTCGATCTTGGAGAGGTCGAGGATGTCGTTGACGAGGGCGAGCAGGATCTCGCCGGCGGAGCGGATGGTCTCGGTGCAGTCGCGCTGGGCGGGGGTGAGGTTGGCGTCGGTGAGCAGGGTGCTCATGCCGATGATGGCGTTGAGCGGGGTGCGGATCTCGTGGCTGGTGGCGGCGAGGAAGCGGCTCTTGGCGGCTGAGCTTTGCTCGGCGGCGGAGCGGGCTTGCTCCAGTTCGGCGCGGGTTTGCTCAAGGTGGCGGATGGTCTGCTCCTGGGAGTGAATGAGGCGGCGCAGCTCAAGGGCGTTGACGACGTGGCGGCCGAGGATGCGCAGGGCGCGTTGCTGGCCGGCGTCGAGTTCGCGGGGGCGGCGGTCGATCAGGCAGAGCGAGCCGAGGGCGAAGCCGTCGTGGGTGACGAGGGGGGCGCCTGCGTAGAAACGGATGCCGGGGTCGCCGGTGACGTTGTCGTATTTGGCGAAGCGCGGGTCGCGGCTGGCGTCGGACACGAGCAGGAGTTCGCCGGGCGGCTGGCAGATGGTGTGCGCGCAAAACGAGACGCGGCGCGTCGTCTCGGAGACATCCAAGCCGATGCGGGCCTTGAACCACTGGCGGGTCTCGTCGATCAGTGAAATCGCCGCCATGGGGGCGTCGCAGATCTTGGCCGCGAGGGTGAGCAGGTCGTCGAATTCTTCCTCGGGGTTGGTGTCGAGGATGCCGCATTCGCGCAGCACGGCGAGGCGGGCGGCCTCGTTTTCGGGCACGGGGTAGGTCAGCGATTCGGGCATGCGCAGACGGGAAGTGGATTGCAGGCGATTTGCAACCAGTCAGCCGAAGAGGCGGTGGAAATTTTCCGCGACGAGGGCGCGGGTTTCGTCGAGGGGCAGTTCGAGCACGGTGGCGAGTCCCTCGGTGGCGGCGACGATGTTGGCGGGGTGGCTGAGGTGGTCGGTCAGGGGGCGGGTTTGCCAAGCCGGCGGCGGCGGCATGGCGGGCGCGTCCGTCTCGACCAGCAGGCGGTCTTTGGGGATGATTTTAAAATTTTGAAGCACAGCGGCTTTCGGGAAAGAGTAACCTATTGGGTTACTCTTTGCAGGGGGCAGGAAGGCGGGGTTGAGGGAAAAGTAGGCGCCGAGGGCGGCGAAGCGGGGGATGAGTTCGGCGGGACCGGCGTAGGCGTGCAGGAGGAAGCCACGGGCGGGGAGGTTCACGCGTTCGAGGATCTCGCAGAGGGTGCCCCAGGCTTGGATGCAGTGAAGGGTGACGGGGCGGTCGGCGGAGCAGGCGAGGGCGAGTTGCTTGAGCATGACCTCGCCTTGCTCGGGCAGCTCGGCGCGGCGCAGGCCGGCGAGGCGGGGATCGTCGGGGCGGGCGCCGAGCATCCAGCGGTCGATGCCGATCTCGCCGACGGCGGCGCGCGGGTCGGCGTCGAGGCGGGCGCGGAGCTTGGGAAACCAGCCCTCGGTGCGATTGCCGGCGTCCCAGGGGTGCAGGCCGTAGCTGGGGATGATCCAAGGGTGACGGGCGGCGAGGGTGGCCACGCGGTCCCAGTCTTCTTCGCAGGTGCCGTTGACGACGGCGGCGCCGAGGGGGAGGGCGGCGAGGTCGCGGGGGAGGGCGGCGAGGTGCGGGGCGAGGGCGTCGTCCTGCAGGTGGTTGTGCGCGTCGAAATACATCAGGCGCGGGCGACGGCGAGTTGGCGGATGCGCTGGCGGACGGCGGCGAGTCCGTTTTGGCGGGTGGGGGTGAGGTTGCGGTGCAGGCCGAGGTCTTCCACGAGGGTGATGTCGGCGGTGGCGGCGTCGTCGGGCGCGGAGTCGTCGGCGGCGTCGACGATGAGGGCGACGAGTCCCTTGACCATGGGTGAGTCGGCGTCGAAGCGCAGGCGCAGGCGGCCGTCGCGGTGCTCGGCGACGAGCCAGACGGCGGAGACGCAACCGGGCACGCGGTTGGCGTCGGTGCGCTCGGCGGCGGGGAGGGGCGGGCGGGCGCGCACGCGGTCGACGACGATGGCGAGGCGTTCCTGCGGGTCCTCGATCACGGCGAGGTCGTCGCGGAGGCGGCGTTGCTGTTCGGCGATGGTGGACATGGCCGCCCAACCTACGCGGCGGGGCGGCGGCGGGTCAAAACTCGACGTCGCGGCAGCGGGTGTCGAGTTGGCGCACGATGAGGGCGAGGCGTTGTTCGCCGAGGTTGCCGGCGGGGGCGGCCTCGAGGATCTGGGCGCGGATCTGGCTGGGGTTGCTCACGCGGATGTCGCGCTGGTGGAAGGGAGTGACCCACCAGCCGGGGAAGGTGAGCACGGCGCCGACGCGGATGCGGTCTCCGACGGTCTGGAAGATCCATTCGCCGAGCCACTCAGCCTTGGTGCGGGCGGGCACGATGCCGTGGGTGTCCTCGCCCCATGGATACACGAGCTGGTCGCCGTCGAAGACGATTTCGTGCTCCTTGCGGCCAGGGATGGCCTTCTTGCGGGCGTGGGTCTGGGTCTCGATGGCGAAGATGCCGCTGGGGCCGACGACGACGTGGTGGAGGTTGTCGTCGGGGTCGCGGGAGTCGGCGGGCACGTCGTGAAAGAGGTGGTAGCCGTGGGCGGCGAGCGGTTCGAGGATGGAGGCGACGGCGAGTTCGCCGTCGAGGGCGCGGCGGGCGTGGCGGCGTTCGTCGAGGTTTTTCCAGAGCAGCCAGCCGCCCGCACCGGCGAGGCCGGCGAAGAGCAACAGGGTGCCGACGAGACCGGCGATCTGCGGGGCTCCGGTCTCGAGGCGCGGGATCAACCAGAAGCCGATGGCGAGCACGAGCAGGGCGAGGCCCGAGGTGCCGAGCAGGAGCTGGTCGGTGCGCTCGTCGAGCTTGTCGAGGCGGCGACGCAGGCGTTCGCCGGGCGGCCGGAGGAGTTTCTCCGAGACGGGGGCGCGTTCGCGGCTTTGCCAACGAAAGCGAAACATGAGGGCGGCCAGCAGCAGGTGCACGAGCACGACGCCGATGATCAGGGTGGGTAGACCGGGCAACATGACGCCCTAGGCATTGGTGGCCTTAGTCGCGTCGGGCAAGGGGGATGCGGGCGGACGTGGGTTTTTGGCAAAAACTTTACCGCCAGGGTGTCGGTTGGCCGGAGGCGGCGCTCAAGGGTTCCTTTCAATACTCCACGTCGCGGCAGCGGGCGTCGAGCAGGGCGGCGATGCGGGCGACCTGATCGGGTTGCAGGCGCACGGACTGGTCGCCGGCGACCAGCGCGGGGATCTCGGCGGGCGCGAGCACGTGCACCGGACCCGCGCCGCGCCGGACCACGGTCCATCCGGGGAAAGTCAGCAGCGGGCGCACGGGCGTGCTCGCGCCGGTTTCGCGGGCGATGCGTTCCTGCAACCACCGGGCTTGGCGCAGCGCCTGGTCGAGGCCGTGGCGGTCCTCGCCCCACGGGAAGGCCAGCACCTGCCCGTCATGGATGATCTCGTGCAACATGAAGCCCGAGCCGCGCGGGCTCTGGCGGCGGGTCTTGGTCTCGATGGCGAAGACGCCGGAGGGGCCGACGATGACGTGGTCAATGTTGAAGGCGTCGCCGGGTTCGCCGGCGGGCACGTCGTGAAAGACCAGGTGCCCGGCGGCCTTGAGCGGTTCGAGGGCCTCGGCGACGACGCGTTCGCCGAAGTGGCCGAGGTAGAGGTTGCGGGCGTGGTTGACGCGGGCGAGCAACCGCCGGACGAGGAAGGCGAGGGCGGCCGCGAGCGCGCATGCGGTGGCGAGCAACGCCCACGTCTGGCCCGCGCCGTCGAGCCGGGTGACGATTTGAAACAACACCACGCTCGCCGCCACCGGCAGCACGAGGGCCGCGAGGATGTCGGCCAAACCCGCCTGACGATGCGCCTGCAACCGGCGGCGCAACGACTCGCCCGGGCCGCGCAGCAGGCGTTGACCCACGGCGAAGGGTTGGCGGTCGTGCCCGCCGCGCACGCGCAGGAGCGCGGTGCCGCCGAGAAACAGGACGCAGGCCAGCAGGTAACCGCCGAGGATGAACCAGTGCATTCGGCGCTTATCGGCGGTCGGCGCGGGGCAGTCGAGCGCGGGCTGGGGTTTCCTTCGCGATTGCGTGCGGCGGGCGGGAGTGCTTCTTTGCGCGCCCTGTGTCGATGTTGCCCCGATTCCTCTTGATAATGCTGGCCTGCACCGCGCCGGCCCTGCCCGCCGCGGAGCCGTTGTTCAACCCGGTGCCGCTGGCCGAGGCCCCACGGGCGGCGGGCGAGATGCTGGACAAGGAGGTCGCGGCCGAACGCGCGCTGGCCGCCGGCATGCCCTCGGTGGCGGCGGCGATCTACGAACAATTGCTGACGGCCGAGCCGGACGCGGCGACGGCGACCTTCAACCGGCGGGTGTTGGCGCTGGTCACCGCGCGTCTTGAGGCGGGCCGAATCGAGCAGGCCTCCGTCGACCTCGCTCGCCTGAAGGGCCCGGCGGGCGCGGCCGCGCGACTGCGGGCGGGACTGATCGCGGCGCAGCGCGGCCACCTGACGGCGGCGCGCGCCGAGTTCGCCGCCCTCAAGCCCGAGGAGTTGTCCGCCACCGACCGGTCGTGGGCGTTCTTTTTGCAGGGCCTCGTGCTGGAGCAGGACAAGGAAACCCTGAAGGCCGAGCAGGCCTACGACCAGGCCGCCGAGGCCGCGGTCAACGACTGGCAGCGGGCGAGCTTTGCCCTCGCGCGCGAACGCGTGCGGCTGGCGTCCGGCGAGGTGACCGAGTCGCAGGCCAACGCGCTGCGCCAAAACGCCGAGCGTTTCCAAGGCCGCGGCGTCGGTTACGATTTCGGCCGCCAATACGCGGTGGCCCTCAACCGCCTCGGCCGGCGCGACGAGGCCATCGCCTACCTGCAGCGGCAATTGCAGGCGCTCGCCCCGGCGGACCGCTCCGTGCGCGACGAATATCGCCTGCTGCTCGGCGTGCTCGCCGGCCCGACCGACTCCGCCGGGCGCCAGGCGTTGGAGGCGATGCTCGCGGAGTCGGATGATCGCGGCCGCATGCGCGCGGCGCTGCGCCTGCTGACCGAGGGCTCGCGCGCGGGAGCGTCGCGCGGCAACTTTTTGACCTTCATCGGCCGCCTGATCGAACGCGGTGAGCCGGCTCATCCGATCCTGGAAAACCTGTTGCTCGTCCGCGCGGAGTTCGCCTTGGCCGCCGGCCAATACGACGCGGTCGAGCAGGATGCCAAGGACCTGCTCGCGCGGTTTCCCGGCTCGGAGCTCAAGCCGCTCGCGCTCGGCCAGCTCGCGCAGGCCGCCTGGTCCCTGCGCCGCTACCGCACCGCCGCCGACTACGCCGCGCGCGCGCAGGCCGAGGCGCGCGACCCCGAGCTGCGCGCTCGGCTCGGCGTGATCGTGGCCGAGGCCTACTACCGCGCCGGCGACTACCGCAGCGCCGCCTCCGCCTACGCGGCCGCGGCGGACGCGGTGCCGGCCGGCGTGGAGCCCGGGGCGATTTTGTTTCAGCGGGTGATGTCCGAGCTGCAGGCGGAGCGACTGACCGAGGCCGCCGCGCTGCTCACGCAACTGGCCGGCGACCGGCGCTTCGACGCGCTCAGCCGCTGGCAGGCCGAGTGGAACCTCGCCCGCGCCCTGCAGGCCGCCGGCCGCACCGAGGAGGCGTTTCAACGCGTCACGGCCTTGCGCGAGCAAGGCGGCGGCGAGTCGCTCGCGCCCGGTCTGCGCGCCCGCATGGCGTGGTTGCAGGCCCGCCTCGCGCTCGAGGCCGGCCAGCCGGCGCGCGCCCTCGAGCTGGCCGTGTCGCTGCCGGACAACCTGAAGGGCGTCGACGAACGGCTGCGCGCCGAGATCACCAGCCTGTCGCGCCTCCTGTCGGCCGAGGCGAAGTTCCGGCTCGACCGGCCCGACGAGGCCGTCGCCGACCTCAAGGCGCTGCGCGAGGGCGCGGGCGGCGCCGCGGCCGACGCCGACGCCAAGACGCGCTCGTTTCTCGTCGAGGCCGACCACTACGCGAGCGTCGGCCGCGTGGTCGAGGCGCAGGCCCTGCTTACGCGCCTGGTTGACGAGTATCCAAGCGACGAATACGCGGACGACGCCCTCTACAAGGCCGCCGCCAACGCCGAGCGTCGCGGCAAGGACGAGTATTTCGAGCAGGCCTATCTGCTGCTCGAGCGCCTCGTGCGCGACTACCCAAAGAGCGACTTGGTGTTTTACGCCCGGCTGCGACAGGGCGACCTGTTGCGCCGCCTCAACGACTTTCCGCGCGCGCAGCTCATCTACGAGTCGCTCATCAACACCAGCGGCGGCCACGAGGGCGTGCTGGCCGCGCAGCTCGCGCTCGGCGCGACCCACCGCGCGCAGGTCGCCGCGGATCCGTCGCACTTCGAGAGCGCGGTCACGATCTTCGAGCGTCTGCGCGACCTGCCCAGCGCGCCGGCCGAGCTGCGCATCGAGGCCGGTTATCAACTGGGCGACATGTATTATCAGCGCGCCGAAAAGGGCGACGCCGCCGCGCGCCGGGCGGACATCGAGCGCGTTCGCGCGGTCTGGGGACCGCTGGTCTCGACCTACCTGCTGGCGCCCGACGCTCCGTCGTTGGACGGCCCGCGCGGTCGCTACTGGATGGCGCGCCTGCTCATCCGATTGTCCGACCTCGCCGAGGCCGAGGGTCGCCGCGAGGAGTCGCTGGAGATTTGCCGTCTGATCTTGGAAAAAGGTCTGCCGGGCGCCGGCCTGGCGCGCGGCCGACTGGCCACGCGCGGGGCCGCGCCGGCGCAGTGACGCGCGCCCAAATTGAGGATTTACCACGTCGCCCAAACCCCTTCACGGTCACCTGAAATAACATGGATGCGTTTCAACTGAGTCTGCTCGCCAAGGGTGGCCCGATGATGTGGGTCATCCTGCTCATGGCCGTGATCGGCGCGGTGTTGTTCGTCGAGCGAACGCTGTTCCTGCACCGCGGGCAGATCCGGTCGACCTCGTTTGTCGACGGCATCAAGAACATCCTCGCCAAGCGCCGCATCGTCGAGGCGATCACCGTGTGCGAGGAGACGCCCGGCCCGGTGGCCGCGGTGGTCAAGGCTGCGCTCATCCACGCCGGCGACAGCGAGGTCGCCATGCGCTTCGCCGTGCAGGACGCCGCCGTCGTCGAGCTGCCCGCCCTAGAGCGCCGGCTCGGCTCGATCGCCGCCATCGCGCAGGTCGCCCCGCTGGTCGGCCTGCTCGGCACGGTGCTCGGCATGACGTATACCTTTCACGCCTTCATGCAGGGCGGCGAATACGCCACCGCGCAGGCCCTGGCGGGCGGCATGTGGCAGGCGCTCATCACCGCCGGCGCCAGCCTTGCCCTGGCCATCCCCGCGCACCTCGGCTATCACCTGCTGAGCGGCCGCGTGCGCGCCATCGTGCGCGACGTCGAGTGGGCGGGCAACGAGATCATGCGGTATTTGATCACCGAATACAAGGCCCCCGCCGCCGGCTCCGCCGAGGCCCCGGCCGGCGAGGAGAAATGATCACCCGTCCCCTCGATCTCTCGGCGCGCCTGCGCCCGGCGCCGCGTTCGCTGGACGTGTTTTTCTACGTCAATGTCGGCTTCATGGCGCTGATGTTTTCGTTGTTTGGCTCGCGCTTCGTGCTGTCGCCCGGCCTCGGCACCGAGTTCACCCTGCCCGAGGCCGGCGACGCGCTCGCGCAGGCCGCGCCCACGGACGTGGTCATCGCGGTTCGTCGCACCGACATGGCCCTCGTAGAGGGCGCGGTGCTCAACTTCGCCGACTTGGAACGCTGGTTGGCCGGGCGCGCGGGCGGACGCACTGGGTTGCGCCTGTTGATCCAAGCCGACGCCGCGGTCACGGCCCAGGACATCGCGCAGTTGCACCGCATGGCCGCCGGCGCGGGTTTCGCGGGCGTCATCATCGCGGCCGAGCCGGTCGCGCCGGAGGTCCGGCCCTGAGCGGGCGAGGCGAGGGCAGGGGATGCGCATGAAGCGGAAGCAGGGCAGATTCCCGTGGGTATTGGCCGCGGTGCCGGTCGCGGCGGGCTTGCTGCTGGCCGGCCTGAGCCTCGACCTGCCCGTGTTGGACCAAACCTCGCGCTCGGGGAGGATGGCGCCTGAGTTGCGCGTGGAGAATCTGGACGCTTCGGGCGGCGCCGCCACGCGCGAGCGGTTGCGGTTGCTGGACCCGACCCCGCTGTTTTTGCCGTCGCCGTTGAGTAGCAGCCAGTTGGAGTTCCCGCGTGCCGATGGCGGCATGGAGGCGGCGGTGCTCGGTGACTACGACCCGCGCTGGGTCGCCGCCGGCTGGTATTCCCAATCGGAGCGCACGCCCGGGGCGGGCGAACGCCCGGTGCCCGGTCCGTTGGATGTCATTGGACAGGGCGAGGTGCGGCGGCCCTTCCTGGGCCTTGGTCGTGAGTCTCAACAGCCCGCCAAGCTGCCCCCGCGCTGGGCGGTTGCCTCGATTTACTCGCTCAGAAATCCCGCGCTCGTGGACGAAGTGCGTTTGCCCTCGCCTGGAGCGGTGGGTTTTGCCGACGCATTGTGGTCCCCGATGGAGCTGCTCGTCGTGACCGAGGCCGATGGGTTGGTGGGCCAGGTCGAGCTGTTGAGCGGGTCCGGTGTTTCGGAGGTCGATGATTACGTGATGGATGTGATCGGGCGCGGCTTTGCGACTGGGCGTAGTTTGCGGCCTGGCACCTACCGCTTGATCGTGGGCCAATAGTATTTTGAGATAGCGGTGAATTTGCAGTTGACGGGGTAAAATCAGAGGGTCACGGTCATCGCTCTTTTTCTCGTTTTTTGACCCTTCACACAGTTTGCCCAGATAGCTCAGTTGGTAGAGCACACCCTTGGTAAGGGTGAGGTCGTCGGTTCGAATCCGATTCTGGGCTCCAGGTCACAACGTCGTTCGATTTCGACGACGCTAATCTCCGAAGTCACCCTTCCGTAACACAACAATCGTAATCATCCACAATGGCTAAAGGCACATTCGAGCGCAAGAAACCGCACGTCAACGTCGGCACCATCGGCCACGTCGACCACGGCAAAACCACCACCACCACCGCGATCCTCGCCGTGCAGGCCCGCAAGGGTCTCGCCGAGGTGAAGTCCTACGCGGACATCGCCAAGGGCGGCACCGTCCGTGACGCTTCCAAGATCGTCACCATCTCCGTCGCCCACGTGGAGTATGAGTCCGACAAGCGCCACTACGCCCACGTCGACTGCCCCGGCCACGCCGACTTCGTCAAGAACATGATCACCGGCGCCGCCCAGATGGATGGCGCGATCCTTGTCGTCTCCGCCGCCGACGGCCCGATGCCGCAGACCCGCGAGCACATCCTCCTCGCCCGCCAGGTCGGCGTGCCGAAGATCGTTGTCTGGCTCAACAAGGTCGACCTCATCGACGACCCCGAGCTCCTCGAGCTCGTCGAGATGGAGATCCGCGAGCTTCTCTCCAAGTATCAGTTCGACGGCGACAATGCCCAGATCGTCCGTGGTTCCGCCACCGCCGCCCTTGAGGGCAAGCCGGAGGGCGAGGCCGCCATCCAGCAGCTCATGGAGGCCATCGACTCCGAGATCCCCGAGCCGGCCCGCGAGACCGACAAGCCCTTCCTGATGTCCATCGAGGACGTCTTCTCGATCACCGGCCGCGGCACCGTTGCCACCGGTCGTATCGAGCGCGGCGTGGTCAAGGTCAACGAGACCGTCGAGATCGTCGGCATCCGCGACACCCAGAGCACCGTCGTCACCGGCATCGAGATGTTCCGCAAGCTCCTCGACGAGGGTCAGGCTGGCGACAACGTCGGCATCCTCCTCCGCGGTATCGACAAGGACGCCATCGAGCGCGGCCAGGTCATCGCCGCCCCGAAGTCCATCAAGCCGCACAAGAAGGGCAAGGCCGAGATCTACGTCCTCACCAAGGAAGAGGGCGGCCGTCACACCCCGTTCTTCAACGGCTATCGTCCCCAGTTCTACTTCCGCACGACCGACGTCACCGGCGTCATCAACCTGCCCGCCGGTGTTGAGATGGTCATGCCCGGCGACAACATCGCCGTCGAGGTCGACCTGATGTGCCCCATCGCCATGGAGAAGACCCAGCGCTTCGCCATTCGCGAGGGCGGCCGCACCATCGGTGCCGGCCGTATCACCGAGATCATCGAATAAGTTTCGATTGTTGTTACAACGACCGCCGGGGCCTCGCAAAGGGGTCCCGGCTGCGTCGTCTAAAAAGACAAAATCACACAGGCGTGTAGCTCAATTGGTAGAGTAGCGGTCTCCAAAACCGTTGGTTGGGGGTTCGATTCCCTCCGCGCCTGCCACTTTCATCCATGAAAAATCCGTTCCGCAGCACCCGCATCTTCTTCGGCGAGATGGTCGACGAGCTCAAGAAAGCCTCGTGGCCCACCAAGACCGAACTGCGCGACTCCACGATCGTCGTCATCGTGGCTGCGGCCATCCTCGGACTTTTCACCAGCATCAGCGACTTCGCCCTCATTCAGGTCGTCGACCTGTTCACCTCTTGGGTCAGCTGATCCCCCGCCGCCATGTCCACCCAGACGACCGCCCCCGCCGGAGCCCAATGGTTCGCCCTCCACACCCTTTCCGGGCAGGAGAACAAGGTCACCAAATACATCGAGAAGTTCAAAACCATCGAGGAGCTCGATGACTACATCTTTGAGGTATTGATGCCCACCGAGGTCGTTTCCGAGGTCAAGAACGGCAAGAAGAGCACCAAGACCCGCAAGCTCTACCCGGGCTACGTCTTCATCCAGATGCGTCTCTATGACGAGACCAAGAAGCTCATCAACAAGCCTTGGTATTTCGTCAAGGAAGTCGCCGGCGTCATCGGTTTCGTCGGCGGCGAGAATCCCGCTCCCCTGCGCCAGGCCGAGATCGACGAGATCAAGTCCCGTGTCGAGGCCGCCAGCGGCAAGGAAGTTCCCAAGATCACCTACGAGGTGGGCGAGGAAATCAAGATCACCGACGGCGCCTTCGCCAACCTCACCGGCCGCATCGACGAGGTCGACCCCGAGCGCGGCAAGCTCAAGGTTTCCGTTTCCATTTTCGGCCGGTTCACCCCGGTCGAGCTCGAATACTGGCAGGTTCAACGCATCACCGAGTGACGCGACGCCCTCTTTGACACCGCCGACCGTTCAGCAAGTCCCACACGTCATCCGTCAATAACCACCAGTCCCACCGCTCACCATGGCCAAGAAAATTCAAGGTTACATCCGTCTCCAGCTTCCCGCCGGCGCCGCCAACCCCGCGCCCCCCGTCGGTCCCGCGCTCGGCGCCCAAGGCGTCAACATCATGGCGTTCTGCAAGGAGTTCAACGCCCGCACCAAGGACCAGAACGGCATGATCCTGCCGGTCGTCATCACCGTCTTCTCGGACAAGAGCTTCACCTTCATCCTGAAGTCTCCGCCCGCCTCGGTCCTCCTCAAGAAAGCCGCCAACATCGCCTCCGGCTCCGCCGCCCCCAACAAGGACAAGGTCGGCAAGGTCACCCGCAAGCAGCTCGCCGAGATCGTCAAGCTCAAGGCCAAGGACCTCAACTCCAACAGCGAGGAAGCCGGCATCCGCATCATCGAAGGCACCGCCCGCAACATGGGCATCGAGGTCGTCGACTAAGTTTTTTTCACCACCCGTATAACCCAACTCGACGCGGGAGTCCCACCCGGGACGTTCGCACCGCAAGGAGTCATCAATGGACAAACCCAGCAAACGCTACCAAGCCGCGGTCAAGACCGCCGACCTCGCCAAGGACTACACGCTCGCCGAAGCCGTCGCCGTCCTCGGCAAGTTCCCCTCCGCCAAGTTCGACGAGACCGTCGAGCTCTCCATCCGCCTCGGCGTCAACCCGACCCAGGGCGACCAGATGATCCGTGGCACCACCCCGCTCCCCAACGGCAGCGGCAAGAAGGTCCGCATCTTGGTCTTCACCGACAATGCCGAGGCCGCCCTCAAGGCCGGCGCCGACCATGCCGGTCTGCAGGACATGATGCAGAAGGTCAACGAGGGCTGGCTCGACTTCGACGTCGCCATCGCCACCACCGAGGCCATGAAGCAGGTCCGCACCCTCGCCCGCGTGCTCGGTCCCAAGGGCCTCATGCCCAACCCCAAGAGCGGCACCGTCTCCGACGACGTCGCCGGCGCCATCAAGGCCGTCAAGGCCGGTCGCGTTGAGTTCAAGATGGACAAGGCCGCCTGCATCGGTGTCGGCATCGGCAAGCGTTCCTTCACCGCCGAGCAGATCGCCGAGAACGCCGAGGCCGTCATCGCCGCCATCGGCAAGGCCCGTCCCGCCTCCTTCAAGGGCAGCGGCTACATCAAGAGCGTCACCATCTCCTCCTCGATGAGCCCTGGTGTCCGCCTCGCCTCCACCGAATACAGCAAGTTCTAACCGACCCACGACCATGAGAGCCGAAAAACAATATCTGATCGCCGAGGTCGAGACCCACCTCAAGAAGTCCGACTACGTCATCCTCGCCAACTTCTCGCAGGTGACCGTGTCCGACGTCGCCGAACTCCGCGGCGAGCTCGCCAACGAGAAAGCCGAGTTCCACGTCGTCAAGAACAGCTCCTTCCGCGTGGCCGCCAAGGCCCTCGGCCTGCCTGATCTCGACGCCGCCCTGGCCGGCCCCACCGCCATCGTCGTCGGTGGCGAGAATCCCGCCGGTGTCGCCAAGATCCTCAAGCAGTTCTTCGAGAAGAAGCAGAAGCTCGAGGTGAAGATCGGCGTCATGGAGAAGAAGGTCATCAGCGCGGCGGACCTGTCCGCCATCGCCGACCTGCCTCCGTTCGACGCCCTCCGCGCGCAGTTCCTCAGCCTCCTCACCAGCAACGCCGCCGCCTTCGTCCGCCTGCTCGACGCCAAGGTCAAGAAGGACCAGCCCGAGGCCGCCGCCTAACCCCGCGTTCCAATCCAAACCCTTTTCGCGCCGCCGCGTCCTCGCGACCCGGCGGCGCGGGATACAACATCAACAGAAGCCGGCTAGGGGATACGTCTCTTAAACGCGTTTCACTCCTGAAACCGCTAGCTCGTTTCGAAAGATAAGCACATGAGCACCATCACCAAAGACCAAGTCATCGAGTGGCTGTCCGCCCAGCCCGTTCTCGAGCTCGCCGCCCTCGTCAAGGACCTCGAGGCCAAGTGGGGCGTTTCCGCCGCCGCCGCCGTTGTCGCCGCCGCTCCTGGCGCCGCCGCCGCTGCTCCCGCCGAGGAGAAGACCGAGTTCGACGTCGTCCTCGTCGACGCCGGCGCCAACAAGATCGGCGTCATCAAGGAAGTCCGCGGCATCACCGGCCTCGGTCTCAAGGAAGCCAAGGACCTCGTCGAAGGCGCCCCGAAGCCCGTCAAGGAGCAAGCTTCCAAGGCCGACGCCGAGGAGATCAAGAAGAAGCTCGAAGCCGCTGGCGCCAAAGTCGAACTCAAGTAATTACTTGGCGTTCAACCGCACTCAGCATCCGAACTTTACGGGACAGGCCGCATTTTCCGCGGCCTGTCCTTTGCCTTTTCTTTTCACCGTTCTTTTTAGCGTCTCTCCGTCGGCGAATCCTCGCCGGCGTCCGTCCGTTTTTCTCGCCCGCTGACCGCGCGCGAGTCCGTCGTCCACACACACTCAACAGGGAACATTCATGGCCGTCCGCAACAAACCCGAGCGCCTCAACTTCGGCAAACTTCGTGAAGTCATCCAGCCGCCGAATCTGATCGAAATCCAGATCACCTCCTATCTCGATTTCCTGCAAAAGGGAGTGCCCGAGAAGCAGCGCAAGCCGCAGGGTCTCGAGGCCGTTTTCCGCGAGGTCTTCCCGATCGAGTCCTACGACGAGCGCCTCGTCCTCGAATACGTTTCCTACACCCTCGGTGATCCCAAGAACACCGAGCTCGAGTGCATCCGCGAAGGCGTCACCTACTCCGTGCCCCTCTACGTGAAGCTCCGCCTCCGCGAGGAAGACTTCATCAAGGACGAGGAAATCTACATGGGCGAGATCCCCATGGTGACCGAGCGCGGCTCCTTCATCATCAACGGCGCCGAGCGCGTCGTCGTCTCCCAGCTCCACCGTTCGCCCGGTCTCTGCTTCGAGAAGGACCGCCACACCAACGGCAAGGAACTCTTCGCCTTCCGCATCATCCCCGACCGCGGCACCTGGCTCGAAGTCCAGTTCGACAACAACGACCTGCTCTACGTCTATCTCGACCGCCGCCGTCGTCGTCGCAAGTTCCTCATCACGACCCTCTTCCGCGCCCTTGGCTACTCGGACAACACCAAGATCCTCGAACTCTTCTACGATGTTCGCGATCTGAGCGTCTCCGAGGCCCTGGAGATGGAAAACGTCTCCACGCTCGCCTTCGTCGAGGACGTCGTCGACGCCCACAAGGGCGTTGTGCTCGCCCGCGCGCTCGAGCCTCTCACCAAGCAGATCATCCGCTCCTTCGAGAAGCACGACATCACCACCATCCGCGTCATCGACACCGCCGTTGACGAAGGTGCCATCGTGCGCGCCCTCAAGAAGGACCCGACCCGCAACGAGGAGGAGGCCCTCAAGGAGATCTACAAGCGTCTCCGTCCCGGCGAGCCCCCGACCACCGCCAACGCCAAGTCGCTCCTCAAGCGTCTGTTCTTCGATCCCAAGCGCTACGACCTCGGTCAGGTCGGCCGCTACAAGATCAACCAGAAGCTCAACACCGACGTCGATCTCGAGCAGCGCATCCTCAACGGCGACGACATCATCAAGTCGACGCAGTATCTGGTGAAGCTCCGCAAGGGTGAAGGTGTCGTCGACGACATCGACCACCTCGGTTCCCGTCGCGTCCGCACCGTCGGCGAGCTCCTCGCCAACGAGTGCCGCAAGGGCCTCTCCCGCACCGAGCGCCTCGTCCGCGAGCGCATGACCATGTATGATCAGTCCGTCGATTCGATCACGCCCAACAAGCTGATCAACCCGAAGGCCCTGACCACCGTCATCCGCGACTTCTTCGCCCGCTCGCAGCTGTCCCAGTTCATGGACCAGATCAACCCCCTCGCCGAGGTCACGCACAAGCGTCGTCTCTCCGCGCTCGGTCCGGGTGGTCTCAACCGCGAACGCGCCGGCTTCGAGGTTCGCGACGTGCATCCCTCGCACTACGGCCGCATCTGCCCCATCGAGACTCCCGAAGGTCCGAACATCGGTCTGATCAACTCGCTGTCCACCTACGCGCAGGTCAACCGCTTCGGCTTCATCGAGACCCCCTACCGCATCGTCAAGGACGGTCGCGTCACGGACAAGATGGAGTATCTCACCGCCAATCAGGAAGAGGCCAAGGTCATCGCCCAGGCCAACGCCGAGATCGACGACAAGGGTCACTTCGTCGGCAAGGTCACCGTTCGTAAGGACGGCGAGTTCCTTGAGGTCGACGCCTCCGAGGTGCACTACATGGACGTCTCCCCGAAGCAGGTCATCTCGATCGCCGCGGGCATGATTCCGTTCCTCGAGCACGACGACGCCAACCGCGCCCTCATGGGTGCGAACATGCAGCGCCAGGGCGTGCCCCTCCTCCAGCCCGAGTCCCCCTTCGTGGGCACCGGCATCGAGGAGCGCGTCGCCCGTGACTCCAAGCTCGTGGTCGTCTCCGACATCGCCGGCGTGGTCGCCTCCGTGGACGCCACCCGCATCGTTGTCTCCGAGGACGGCACCCTGCCGAAGAACTTCGAGCGCAACCCGAAGACCGACACCAAGAACGGCATCTACGTGTATGAACTCCGCAAGTTCATGCGCTCCAACGCCGGCACGTGCTTCAACCAGCGCCCCACCGTCCACAAGGGACAGAAGGTCAAGGCCGGCGAGATTCTCGCCGACGGTCCTTCCATCGACCGTGGCGAGATGGCCCTCGGCCGCAACGTGCTCGTCGCGTTCATGCCCTGGAACGGCTACAACTTCGAAGACGCCATCCTGATCTCCGACAAGGTGCTCAAGGAAGACATCTTCACCTCGATCCACATCCAGGAGTTCGAGGTCACCGCCCGCGACACCAAGCTCGGGCCCGAGGAAATCACCCGCGACATCCCGAACGTCGGTGAAGACGCGCTGAAGAACCTCGACCACAACGGCATCATCCGCATCGGCGCGGAGGTGAAGCCCGGCGACATCCTCGTCGGCAAGATCACCCCCAAGTCCGAGACCGAGCTCGCCCCCGAGGAGAAGCTCCTTCGCGCCATCTTCGGCGAGAAGGCCGCCGACGTGAAGGACACCTCCCTCATCGTCCCCTCCGGCGTCACCGGCATCATCATGGACGTCAAGGTCTCCAGC
>JAUWBF010000046.1 GCA_030601755.1 Verrucomicrobiota bacterium | reverse complement strand
TGGTGCCCGCCGGATCGCGCGCGCTACCATGCTGCGCTCTACGATGCGTTGGCTGGGGCGCTGCTGCTTGGCCGGCTGGCGCGCGAGAAGGCGACCGCGGGGGCGTCGTTGGCGTGGCTGTTGTCGAAGAGCACGCTCGATCCGGAAAAACGCGCGTCGCTGGAGCAGGGCGAGTTGTTCTGACTATGAAACCGATCCAAGGCTACCATCTCATCACGCCGGACGATCTGCATTGGCGTCCGTCGAATCTCATGAAGATCCCCAACGCGGATTTTCTGGAGCGCACCGGCAGCGAGAACCTCAGCGCGCGTCTGTGGCGGTTGCCTCCGCACAGCGCCAACACGCTGCACAAACACATCCGACAGGAGGAGTTTTTCTTCGTGCTTGAGGGCACGGGCCGCCTGCGCGTCGGCGAGGACACGTTGACAGTGCCGAGGCACGGCGGCGTGCTTGTAGGCCCGGAGCAACTACGCCAGATATTCAACGACACCGACGCCGACGTGCTCTGGCTGGTCGTCGGCGCACCCGAGGAACTGGAATTTTTGCAGGGATCGCTCTCGCAGATGGACCTGTCGCTGATCTACCCGACGGACCCGAAGCAATTGCCGAAGGAACTCGCCGGCCACGTCTGGCCGCCGGCGGAACCGGGATCAGGCGGGCAGGCGTGATCGCCGCGCCCTCGCGCTGGCAGCTCCCATTGCCTCGATAAAAAGCCGGATGCGGACTGCCGGCTCCCCGGTCGCCCGCCATCAATCAGGTGGTCTCGCGGATCGGTTCGTCGTTGTCGGCGCTCATCTGCTCGAGGGTCTTGCCCTTGGTCTCGCGGATGAACTTCCACGCATACCAGGCGGAGAACGCGGCGAAGGCGGTGTAGATGCCGTAGGCTCCGCCGAGACCGACGCCGCCCAACAGCACCGGGAAGGTAATGGTCACGAGGAAATTGGCACCCCACTGGGTCAGGCCGGCGATGGAGAGCGCGGCGCCGCGGATCTGGTTGGGGAAAATCTCGCCGAGCAACACCCACATGACCGGTCCCCAGGAAATGCCGAAGCCGACGATGTAGAGGTTGGCGGCGATGAGGGCGAGAGTGCCTTGGCCGGAGCCGAGCAGCAACGCGCCGGAGGCATCGCGCGAGGCACCGGCAAAGATCACCGCGAGGATGCCGAGAAACACGGTCATCATGACCGAGCCGACGATGAGCAGGGGCTTGCGGCCCAGGCGGTCGATCAGGGCGATGGCGACGAGGGTGGCGGTGATGTTGATGACGCCGCCGATGACGTTGATCTTGAGCGCGTCGGCCTCGGAGAAACCGGCGGCGCGCCAGAGCACTTCGCCGTAGTAGAACACGACATTGATGCCGACGAGCTGTTGCAGGGCGGCAATGATGATGCCGACCCAGACGATGCCGTGGATGCGACCCGAGCGGGAGTCGCGCAGGTCGCGGAAGCTGGGCTTGCGGTCGTGCACGAGGGTCTTCCCAACCTCGGCGACCTTCGCGGCACCGTCGTGGGTGTGTCCCAGTTTTTCGAATACGCGGGCGGCTTCCTCCTGACGGCCGGCCGCGACGAGGTAGCGGGGCGACTCGGGGATCAGCAGCAGGCCGAGGAAAAGCGCGGCGGCGGGGACGATTTCGATCCAGAACATCCAGCTCCACGCTTGGTGACCGAGCATCCACACCTCGCTCGCGCCACCGGAAAAGCGGGCGATGAGGTAGTTGCTCAGGAAGGCCGCGAAGAGGCCCAGCACGATCGCGAGTTGCTGCAGGGTGGCGAGCCGGCCGCGTTTGTCGGCCGGAGCGATCTCGGAGATGTAGGCGGGGCAGATGATGCTGGCCGCACCGACGGCGAATCCGCCGATGAGGCGGTAGATGACAAATTCGGTCGAGCCATCGGCGATGCCCGAGCCCCACGCGCTGAGCGCAAACAAAAGCGCGGAGGCGAACAGCGTGGCGCGGCGACCAAACGCGTCGGCGATTCGCCCGGCCAAAAAGGCACCGCCGGCACAGCCGAGCAGCATGGAGGCGACGTTGAACCCGGTGACCGCGGAGCTTGATCCGAAGGCCTTGGTCAGGGCGCTGACGGTGCCATTGATGACACCGCTGTCGAAACCGAAGAGGAAACCGCCGATGGCGGCCACGCAGGCGGGGAGTAGGACGGAGCCTTCCGCGGATTTCATGATGGGGCAGGGGGTTGCGTTGCGGGCTGCACCCATCAAAGCCGCTTGGAAAGGTGAGTCAAGGTGAGGGCCGTTTCCGAGAGCAGCCGTGTGGCTCGGGTGAAGGGTGGACGCGAAAAAGGCCCGCCGGTGAGGGCGGGCCTTGGAAGGTTGGACTGAGTTGTCGATCAGGCGAGGGAGACGCCCATGCGCTCGGCGGCGCGGAGGAGGGCGTCGGCCATGTCGGTCGGGGTCGCGGCGACTTCGATGCCGCACTCCTTGAAGACGGCGATCTTGGCCTCGGCGGTGTCCTCGTGGCCACCGACGACGGCGCCGGCGTGACCCATGCGGCGACCGGCTGGGGCGGTCGCGCCGGCGATGAAGCCGGCGACGGGCTTCTTGCAGTTGGCCTTGATCCAGCGGGCGGCCTCGACCTCGGCGCTGCCGCCGATTTCGCCGATGAGGATGATGCCCTTGGTGTCGGGGTCTTCGTTGAAGAGCTTGATCACGTCGAGGTGGCTGGTGCCGTTGACGGGGTCGCCGCCGATGCCGACGGAGGTCGACTGGCCGAGGCCCTTGCAGGTGATCTGGTAAACGGCTTCGTAGGTGAGGGTGCCGGAGCGGGAAACGACGCCGACGTGGCCCTTCTTGTGGATGTAGCCGGGGGCGATGCCGATGCGGCAGCCGCCCTTGGAACCGTCGCCGGTGCCGGGGGTGACGAGGCCGGGACAGTTGGGGCCGATGAGGCGGGTCTTGCTGCCGGTCATGGCGCGCTTCACGCGGATCATGTCCTTAACGGGAATGCCTTCGGTGATACAGATCGCGAGGTCGAGACCGGCGGCCGCGCACTCGAGGATGGCGTCGCCGGCGAAGGGCGGCGGCACGAAGATGGCGGAGACGGTCGCGCCGGTGGCGGCCGCGGCCTCGGCCACGGTGTTGAAGATCGGCACCTTGACGCCGGAGTGCTCGAAGAACTGGCCGCCCTTGCCGGGCGTGACGCCGGCGACGACCTGCGTGCCGTAGTCGATGGACAGCTGGGCGTGCTTGCCGCCGAAGGCACCGGTGATGCCTTGGACCATGATCTTGGTTTCGGGAGAGATTAAGATGCTCATTTTAAATGCGGTGTTTTACAGGAGGTAACGGAGGAAACGGAGAGGACGGGATGCGCGGACTCTGTTCTCTCCGTTTGCTCCTGTAAGAATTTTTCAGGCGACGAGTTTGACGATCTTCTGGGCGGCGTCGGCCATGGTGTCGCCGGACACGATGGTGAGTCCGGACTCGGCGAGGGTCTTCTTGCCGGCGGCGACGTTGTTGCCCTCGAGGCGGACGACGAGGGGGAGCTTGAGGCCGACTTCCTTGACGGCCTGGACGATGCCCTCGGCGATCACGTTGCAGTCCATGATGCCGCCGAAGATGTTGACGAAGATGCCCTTCACGTTGGCGTCGCCGAGGATGATCTTGAAGGCCGCGACGACCTTTTCCTTCGAGGCGCCGCCGCCGACGTCGAGGAAGTTGGCGGGGTTGCCGCCGTAGTGCTTGATGATGTCCATGGTGGACATGGCGAGGCCGGCGCCGTTGACGAGGCAGGCGATGTTTCCGTCGAGGGCGATGTAGGCGAGGTCGAACTTGGAGGCTTCGATTTCCTTGGGGTCCTCTTCGTTGAGGTCGCGGAGGGCGACGATCTCGGGGTGGCGGTAGAGGGCGTTGGAGTCGAAGGAGACCTTGGCGTCGAGGGCGAGCACCTGGTCGTCGGGGGTGGTGATCATGGGGTTGACCTCGACCATGGAGGCGTCGGTTTCCCAGAACATCGCGTAGAGGTTCTTGATGAGCTTGGCGGCGTTCTTGGACTCGGTGGCGTTGAGCTTGAGGCCGAAGATGAGTTCGCGGATTTGGTAGTCGGCGAGGCCGTAGGCGGGGTCGATGAAGACCTTGAAGATTTTCTCGGGGGTCTCGTGGGCGACCTTCTCGATTTCGACGCCACCCTCGGTGGAGGCGACGATGACGGGCTTGGAGGTGGCGCGGTCGAGGAGGATGGCGAGGTAGTATTCCTTCTTAATGTCGCTCGCGACGGTGAAATAGATGGTCTGGACCTTGCGGCCGGCGGCGCCGGTCTGCGCGGTGACGAGGGTCTTGCCGAGCATGTTGCCGGCCATTTCCTTGGCGTCGGCCTTGGTCTTGCAGAACTTGACGCCGCCCTTGAAGCCGTCGGTGAAGGTGCCCTTGCCGCGTCCGCCGGCATGGATCTGGGACTTGACCATGGTCGGTCCGTCCGGGAGTTGGGCGAGGGCGGAGTCATACTCCGCCGCGGACTTCGCGGGTGCTCCCTTGGGGACGGGAACCCCGAACTTCTCGAAGAGGGCCTTGGCCTGATACTCGTGGATGTTCATGGAAGCGTCGAAACTGCCACACGGGGGGGGGCCTTGGCACGCCGAAAACTTATCTTAACGTAAACGTAAGCGGACTGCTGTGAGGAATTGCCTTTGGCTTATGAGCGCGCAGTCTGGCGCGCATGCAATCTCATGAGCTGTTCAAGGACATCCTGAAGCGCACGAGCGCCAAGCAGATCGCGTCCGATCTGGGGCTGTCCTTGTCGCTGATCTACAAGTGGGCCGAGCCGCCCCAGGACACGACCGGCGGCAGCGGGGCGAACAACCCGTTGGATCGTCTGGAAAAGCTCATCCAGAGCACCGGCGACAAACGGTTGGCGCAGTGGGTCTGCGAATCGGCGGGCGGTTTTTATATTCCGAATCCGAAGGCGCACGCGCCGACCGAGGAGCTGATGCACGTGACGAGCGGCATCGTGCAGGAGTTCGCCGACATGCTGAGCGTGATCGCGGCGGCTGCGGCGGATCAGCAGGTGAGCGAGCTGGAGGCCAAGCAGATCCGCGCGCGCTGGGAACAGCTCAAAAGTCGGACGGAGGGCTTTGTGCAGGCGGCCGAGGCCGGGCGGTTCAGGCAACTGCGCGAGGATTTGAAGAAAGCGGGCTGAGCGCCCTCGCGCGCCGGTGGCGACGGGGCGGCGTTGGTCAGAGTCCGCCGAGCTTGAGATTGCCGAGCAGCTTTTTGCCGAGGAAAGCGGTCTGTGCGGCGGCGAGGTCCTTGAGGCCTTTTTGGCCGAGCGCGATGAGCGTCTGCAATTCGTCGGGCGTATAGGTGGCTTCCTCGCCGCTGGCTTGCACTTCGACGAAGCGGCCTTGGCCGGTCATGACGATGTTGGCGTCGACCTCGGCGTCCTTGTCCTCGACGTAGGCGAGGTCGAGCATGGGTGTGCCGCCGACGACGCCGACGCTGACGGCGGCCACGGAATCGGAGAGGGGGTTTTCCTTCAGCGCGCCCTCGTCCATGAGTTTTTGCACGGCAAGGCGGGCGGCGACGTAGGCGCCGGTGATGGCGGCGGTGCGGGTGCCGCCGTCGGCTTGGAGGACGTCGCAGTCGAGCCAGAGGGTTTTTTGGCCGAGCTTGTCGAGGTCGATGACGGCGCGCAGGGAGCGGCCGATGAGGCGCTGGATCTCGATGGAGCGGCCGTCGACCTTGCCCCTGGAGCTGTCGCGCTGCTTGCGGTCGTGCGTGCTGTAGGGGAGCATCGAATACTCGGCGGTGAGCCAGCCGCCGGGCACGCGCTGCTGCTTCATCCAGGTGGGCACGTTGTTCTCGATGGTGGCGCCGCAGATGACGCGGGTCTTGCCAAAGGAGACGAGCACGGAGCCGGTCGCGTGGGGGGCGATGTCGGCCTCGAAGGTGACGGTGCGGAGTTGATCGGCCTGGCGGCCGTCGGCGCGGGGGGCGTTGCTGGACATGGTCACGGTCCAGACGAGGGCGCGGGGGCGTCGGAGTCAACGGCGGGCGCGGCTTGTTTGGCGTGCCAGACCTTGAGCACGGCGTTGGCGATGGGGGCGGCGAAGCGGCCGCCGCCGGTGTCCTCGCCGGGGGTGTCGCCCTCCATCATGACGGCGACGGCGACCTGCGGGTTTTCCACGGGGGCGTAGCCGACGAACCAGGCGAAGTTGAGCGTGCCCTTGGGCGTGCGTTTCTGGGCGGTGCCGGTCTTGCCGGCGATGGTGAGACCCTGGATCTTCATGAACGGGGTGTTCATGATGCGGGCGGTGCCGGTGATGGGCACGGCCTGCATGCCAGCGTAGAAGGGCATGAGTTGCGAGGTCGGCAGATCGAGGCGCGGCGGGTTTTGCACGGGGCGCGACGGGTCATGCAGGATGTGCGGACTGATGTTGGTGCGACCGCGGGCGAGGCCGGCGATGACGGTGGCCATTTGCAACGGGGTGACGGCGATATCGCCCTGGCCGATGGACACGTTGGCGGTGTCACCGGCATACCACGGCTCGCCGCGGCGCTCCTTTTTCCAAGCCGGGTCGGGGATGATCATGGCGCGGGCTTCGTGGGGGAGCTCGATGCCGGTGGGGTCGTCGAGTCCGAAGCGGCGCGCCTCGATGGCGATGGCGTCGGGGCCGGTGGCGAGGCCGTAGTGATAGAAGAAGGTATTGCAGCTCTTTTCGATGGCGTGGAGGAGGTCGATGTCGCCGCGGTCGCGGTGGTTGTTGCAGACGAAGATGCGACCGCCGACGCGGTAGGCACCCGTGCACTCGACGACGCTGAGCGGGGTGATGGTGCCGGCGCGCAGGCCGGCGAGGGCGGTGATGAGCTTGAAGGTGGAGCCGGGCGGGTAGAGGCCCTGGGTGGCGCGGTTGATCCAGGCGCCCTGCTCGTTGATCTGCGCGGCGGTGGCCTGGCCGAGGCGCGGGGAAAAGTCGTTGAGGTCGTAGGCGGGCAGGCTGGCGAGGGTCAGCACCTCGCCGGTGCGCACGTCGAGGGCTACGCAGGCGCCGGCAAGGCCGAGTTCGCCCATGGCTTTCTCGGCGGCGATCTGCATGTCGATATCGAGGGTGACGGTCAGACTGCCACCTTGCACGGGTGTGCGTTTTTCGAGCGGCGGCTCGACACGGTAGCCGGAGGGGTCGACGCGGTAGATGATGCCGCCGGTCTCGCCTTGGAGGCGGTCGTCGAACTCGGCCTCGAGGCCGTTGCGGCCGATGGCTCCCTTCATCTTGAAGGTGCGCAGGTCGGAGCCGGGGAAGTCCTCGGAGGCCTCGATGGCGTTGTTGATCGAGACGTAGCCAAGGGTGTGCGCGGCGGCCGCGCCATAGGGATAGTAGCGCGTGCTGGAGGTGTAGAGCTGCAGCGGCGAGGTGACGGGGAGCTGTTCGTAGAGCCGGGCGTATTCCTCGGGCGTGAGGTCCTCGATCAGGACAAAGGGGAGCAGGCGCTGTTGCAGGTAGTGGCGGTGGAGGTCGCGCGAATCGACCTTCTCGGTGCGATCAATGATACGGTTGACCTGATCGAGGTAGCGCTGGACGACGCTGTGGCGGGCGAGGATTTCGATCTGTCCGGCGGAGGGCAGGCCGGCGTCGTCGGCTTCGCGGTAGTTGTTGCGGATGCGCAGGTATTCGCGGCGGAATTCGGGGCGGAGTTCGTCGAGGTAAAGCGTGACGGCGAAGCGGGCGCGATTACCGACGAGCAGGCGTCCCTCGCGGTCGTAGATGTTGCCGCGCGGTCCGGGGATGAGGATGCGGCGCTGGTTCTGGACCTTGGCGCTTTCGTGATAGTAGTCGGACTTGATGAGCTGCTGGTAGGCGAGGCCGATGGCGAGCGTCAGCAGGAGTCCGGCGAGAACGAAGTAGAAGAGGATGACGCGCGGATCGAAGCTGCGGTGGGATTCGACGAGGCCGCCGGGGCGCGGTGTGATGATGTCTGCCATAGCGCGTTATCCGTAGCGGGTGACCGGGGTTTGCACGGAGTCGGCGCCGAGCCAGACGAGGCTGTGGCGTTGCAGCGAAAAGAACCACGGGGCGATGAGCGCGACGAAGACCTGCGACGCCACCAGGTCGCTGAACACTCGCAGCCAGCCGGCCGACGGGTCGGGCCAGGCGTCGGCGAAGGCGAGCGTGCGGGCGATGAGCAGGAATAGGTTGATGACCACCGCGACCGCGATGCCGACGGCGAGTTCCTCGCGGGGCAGGCGGTGGCGCACGCCGAGCACAAGGCAGACGGCGGTGAGCAGCAGCAGGGCGTTTTGCCCGAACGGCACGGGCGAGGCCGCATCGAGACCGAGCCCGATGGTGAAGGCCGCCGCCATCGCGGCCTTGGCGTGCAGCCGCAACGCGGCGTAGGTGATGAGCAGTCCGCCCGCGCCGAGGGAAATGTGCAGCGGGGCGAGGTGGTGGTTGCAAACGCGCATGAGCAGCGCGAGGCCCAGCGCGGTGACGGTGATGACGACGTATTGGCGGACCGCCCGGTTCATGGGGCGGAGGGCAGGGGAACGAGCACGACGACCTCGTTGAGCTCGCCGAGGCGGGGATCGAGTTGCACGCCGCCGGTCTTGAACAGGCCGTCGGTGTCGGTCTCCAGCGAGACGACGCGCCCGAGCGCGAGGCCCGGCGGATAGACGCCGCCGAGCCCGGAGGTGACCAGTCGGCGCGGCTGCGCGGCCGTGGCGAAGATGTCGAGCGGCACGAATTCGACGCGACCGCGCGGCGCGACGAACGGGGCGTTGACTCCGCCTTGAAAGCCGACGGGACGCGTGTCGCCCTCGAACGTCGCCGCGATGCGCACACCGGGGCTGCTGATGAGCTCGACCACCGAGGTGTAGGCGTGCACCTCGGTCACGCGCCCGGCGACGCCGCCGGCGTAGATGACCGGCGAGCCGACGGTGATGCCTTGGGTCGAGCCCTTGCGGATGGTGATGCGTTGCCACCAGGCGTTGAAGTCGCGCAGCACCACGCGCGCCGGCTCCGAACGGTAGTCAACCTGGGACGGCAGGCGCAGCAAGGTCTCGAGTCGCTCGATCTCGGCGTGCAGGGCGGTGTTTTCCTGCAAGGTGACCTCGTAGGCGGCGCCGAGCCCGCGGGCCTGGTCGCGGGCGGCCTCGATGATTTCGTTTTTCGAACGGGTCTTGAGCGCCCAGAAATCCTGCAGGTCGCGCAGGTAGGAGAAGCTGATCTCAACCGGTGCCTGCAACTCGTAGAAACTGACGCGCAGCACGCGCTTGAAGACCGTGGGCAGCACCAGCCAGGCGAGCAGGACAATGCCCAGGGTCAGATAGGGGCGGGCTTGGTCGATGCGGGGGGACGGCACGGTGGGCGAAGGTCGGCGGAATCCGGGCCGCTTCGCGAGCCTTTATTCGAACCGCCGACGGACTCGGAAATGCTCAGACGTTTTCGAGCACCCAGTTGAGGTCGTCGAGCACGGCGCCGGTGCCGTTGGCCACGGCGGAGAGCGGGTCGTCGGCGACGATGACGGGCAGGCCGGTCTTCTCGCTGAGCAGGCGGTCGATGCCGCGGATGAGCGCGCCGCCGCCGGCCATGACGAAGCCGCGGTCGACGAGGTCGGCCGAGAGCTCGGGCGGGCAGCGCTCGAGCGTGCTGCGCACGGCGTCGACGATGGAGGCGATCGGATCGCTGAGGGCCTCGCGGATCTCCTGCGAGGTGATGTGGATGGTCTTGGGCAGGCCGGCCACGGAGTCGCGGCCCTTGACCTCCATGGTGAGCTCCTCGTCGAGCGGGTAGGCGGAGCCGATGCGCATCTTGATCTCCTCGGCGGTGCGTTCGCCGATGAGCAGGTTGTAGGCGCGCTTCATGTAGTTGACGATGGAGTTGTCCAGCTCGTCGCCGGCCACGCGTATCGATTTGCTGAATACGATGCCGGACAGGGAGATGATGGCGATCTCGGTGGTGCCGCCACCGATGTCGACGATCATGTTGGCGGCGGGCTCGTCGATCGGCAGGCCCACGCCGATGGCGGCGGCCATGGGCTCGGGGATCATGTGCACGTAGCGGGCGCCGGCGTGGGTGGCGGAGTCCTTGACCGCGCGGCGCTCGACCTCGGTGATGCCGGAGGGAATGGCGATGACGACGCGGGGGGCGACGCGCAGGGCGTTGTTGTGCGTCTTGCGGATGAAATACTTGAGCATCGCCTCCGTGACGTCGAAGTCGGCGATGACGCCGTCCTTCATGGGGCGGATGGCGGTGATGTTGCCGGGGGTGCGGCCGAGCATGCGCTTGGCCTCGTCGCCGACCGCGCGGACCTTGCGGCTCTGGGTGTCGAGGGCCACCACGGACGGTTCGCGCAGGACGATGCCCTTGTCCTTCACGTAGACGAGCGTGTTGGCGGTGCCGAGGTCGATGCCGATGTCGTTGGAAAAGTAGCCGAGTAGGGACGAAGCCATGATTTGCAGGTTAAATGAGTGACCGCCGCCGGATTGGGCGTGTGACGTAACGAGCGGCCTCGCGGCCTGTCAAAGGCGAAAACCTCACTCGTGCCCGGTAGGAGGCCGCCGGTGTGACGCGATGATGAAAAAGTAACATGCTCCTAATCTGGCATGGTAGCTGCAGAAAATGCATTCGCGTGAAAACCAACCTATCAGCCATGCCAAACAACACGGCGGTCCAACAGATAATGCAGTCCCCTCATGTCCTCGGCTACGTCCACTGCTCCGAGGCGGGCGACGTGCTTGTGCAGGAGGGTAACGAAGTCGATGTCCTCGCGAACGTCTTGATCTACTTCCAACAGGTCGCCGGCCTGATCGGCGAGTCGCTGGGACTCGAGGAGTTCCACGAGGCGCACATCCAGAGCAAGTCGCTCACGGTGATCAGCATGCCCCATCAGGGCGGCGCGATCGGCGTCATCCTCAACAACCGCGCCCGAGTGACCGAAGTGGTCGCCCAGATGCGCCAGATCATCGCCCAGTCCTAACCCAGTGTCCGCCGCAGCCATGGAAATCAGCAAACTTTTCGACAACATTCTGGACCTGCCCGGGATCGAAGGCGTCTGCCTCTTCGGTTTCGAGGGGCAGATCTACGTGAACCGGATGCCGGTGTTCATCAGCCCGGAGGTGTTCGCCGACGCCCAGCGTCGCATCACCGCCATGTATGAGACCATGGACGAGAACTTCCTCCCGTGCGACGACTATGTGCTGCGCTATTCCGAGCGCTGGCTGCTCCTGCGTCGCACCGACCAGCTCGTGCTGCTCATTCTGGCCGGCGACAAGGCCAACATGGCCTCGACCCGCATGGTCACCAACATGACCATGAAGCACCTGACGCCGGAGGCGCTCGCGCAGTTGCCGACCATCAGCCAGCGTCCGGCGGCTCCCGCGCCCGCGCCGGTCGCCGCTCCCGTTGTGGCCGAGGTGCCCGCCGTTCAGCCCGCCGGCGAAGCAACCGCCCCCGCGCCGGCTCCGGCCGCGCAGCCCGCCCCCGCGGTTCCCCAGCCCGGACGCCCGATTCGTTTCTTCCGCGGCCGCCCCTACTAATTTGGAAACCGGGAACTCCATGATCGACTCCGGGGTTCCCGTTTCCCTTTCCCCTTCGGCATGTCGCCCAACGTTGTCGTCTGTATTTCCGATGCGAGTCTGCGCAGTCTGTTTTCCCTCCTCCTCACGGACCTAGGCGCCCACGTGGCGGCTTGTCCGGATGGCGACGAGGTGCAGCGCGTGCTGGCCTCGCGTTCCTGTCAACTGTGCGTGCTTTCCCATGGCACCATCAAGGCGCCCGGCTCCGACTCGGGCAGTCTGATCAGCACGGTCAGGCGACTGTCTCCGGACACGCGGATTCTGTTGCTGGCCGCCCGCGAGCAGGTCGATGACGTTCTCCCATTGTTTTCACGCGGGTTGAACGAAGCCCTGCTTCAGCCGATCAATCCTCGCCGCGCTTTGGACGCGCTGCGGCGGCTGCTTGATCAGGCGGCCAAGATCCCCGTGCCGGACACGGCGTCGGGCTCCGCGATTCCCTGGGCGGCCGACGAGTGCAACTACCGCCCGCTTCACGTGATCGCGCGCAGTCCGCAGATGCGCGGCGTGCTCAGTCAGTTGTGGAAAGCCCGGCAGGATCCGCTGGGCGTCATCCTGCGCGGTGAACCGGGCACGGAGTTTGAACTGCTGGCCCGTGAGTATCAGGCCATGTCCGGCGATCCCGGCGGCTATCCGGTGATTCTTTCTCACCACGAGATCACCACCGAGGGGTTGGCCAACGCCTGTTCCTTGGATCGCCTCAACGAGGGCGCGCCGCGAACCTTTTTCCTTCCCGATGTCGAAAAGCTGCCCCCGGCGCAGCAGTCGCAACTGATCGAATACTTGCGCATCGCCCGGCGTCGTCGGGACCGGGATCGTCCCCTGCGGCTGGTCTTCGCGGCGGCCGAGTGCGACGAACACGGCCAGGGCATCGACTGTCCATTCCTCGAGGAGCTTTTGTTCGTCATGCCCGCGGTGGTGCGCGTGCCGCCGCTGCGCGAGCGCCGCGACGACATCGAGCCCTTGGTCCGCAAGTTTTTGATGGATCTGACGGCGATCTTCCCGGCCTACCGGGTGCGCTCGATCCACCCGCTGGCGCTCGCCTGGCTGATCAAACAGATGTGGCGCGGCAATTATCAGGAACTCAGCGGCGTGGTGCGCAAGGCGATCATGGATTGCACCAACCGCGAGCTGAACATCATCCACCTCGGCAAGATGACCGATCCGGAAATCGATCCCGATGAACTGGCCGCGACTCGCGTGCTGGGCGGCCGGCTGGTGCAGTCCTGAGCGGCGAGTTTCTGTGAGATCGAAGAGCTTGGCGGATGGATCGCCGCGCTCTTCGGTTTTGGGACGGTGGAGGCGACGCGGTCATCGATTTCATCGCGTAGGGGACCGTCGGGGCCGCGCCGCGCGGCCCGTTCGTCGTCATGGCTAAAGCGATCCCAGCCGCAGGCCTATGCCCATCGGGCTTTGCGAGCAAAGCCCCTACGAGTCAGCTGCGGTTCCTTTGGAAATGGCCTGTGGCTGGAGGTGGGGCGTGGTTGTCCCGCAATGTAGCCTCACCTTGGTGAGGCCGCGGCGACGTAAATCCACGACCTTGGTTCGGGTTCCTCAAACACGGCCGGACCAAGGTCCGGCCCACGCAAACCACGGTTCGGAGTTGGCTCCCGTCAGACGTATTCTCGCCGCAGGTTGCTGGGGAGCAGGCCGAGTTCCTCGCGGTATTTGGCGACGGTGCGGCGGGCGATGTTGATGCCCTTTTCCTGGAGCTTCACCACGATGTCCTGGTCGCTGAGCGGGTGGCTGCGGTCCTCGACGTTGATGAGGTCGCTGATCATTTCCTTCACGCTGGTGTTGGACACGGACTCGCCGCTGCTGGCCGCGTAGCCGGGGGTGAAGAAATACTTCAGGTCGAAGACGCCGTGCGGGGTCTTGATGAACTTGTTGGCGATGGCGCGGCTGACGGTGGTCTCGTGCACGCCGACGGCGTCGGCGATCTGCGTCATGGTGAGCGGGCGGAGTTTGGAGACGCCTTCCTCGAAGAACTCGCGCTGGACCTTGATGATCTCGCGGGTGATGCGCTCGATGGTCTGCTGGCGCTGCTCGATGGAGTTGATGATGAACTTGCCGGAGCGGATGCGCTCGCGCAGGTAGTCGCGCTCCTGCTTGGTGATGGTGCCGCGGGCGATCATCTCGCGGTAGGTGTTGGAGATGCGCAGGCGGGGGATGTAGTCGTTGTTGAGGACGATCTTCCACTCGTCGCCGTCCTTCTCGACGATGACGTCGGGCACGACGACGCGGTTGCTGTCCTCGGCGTAGCGGCGGCCGGGGGCGGGGTCGAGCGAGCCGATTTCCTCGATGGCGTCCTGCACGTCGTCGACGTGGGCACCGGTCTTGCGGGCGATCTCGGGGATGCGCCGGCGGGTGAGGAGTTGGAAGTGGTCGCGCACGATGCGGGCGGCGAGCGAGTCGCCGCGACCCTTGGCCTGAAGCTGGAGGAGGAGGCACTCGGTCAAATCCTTGGCACCGATGCCGGCGGGCTCGAAGGTCTTGAGGAGCTTCACGGCCTGCTGCATGGCGTCGAGCGGGAGGCCGGCCTGGAGGGCGAGGTCGGAGGCGCTGGAGCTGATGAAGCCGCGTTCGTCGAGGTCGCCAACGAGGTGCTCGAGGGCGGCGCGGACCTCGGGAGCGAGTTCGTCGAGGTCGGCCTGGCGGAGCAGGTGTTCCTGCAGCGAGGTCTCGGCGACAAGGGAGTCGAAGAAGTGCTGGCGGCGCTCGGCGTCCTCGGAGGTGTAGGGTTGGGAGCCGCCGGCCTGCGACATGTAGTCGCGCCAGTCTTCGTCGAGTTTGCCGAGGATCTCGAATTCCTTGCTAAAATCGAGGCTGTCGGAGCCGGAGTCGGCCTGGTCGCCGTTGTCGTTGGCGGAGGCGTCGTCGTTGGCGGAAAGTTTGTCGCGTTCCTCGTCGAGGCTGACGCCGTCGCCGGAGAGTTCCTCCAGGGTTGGGTTGGCCTGGAGTTCCTCTTGGATGACGGAGCGCAGGTCGAGCGCGGCGACCTGAAGGATTTTCAGGGACTGGCGCAGTTGGGGGGCCAGCACCAGCGACTGGGTCTGGCGCTGGCGCAGGTCCTGACTGAAGGATGGTCCGCTCATGGGTGGCTGAGTTCCCTGGGGCGGGGGAGAATGGGTTCGGTTGTCCGGATCAACGCATCAACTCCTGCAGGTAGACGCCCAGCTTTTCGTTGGTGGGGCCGTAGCCGTCGCTGTAGAGATAGACCTCGAGGTCGTTGAGGAGCTCGGCGGCGGTCGAGTAGCGTTTGTCGCGCTCGCGTTGCAGCGCCTTTTGGATGATGGCCTCGAGCTTGACGTCGATGTCCGGCCGGAGGGTGGAGAACTTGGGGATGGGCAGCTCGAGAATGTTGCGGCGCGAGTCGAGGCGGTCGGCCGCGCGGAAGATGTTGTAGCCGAGGAGCAGCTCGGTGAGCACGATGCCGAGGGGGAAGATGTCGGCGCGGGCGTCGGTGATGGAGCGGGTGGCCTGCTCGGGGGAGAGATACTCGTCCTTGCCGGCGACGACCTGGCCTTCCTCGTTATACATGAGGTTGAAGGCCTTCGCGATGCCGAAGTCGGTGAGCTTCACGTCGCCCTCGAAGGCGATCATGATGTTCTTGGCACCGATGTCGCGGTGCACGATGCCGAGGTGGTTGCCGTCGGCGTCGCATTTCTGGTGGGCGTAGGTGAGGCCGCGGGCGACGCGCGAGACGATGAAGGCGGCGAGGTCGACGGGGATGACGCGTCCGACCTGACGGTGGCGGTCGAGGAACTGCTCGAGGTTCACGCCGTTCACATACTCCATGACCATGAAGTATTGGCCGCCGATCTGGCCGAGGTGGTAGGTCTGGACGATGTTGGTGTGGATGAGGTCGGCCACGAGGCGCGCCTCCCCGATGAAATTATTCTGAAACTCGGGGATGGTGGAGTATTCCTCGCGGATCAGCTTCACGGCGACGACCTTTTTGAACTGGCCGGCTCCGCGCTGGAGTGCCTGATAGACAACGCCCATGCCGCCTTCGGCGATGGTGCGAACCATCTCGTAGTGCAGCTCGTTAAAGATGTGTTTGATGGAGGCCACTGGCGGCGGAGCATGGCTTCGGACGGGGCTCTGGCAAGCGGGGAAATTCGAGCTAGCATGGAAGCTGCTACACGGGTTGACAGGCGCGGCGGGAGGCGCGAAGTTGGGGCATGATTACTTTGACGTCACGCGCCGCCGCCCAAGTGCGCACCATGCAAAAGGAACACGACGCCGAGGGGCGTCCGTTGCGCGTGCTGGTCGAGTCCGGCGGCTGCTCGGGCTTTCAATACGGTATGTCGTTTGACGAGCCCAAGGCCGACGACACGAAGCTGGAGAGCGAGGGTGTGGTGATGGTGGTCGACCCGGCGAGCCTGGCCTATCTGCAGGGCACGGAGATCGACTTCGACGACGGTCTTCAGGGCAAGGGCTTCGAGATCAAGAACCCTAACGCCCAAAGCACCTGCGGCTGCGGCAAGTCGTTCAACTGAGTCCGCCGGGCGCCTGCTGCCCGGCTGGTTGGCGTGGCGCGTGAGGCACACGGAGGCGAAGTGTGCTTCGGCTCCGCGGGGGAGGGGAGGGAGGTCAGGCCTGCTTCTGGCCGATGTGCAGGGCGACGATGCCGAAGGTGAATCGAATCACGCGGACGTCGTTGAAGCCGGCGCGCAACACCTCGTCGCGCATGGCGACATGGTCGGGGTAGTGCTCGATCGAGCCGCAGAGGTAGTCGTAGGCCTGCTTGTCGCCGGTGACCCAGCCCGCGATGTGCGGCAGGATGTGTTTCAGGTAAAAGTAATAGAGCGGGCGGAACCAGAGCTGCGGCTGGGAAAACTCCAGCACATGCACGCGGCCGCCGGGGCGCAGCACGCGATGCATTTCAGAGAGTGCGCGGTGGCGGTCGGCCATGTTGCGCAGACCAAAGGATACGGTGACCGCGTCGAAGGCGGCGTCGGGCAGCGGCAGGTTCATGCCGTCGCCTTGGCGGAAGGTGATGCGCTCCCCGGTTCCTCGCGCGGTTTGTTTCGCGACGGCTTCGTCCAGCATGGGTTGGCAGAAGTCCATGCCGGTGATGGACGTGCCGGCCGGCAGGGCGTCGGCCAACGCGAAGGCCACGTCGCCGCTGCCGGTCGCCAGATCGAGGATGTCGCGGGGTTGTCCCGACTTGACCTCGGACACCAGTCGTCGCCGCCACCAGACGTCGGTGCCGCCGCTCAGCAGGCGGTTGGCCGCGTCGTAACGGCGGGCGATGCGGGCGAACATGGAGTTGACGGCGACGGGATCGGGCATGAGGCGGCTGTGGGAGAGGGAGGGATGAAGGGATGCGCCCGCGGGTGGCTTGGCAAGCGTGGTTCGGACGATTCTAAGAATGGAAGCTGCGCCGCTGAGCGAGTTTGTGGTTTGATGGCAAGCCATGAAAACACTTAAATTTAAGTGGTTTGGGGCGGAATTTTGTTTATGATTACCCGTTAATTCGTTTATTAATAGTAAATTAAGGATTACTTCATCATCACGTTTGACGTAATGCTTGATTTGAAAATAACTTACCTAACAACCCTCAACCTTAACCCACCAACGTAACACATCATGCCCGCCAACCTGACCAAACGAGAGATCGTCCTGGAAATCTACGAGAAGACCGGCTTTCCGCAGAAAGAAGTCGTGGCCACCGTCCAAATGACGCTGGACATCATCATGAAGGCCTTGGCCGAAGGTCGTAACGTCGAGCTGCGCAACTTTGGCGTGCTTGAAGTGCAGCGCCGCAAGTCGCGCATCGGCCGCAACCCGAACAAGCCCACCGCCGAGGTGGTCATCCCGGAGCGCGCCGTGGTGAAGTTCAAGTCCGGCAAGATTCTCAAGCAGATGCTCAAGAAGCTGGACATCAACCAGCTCTAAGCCGATCCGCCGGGGCGGACCAATCCCCGCAAAATACTTTCAAGCCGGACTCCCGTGGGTCCGGTTTTTTTTGCGCCCGATTCATGCGGGGTGGAAGGGCGCGAGAACTGCATGGCAATGGTGCAGTGGGGCAGAAGGCGCCCAGTGTCGGAGGTGCCCGTCTAGCGCTCGGCAACAGCCTGCCGCGGATGAGTCGCCGGGGCGCTTTTTCGGTTCGCCCTCGGGGCGGAGGTTTTACAAGGTCGGCGGTTTTATGGCCCAGTTCCAGTCGCTTCCCGGTTTCCGCGAGTTCTATCCCGACGCCTTGGCGCGCCGGAACCACATCTTCCGCCTGTGGCGGCAGACGGCGACCGCGTTCGGTTTTCAGGAATACGACGCGCCCGTGCTCGAGCCGCTGGAGCTTTACAAGACCAAGTCCGGCGAGGAGATCGAGGCCCAGCTCTTCAACTTCACCGACAAGGGGGGGCGCGAGGTCGCGCTGCGTCCCGAGATGACCCCGACGGTTTGCCGCATGGTCGGCGCCAAGGCCAACGCCCTCAAGCGTCCGATCAAGTGGTATAGCATCGCCGAGTTTTACCGTTACGAGCGCATGCAGAAGGGCCGCGGTCGCTGCTTCTTCCAGCTCAATGCCGACATCTTCGGCGAGGCCGGCATCGAGGCCGAGACCGAGCTTATCTCCATGCTGGTGCAGTGCATGACAGGCTTTGGCCTGGCCGCCGAGGACTTCTACGTGCGGCTCAGCGACCGCAATCTGTGGTTTTACTACCTTGAGACGCTGGGGCTCGACGAGGCGCGCATCCGGGCGGTGCTCGGCGCGGTTGATCGTTTTGAAAAACTCGGCGACGACGCCTTCAAGGGCTACGCCGAGCAGTTCGGCGAAATCCCCGCCGACCTGAAGGCCAAGGTGCTCGCGTTCCTCGCAATCAAGTCGCTGGCCGAATTGGAAAACGTGCTGGCCGGCGTCACGTCGGATAAGCTGGCGGCTCGGCTGGCCGAGTGGCGTCGCCTGCTCGACAACCTCGCGGCGATGGGGCTGGCCGACTTCATCCAGGTCGACCTCGGCGTGGTGCGCGGGCTGGCCTACTACACCGGCTTCGTGTTCGAGGCTTTCGACCGCAAGGGCGAGCTGCGTGCGCTGGCCGGCGGCGGTCGTTACGACAATCTCGTCGGCAAGCTCGGTTACCCGGACCTGCCGGCGGTGGGCTTCGGCATGGGTGACATGACCTTCGGCCTGTTGCTCGAGCAACGGGGCCTCATGCCCGACGTCTCGCAGGGGACCGACATCTACGTGGTCATCGGCGGCGAGGCGGAGCGCAAGGCGGCCTTCGGCGGCATCGGCGCGCTGCGCGCGGCGGGTTTCCGCGTGGAGTATCCGCTCAAGGACGTGGCCTTCGGCAAACAATTCAAGGCCGCCGCCGAGTCGGGCGCGAAGCTCGCGATCATCTACGGTGGCGACGAGTTGGCCCGCGGCGTCGTCAAGATCCGCGACCTCGGCGACCGCAGCGAGCACGAGGTGCCGCTCGATCAGGTCGGCGCGATGGTGCGCGACTACTTCGCCGGTCCGGCGGAGTGAACCGAGCGTGTCGGGCGCTGGGTGCGGGGCGGAGGGCCGTGAGGCGCGGGCGATTTTCCAGCCGCGTCACCGCGGCTGCTACAGGTCGTGGCTGCCACCGGTTGCGGTTAGTCGTCTAGGTTTCCAGGGCCAAACGCGCCCGGCAGCAGCGCGTCGAGCGTCGTGTCGATGCGGTCGGCGCCGTCGCAGACCGAGATCACGCGGGCGTGCGGGCCGAATTCGTTGATGACCTGACGGCATGCGCCACACGGCGGGGTGGGGGTGGGCGTCGGGGTGTGGATGACCACGCAGTTGATCTTGCGCGCTCCGGCGGACACGGCGGCGAAGACCGCGGTGCGCTCGGCGCAGTTGCACAGGCCGAGCGAGGCGTTCTCGACGTTGGCACCGGTGACGATGTCGCCGGATTCGGTGAGCACGGCCGCGCCGACGGAAAACTCGCTGTAGGGGGCATAGGCGTGGCCGGCGGCGGCGCGCGCGCGTTCGACGAGCGTTTCGATCGTGGACTCACTGATGTCGAGGGCGGGTCGGCTCATGGCGCGGAGGTTGCGCGATGCCGCCCGCGGGGTCGAGCGTTGGTTCGGATTTGCGCAGGGGGCGGGCATCACGTTGGCTGCGTCATCCGGCGCCGACCATGACCAATCATTTCTACAACGACTTCGATCGCGAAAACCTCGGGGAGGCGCGCCGGCCCGATTACCGCACGCTGTTTCAGATCGATCGCGATCGGGTGATCCACGCGCACGCCTTTCGCAAGCTGCAGTCGAAGACGCAGGTGTTCTTGTCGGGCGAATACGACTTCTATCGCACGCGGCTGACGCACTCGATGGAGGTGGCGCAGATCGGGCGTTCGATCTGCCAGTTTTTGCGCACGCGCGGCGGCGTGCTCACGGACGAGTTTTTTATTGATCCCGACCTCGTCGAGGCGGTCAGCCTGGCGCACGACCTCGGGCATCCGCCGTTCGGCCACTCCGGCGAGCGCACGTTGCAGGAATTGATGAAGCCCTACGGCGGGTTCGAGGGCAACGCGCAGACCCTGCATCTGCTCACCGAAACCATGTATCAAAACGAGAGCGGTGTGCGCGGCATGCGCCCGACCCGCGCGTTGGCGGACGGCGTGTTGAAATACAAAAAGCTCTTCAGCGAATTCACCGAGGTTCCGCGCAATCACTTCCTCTACGATCCCCAGGCGACCTACCGGAGTTTTGTTTTTGGAGGCGCGCCGATCCCCGGGGCGTTGCACGTCGGCGAGGCCATCAATGGCTTCAAGAGCGTCGAGTGCCAGATCATGGACTGGGCCGACGACGTGGCCTATTCGCTCAACGATATCGTCGATGGTGTGAAGGCGGGGTTTTTGACCATCGAGCGCATCGAGACCTGGGCCGCGGGACAGGCCATCGGGCCCGAGCGTCAGCAATATCTGGATACGCTGGTCCGGGCGATTCGCACGGATCGACTGGAGAACGCGTTCTCCGACAAGATCGGGAAGTTCATCCAGTCGTGCCGGCTGCGTGAGCGCGACTGTTTCATGAGCGGTGCGACCAACCGTTATCGCTACGAGATGTTCGTGCTGCCCGAGGCCGAGGACGAGGCGGCGTTTTACAAGCGGATGGCCAACGACGTCATCTTCGAGAGCCCGCAGTTGCAGCAGATCGAGTTCAAGGCGCGCCGCATCATGTTTGCGCTCTGGCGTTCGTGCTGGGACAACTATGTCGCCCGCGGTGATCGGGTGATCAACATCCTGCCGCCGCACGTGGGCAGGCTCATCGACGCGGAGGAAACCGAGGCCGGCAAGGCGCGCCGCATTTGCGATTGGTTGGCCGGGCTGACCGACGGCATGATCGTGCGCACCTACAAGCGCCTGCACGACCCGGATTTCGGCTCGTTGCGCGACTTGAGTTGAGCGACGACCCGGCGGGGGCTGTGCGAGAAGCGAGCGCTGGGCAGGGGGAGGCGGAGTCTACTTGGCCGGCAGATGCCCGTCGGCGACCGCTTGGTTGACCAGTTTCAACGCGTGCTGCCAGACCGCGGCGGCGCCGTCGGCGGCGTGTTGGTTGCGCGCGATGACCTTGGGCAGGGTGACGCCGTGTTCGCGCCACTTTTGACCCTGCGTGAGGATGTTGAGTAGCATCGGATGCACGCGGTCCAACGCGGCGGCGAACTTGGCCTCGGGGGTTTGGCGCGCCTCGAACTCGTCCCACACGGCTCGAAAGTCCGCCGCCTGATCCGGCGGCAACAGACCGAAAATCCGCTCCGCGGCGATGCATTCGCGGGCGTGCTGATCGACCATGCCCGCCGTGTCGTAGGCGTAGGTGTCGCCGGCGTCGATCTCCACCAAGTCGTGAATGACGAGCATCTTGAGCACCCGGAGCACGTCGACCGGCACGTTGCTGTGCTCGGCCAGCACGAGCACCATCAGGCAAAGGTGCCACGAGTGCTCGGCGTCGTTTTCGGGGCGACGGCTTTGGGTCAGCAGGGTTTGGCGAAAAACTTCCTTCAGGCGGTCGGCCTCGATGATGAAGGCGAACTGGCGGGCGATGCGCTCGGACGACATGGTTGCTTGCATGGCGGGGCGGGGGAGGGCTGGCGAGCCCGCAGCTTTTCCTTGCTTGGCCTTGGGCGGTGTTGTTCGCTGGACGGCTATTTTTCCTGACATGAAAATCCTAGTCGCCGACAAGATCTCACCCAAGGGAGTCGCCTACCTGCGCCAGCAGCCGGGCTTTGAAGTGGTCGAGGCCTACGGCTCTTCCCCCGAGCAGGTGCTGGAGCTGGTCAAGGACGTGCACGCCATCGCCGTGCGTTCCGAGACGAAGATCACCAAGGAGGTTCTGGCCGCCGCGCCCCTGCTCAAGGTCGTCGGTCGCGCCGGCGTGGGCGTGGACAATGTCGATGTCGACGCCGCCACCGAGCGCGGCGTGGTCGTCATGAACACCCCGACGGGCAACACCATCGCCACCGCCGAGTTGACCTTCACCCACATCCTCTGCGGTGCCCGTCCGGTCGCCCAGGCCGCCGCCTCCATGCAAGCCGGTCGCTGGGATCGCAAGACTCTGAGCGGCGTCGAGCTCTATCAGAAGACCCTCGGCGTCGTCGGCATGGGCCGCATCGGCGGCGAGGTCGCCAAGCGCGCCCAGGCCTTCGGCATGAAGGTTGTCGCCTACGATCCTTACCTCGCCCCCGCCCGTGCCAAGGCCATGAACGTCGAGGCCTGCACGCTCGATGAGCTGCTCGCCCAAGCCGACTACATCACGGTCCACATGCCGCTGACCGACGACACCAAATACATGATCGACGAGGCCGCCCTCGCGAAGTGCAAGAAGGGCATCCGCCTCTTCAACTGCGCCCGCGGTGGTATCATCAAGGAAGCCGCCCTCATCGAAGGTCTCAAGAGCGGCCACGTCGCCGCCGCCGGTCTCGACGTGTTCGAAGACGAGCCCCTCGCCAAGGACAGCCCGCTGCGTTCCATGCCCAACGTCGTCCTGACCCCGCACCTTGGCGCCTCCACCGCCGAGGCTCAGGAGTCTGTGGGCATCGAAGTCGCCGAGCAGATCGCCGACCTCCTCAACAGCGGCGCCGTTCGCAATGCCGTCAACATGCCCTCGATGGACGCCGCCACCGCCAAGGTCCTCGGTCCCTACCTCGACCTCGGCCAGAAGCTCGGCACCCTCGTCCAGCAGGTCGCGCCCAAGCAGATCGCCAGCCTGCGCGTCACCTACTACGGCAAGGTCATCGACCTCGACGCCAACTCCATCACCCGTTCCATTCAGTTCGGTTTCCTCAAGCGCATCGCCGGCGAAGACGTCAACCTCGTCAACGCCCCGTCTGCCTTCCAGCGTTACGGCGTGCAGTTCGAGGTCGTGAAGAGCAGCAACGCCTGCGACTACACCGAACTCGTCAAGGTCGAGGCCACCTGCCCGAACGGCGAGGTCTTCTCCGCCGAGGGCACCTTCACCGGCAAGACCAACGAGCCCCGCATCGTCGGCATCAACGGTCGCGAGGTCGAGGTCGCCGCGGAGGGCAAGCTTCTTGTCCTCGAGAACGTCGACCAGCCTGGCATGGTCGGTCTCATCGGCACCCTGCTCGGCAAGGACAAGGTCAACATCGCCGACATGTCGCTGTCCCGTCTCACCCCCGGTGGCACCGCCTACATGGTCGTGCGCGTCGACCACGAGCCCAGCGCCGCCGCCCGCGAGGAGATCAAGAACAACCCGGCCATCAAGCAGGCCAAGTTCGTCCAGCTCTGATTCAAACCGCACGATTTTAACGCAAAAGCGCGAAGACGCGGAGGTCGCAAAGTCCAGACGAAACACTCCGTCGGCTTTTTGAGTTCTTAGCGTCCTAGCGACTTTGCGTTAAAAATCCGTTCCCATGTTGATCCCGCTGTTCATTGCCGCCGTCGCCGGTTATTTCCTGGGGGCCTTGCCCTTTGGTTGGCTGATCGCGCGCAAATTCGGGATCAACATCTTTGAGCACGGCTCGAAGAACCCGGGCGCGACCAACGTCAAACGCGTCCTCGGCGAGAAGTTCGGCAAGACCGGTAAGCGCGCCGGCAACGTGGCCTTCCTGTGTGATGCGGTGAAGGGCGCCGTCGCGGCGGGTTGGCCAATGTGGCTGCTTGGCTCCAGCAATCTTCTAGCTATTGAGTCCGTGGACGGCTCCACGGCGATCATGACTTCGCCGGATGCCGTCCCGATGGCCATCACCGGCCTCGTCTTCGCCCTCGTCGGCCACAGCTTTTCCTGCTTCACCCGCTTCAAGGGCGGCAAGGGCGTCGCCACCTCCGCCGGTGGTCTGTTGGTTCTCCTGCCGGTTCCCGCCGCGATCTCGCTGGTCGTTTGGGTGATCGTGTTCGAGACCTCCCGCTACGTGTCGCTCGCCTCGATCGTCGCCGCCGTCGCGTTGCCCGCCGCCGCCTGGCTCATCCCCGGCAACCCGCTCGCCTTCGCCATCCTCGCTACCGTGATGGGTGTCTTCGTCATCATCCGCCACCGCGCCAACATCGGCCGCCTCCTCAACGGCACCGAGAACAAGTTCGTCAAAAAGTCCGCCAACCCGGCCGCACCCTCGTCCAGCTCATGAGTTCCGCTTCGCTCCCCGTCATCAACATCGGCATCTGTGGCCTCGGCACCGTCGGCCAAGGCGTGTGGAAACACATCGAGCGCTCCCGCGCCGACCTCGAGTCCCGCCTCGGTGCCAAGCTCGTGCTGGCCCGCGCCTCCGTCCGCGACCTCAAGAAAAAGCGCGCCGTCAAGCTGCCCGCGTCCAAGCTCACCACCGACCCGATGTCCATCGCCACCGATCCCGACATCCAGATCGTGTGCGAACTCATCGGCGGCACCACCCTCGCCAAGGACGTGACCCTCGCCGCCCTGCGCGCTGGCAAGACCGTCGTCTCCGCGAACAAGGCCCTCATCTGCGACCACGGCCCCGAGGTCTTTGCCGCCGCCCGCAAGCACGGCGGACACTTCTTCTTTGAGGCGTCCGTCGCCGGCGGCATCCCGATCATCAAGTCCCTCCGCGAGGGCCTCGTCGCCAACCGCTTTGGTCGCATCTACGGCATCCTCAACGGCACCTGCAACTACATCCTCACCCGCATGGATCGCGAGGGGCTCGCCTACCCGCAGATCCTCGGCGAGGCCAAGCAGCTCGGTTACGCCGAGGCCGACGAGTCGCTTGACGTCGAGGGCTGGGACACCGCCCACAAGGCCTCCATCCTCGCCTACCTCGCGCACGGCACCTGGGTCTCCACCAAGCAGATGCTCGTCGAAGGCATCACCCGGATCACCCAGGCCGACCTCGAGTTCGCCCGCGACAACGGCTACTCGATCAAGCTGCTCGCCGTCATCCTCCGTGATTTCAAGACCGGCGAGCTCAACGTCGCGGTCTATCCCGCGCTGCTCCCGCAGTCGCTCGTGCTCGCCAACGTCCACGAGGTCTACAACGGCGTGGCCGTCTCCGGCGACGTCGTCGGCGAGACCGTCTACATCGGCCGCGGCGCCGGTCAGGACGCCACCGCCAGCGCCGTCATCAGCGACATCGCCGACGCCGCCACGCTGCTCGTCCGCGGCAACGCCCCGCTGCCCGAGGTCAACCTGCCCAAGCTCCCGCTCGCCAAGCCGGAAAACCTCCGCTCGCGCTATTACCTGCGCCTCGAGGTCAAGGACGAGGCCGGTGTGCTCGCCAAGATTTCCGGCGTCACCGCCAAGCTCGACGTCAGCATCGCCAGCGTGCTGCAGCGCCCCGGCGAGACCCCCGGCGCCGCCTCGCTCATCCTCTCCACCCACGAGAGCAACGAGAAGGCCATCCGCGCCACCGTCGCGCGCCTCAAGCGCCTCAACTGCGTCGTCGCCGACCCCGTGCTCCTGCGCATCGTCAACTTTTGATCTCTCAACGCAAAGTCGCCAAGACGCGAAGTTCGCAAAGCATCTCCCGACTGATGACGGCTCTCACCCTTTTCCCCACGCTGGTTCTTTGCGACCTTTGCGCCTTCGCGCCTTTGCGTTAAAACTCCAAATCCCCTCCGAGCCACCTCTCCCTTTTCCCAATCCATGTCCCGCATCGTCCAAAAGTATGGCGGCACCTCAGTCGGTGACGTCGAACGCATCAAAAAGGTCGCCGAACGCGTCAAGCACACCGTCGACCAAGGCCACCAGGTCGTGGTCGTCGTCTCCGCCCGCGCCGGCGTGACCAACGAGCTCATCGCCCGCGCCAAGGCCATCAGCACCCAGCCCAGCGAGCGCGAGATGGACATGCTCCTTGCCGTTGGCGAGCAGGAGACCATCGCGCTCACCGCCATGGCCCTGCACTCCATCGGACTGCCCGCGGTCTCCTACACCGGCGGCCAGGCCGGCATCATGACCGACACCTTCCACACCAAGGCCAAGATCACCACGATCAACGCCGCCCCCATCGTCACCGATCTGGAGCAGGGCAAGGTCGTCATCGTCGCCGGCTTCCAAGGCATCAACGAGCAGGGGCAGATCACCACGCTCGGCCGCGGCGGCTCCGACCTCACCGCCATCGCCCTTGCCGCCGCCGTCAAGGCCGACAAGTGCGAGATCTACACCGACGTCGACGGCGTCTACACCGCCGACCCCCGCGTCGTGAAGGACGCCAAGAAACTCCAGGAAATCTCCTACGACGAGATGCTCGAGCTGGCCTCGTCCGGCTCCAAGGTCATGCAGTCCCGCTCCGTCGAGTTCGCCAGCAAGTATGGCGTCGTTTTCGAAGTCCGTTCATCGTTCAATTATAACCCAGGAACCATCGTGAAAGAAGAAGTCGCCTACATGGAAAAGGTCGTCGTCCGCGGCGTCGCCGTCGACAAGGACCAGGCCAAGGTCATCGTCAGCAACATCCTCGACAAGCCCGGTTCGGCCGCGAAGGTCTTTCGCGCCCTCGCCGCGGCGAACATCATCGTCGACATGATCGTGCAGAACGTCGGTCGCAACGGCATCGCCAACCTCACCTTCACCGTCCCGCAGGGCGACACCCACAAGGCCCAAAAGGCCCTCGAAGGCGTGCTCGACGAGGTCGGCGGCGGCCAGGTCGCCATCCACGAGCACATCGCCAAGCTCTCCGTGGTCGGCGTCGGCATGAAGACCCACAGCGGCGTCGCGGCCGATCTCTTCGCCGCCCTCGCCGACGCCGGCGTCAACATCCAGCTCATCAGCACCTCCGAGATCAAGATCTCGGTCGTCATCGAGCAGGACAAGGCCGACGAGGCCGCCCGCGTCGCCCACAAGGCCTTCGCGCTGGAAAACCTCTGACCGCCGCGCGGTTGACGTGCCGTCCGCTCGGCTCCAATTTGCCCGCATGAGCATTCTGGAAATCAAGGCTTCCATCGCCGGCATGACTCCTCGTCAGCGACGCGCCTTGCAGCGTCATCTGGCCAGTCTGGAGTTGCGCGCCAGCGAACCCCGCCCGGGCACCATCGCCTGGCGCAAGGAGATGGCCCGGCGGATTGATGCGGTCAAGGCAGGCAAAGGCTATACTCATGACGAGGTTCGGGCCTTGATCGAAACACACTGCCGCTGAAGTGCCCGCCTACGACCCGGAATACTCCGACGAGGCGCTGGCCGCGTTTCTGACTCTGCCCAAGCGCACCGCGCTTAAAGTTCATGCAATCTGTGCGAAGCTGGCCACTGATCCATTGGCACGCTCGGAGCCCGGTGGGCTCGACCATGTCGGCCGACCGCTGCTTTATGCCGTGATCGACGGCGTCGGCATTCGATTCTGGATCGACGACGCCGTCCGCCGAATCGCCATCATCAAAATTGTGGTCCCGCGTCGTCCGCGTTAATCAACCGTCCCCTCCCGCCTCCCATGCGTTACGTTTCCACCCGCGGTCAAACTCCGCCTCTCGGCTTCTCCGACGCCGTCGCCACCGGACTCGCTCCGGACGGCGGCTTGTTCCTGCCCGAGACGCTGCCGCAGTTCACCACCGAGGAGATCGCCTTGTATGAGTCGCTCGGATACGCTGATCTCTGCTTCGAGTTCATGCGCCGCTTCGCGACCGACATCGATCCGGTCGTGCTGCGCGCCATCGTCGACAAGAGCTACTCCAACTTCAGCCACCCCGACATCGCCCCGCTGGTGAAGCTCGACGAGCGCACCCACGTGCTCGAGCTCTTTCACGGCCCCACGCTCGCCTTCAAGGACTTCGCCCTACAACTGCTCGGCAATCTCTACGAATACCAGTGCGCCACGCGCGGCCAGACCATCAATGTCCTCGGCGCCACGTCCGGGGACACCGGCTCGGCCGCTATCCACGGCCTGCTCGGCAAGCCCGGCACCGCCATCTTCATCCTCTACCCCGAGGGCCGCACCTCGCCGCTCCAAGAACGCCAGATGGCCTGCACCGGCGCCGACAACGTCTTCGCCCTCGCAATCGACGGCAGCTTCGACGACGCGCAGGCCGCGCTGAAGGACCTCTTCGCCGACCAGGAATTCCGCACCCGCCACCGGCTGTCCGCGGTCAACTCCATCAACCTCGCCCGCGTGCTCGCGCAGTGCGTTTATTACTTCTACGCCTACCT
>JAUWBF010000152.1 GCA_030601755.1 Verrucomicrobiota bacterium | reverse complement strand
CTTGAAAAGGGCCCAGTTGGCGGTGAGGTAGCCGCAGTCTTTGTTGCTGTCCGAGTAGCCGAGCATCACGTGCTGGTGGCCGCCGTGGCGGCGCAGCGTGTCGACGTAGGCGGGATGCGTGAAGAGGTCGCGAAGGACGCGGGGGGCGTTGTTCAGATCGTCGAGCGTCTCGAAGAGCGGGGCGACCGGCAGGTCGGTGCCGGCAAGGGCCATGAGCAGGCGGACTTCCAACAGGTCCGACGCGTCGGTGGTCATCGAGATGATGTAGATGCCTAGGGCCTCGGGGCCGAACTCGGCGACCACGCGGGCGGTGAGCGCCAGGGGTTCGACGACGTTGCGCGTGGCCGGCGAAAGCGCGGCGATCTCGGCGGCGGAGAGGGGCTTGGCGGAAGCGAGCGCGGCGGCGAGGGCCTCGCGGCGGTCGGCCTCGGGGAGCTTGACGTAGTCCTTGCGACCGAGGAGTTCGGCGACGGCGTTCTCGTGGTGGCCGGAGTGTTGGCGAAGATCGAGGCGGGCGGTGTGCAGGCCGAAGACGTCGAGCTGGTGCTCGATATCGGCGACCTCGCCGTCGGCGAGCATCGCGCCGCGGCCGGCGCGCAGGCTTTCGCGGATGACGCGCAGGACGTCGCGCGGCGTGTCGGCGTTGAAGGGAGCCTCGGGGGCGGCTTCACCGGCGAGGGCGCCGCCGGCGGCGAGTTCGGACGAGGCTTGGTCGAGCCGGTCGCGCAGACCGCCGAGCAGGAGGCGGTAGGGTTCGTGCGGGAAGCGGCTGGCGAGGGCCTCGACGTGCTTCGAGATGTGGCGGTTTTCGCGCAGGAGTTTTTTCATCGCCGCCGAAATGGTGTCGCGACGGTCGGAGACGGTGAGCGAGCGCGAAAGGGCGTAGATGCCCTTGCGGAGTTTTTCCACCGCGAGACGGCGGTGGAGCGTGAGAATCTTCGCGGTGACGCCGGCGGTGACGAACGGGTTGCCGTCGCGGTCGCCGCCGATCCACGAGCCGAAGGTGAGCCAGCGCGAGGGGGCTTTGACGGAGGGATAGTGGAGCTTGAGCGCGCGTTGCAGGTCGACCTGAAGGCGGGGCAGCACCTCGTAGAGATTGGTGTCGAAATACCAGAGACCGGTGCGGGCCTCGTCGGTGACCTCGGGGCGGGCGACGCGGCTGCGGTCGGTGAGCCAAAGCGAGGCGATCTCGCGGTCGAGCACGTCGACGTCGATGGTGGACTCGCCGCCGGGACGGACGTTGCGGAGCATCTCGCCGAGGCGCTTGAGCTTGGTGAGCAGCGTGCGGCGCTTGGACTCGGTCGGGTGCGCGGTGAAGACCAGCTCGATAGCCACGCGGTCAAGCATGGCCTGCATCTCGTCGGGGGTGACGCCGCGGGACTTGAGTTCGCACAGGGCGGCTTCGATGGACTCGCGGATGGGCTGGCCGGACTTGGCCGACTCGGCGCGGCGGCGGGCGCGGCGTTCGCGCAGGAGGTGGATGCGAAAGTTTTCCTCGGCGAGGTTGACCAGCTCGAAATACAGCGTGAAGGCCATGGCCTGCGCGAAGGCCCCCGAGGGCGTCAGGCCGGCCACCGTCTCGGCCAGGCTCTTCGCGGCGGCCCGATCCTCGGCGCGACTGGCCTTGGCGAGCTGGCGAAGTTTTTCCACGGTCGCGTAAGCTTCGTCTCCCTCGAGAGTCCGGATGACCCGCCCAAGGGCGGTGCCGAGAGCGCGGATTTCGGCGCGCAGGCGGGAAAGTTCGTTGATGGCGGAGGTG
>JAUWBF010000127.1 GCA_030601755.1 Verrucomicrobiota bacterium | reverse complement strand
AGGCCTTGTTCGCGCCAGGTCTTGGCGGCCTCGTCGGCGACGTAGTAGGATCCGGATACGTTGATCGCGAAGGTGAGCGCCCACTTGTCGTCGGGGATGTGGCCGGTGGTGTCGGAGGGCACGAAGATGCCGGCGGTCACGCAGATGTGGTCGAAGCCGCCGTAGGCGAGCGCGACCTGGTCGAGCATGGCGCGGATGGAGGCGCGGTCGGTGATGTTGGCGGAGAGGCCGATGGCGGGGCCGCAGCCGGAGATGCCGGTGCCGGCGACGCCGATGCCCTGGCCGAGCTTGGCGGCGAGTTCGTCGGCGGTGGCCTTGGCGGCGTCGGCGTTGAGGTCGACGCAGACGATGGTGGCACCGTCCTTGGCGAGGCGGTGGGCGGTCTCCTTGCCGATGCCGGAGCCGGCGCCGACGACGATGACGACTTGGCGGGCGAGTTCCTTCTCGGCGGGCATGCGCTGGAGCTTGGCCTCCTCGAGGAGCCAATACTCGATGTCGAAGGCTTCCTGCTGCGGGAGGGCGATGTATTGGTCGATGGCCTCGGCGCCGCGCATGACCTCGACGGCGCAGTTGTAGAACTCGGCGGTGACGCGGGACTCGGACTTGTCCTTGCCCCAGGCGATCATGCCGAGGCCGGGGATGAGCACGACGGTCGGGTTGGGATCGCGCTGCGCGGGCGAGTTGGCGTGTTTGCAGGCGGCGTAGTAGGCGGCGTAGTCCTTGCGATACTGCTCGAGGCCGGCCTTGAGCTTGGCCTTGAGGGCGGCGAGGTCCTCGGCCTGCGGGTTCCAGTCGACGTAGAGCGGCTTGATCTTGGTGCGCAGGCAGTGGTCGGGGCAGGAGGTGCCGAGCTCGGCGAGACGGGCGGCGTGCTGGGAGTTGACGAAGCGGAGGATCTTCTCGTCGTCCTGCACGGTGCCGATGAAGCGCTTTTGCTGCGAGACCTGGCCGCGGAGCCAGGGGAGGATGGCGGCGAAGGTGGCGGCGCGCTTGGCGTCGTCGAGGGTGGCGTATTTCTGGCCACCGAAGGCGGCGGCGTCACCGCCCTTGGCCTGATATTTTTCCTCGATGTAGGCAGCGGCTTTTTCGATGAAGTCGAGGGTGCGGGTGTAGCAGACCTTGTCGTCGTCGTCCCACGAGATGAAGCCGTGCTGGCCCATCATGATGGCCTTGATGCCGGGCTGCTTGCGGGCGATCTCCTGCATGGCGAGGCCGAGTTCGAAGCCGGGGCGCATCCAACCGACGTAGGCCATCTCGCCGCCGAAGATTTCCTTGGTGAGTTTTTCGCAGTTCTTCGACGCGGCGATGGCGATGATCGCGTTCGGGTGCATGTGATCGACGTGCTTGCCGGGCAGGAAGGCGTGCAGCGGCGTGTCGATCGAGGAGGCGCGGGGGTTGAGGTTGAAGGTGGTGTGGAAATACATGCCGACCATGGCGTCCTCGGCCTCGGACTTGATGCCCTTGTTGGCCTTGGCGGCGTAGACCTGCTGGAGGGCGACGAGCTTGTCCTGGTAGAGCGAGGAGAAGTTTTCACGCTTGCTGGTGCGGAGGTCGCCGCCGGAGCCCTTGACCCAAAGGACCTCGACTTTTTCGCCGGTGAGCGGGTCTAGTTCGATGATTTTTGAGGAGGTGTTGCCGCCGCCGGTGTTGGTGATGCGCTGGTCGGAGCCGAGGAGGTTGGAGCGGTAAACGAGGCGCTCGACGGGATCGAGGGACGCGGCCTTGGCGTCGTCCCAGGCGTAGTTGACGTGTTGATACGAGGACATGTTCGTGGAGGTGAGAAGGATGAAGTTTGAAGTGAGAAGTGTCGGAGAGGCGGACTTCGGAAGGGGTCACAGAGCCAAGCCGGAGCTCGGACACAGAGATCACAGAGGAATGGCAGTGATGAATGGTTCGAACTCCGTGACCTCTGTGTCAGAGTTCTGTGTTCTCCGTGGCAAAAAACCGGGCTCAGAGCCCGAGGGCCTTTTGGCGGTAGTGTTCGTCGGGGCGGCCGGCGATGCGGGCGACCTGCGCGGCGGTGAGGAACTTGGGCGCGCCGGAGATGGCGGCGGCACCGGCAAAGATCTCGGCGGCCTTGGCGGCCATGAGGGTGGCGGCAAGCACGGCCTCGGGCGTGGCGCCGAGGGCAATGAGGCCGTGGTTTTCAAGGAGGATCACGCGGGGGGCGCGGCTGAGGCGCTGGATGTAGGCCTCGACGGCGGACTTGATCGCCTGGGAGAGTTTCAGGCCGGGGTCGGCGTAGGGCACGAAGACGCTCTCGACGCCGCAGCAGACGATCTCGTCGGGGAAGAGACGGCGGGCGGCGAAGGTCTTGGCGTGCTTGGAGCAGAGGAGCTGGTTGACCGTGATCGGGTGGGTGTGGCCGACAAAGTTAACGCCGGGCAGGGTCAGCAGGTAGGCGTGGAAGATGGCCTCGACGGAGGGTTTCTTGGCCTTGTCCGAAACGCGCGAGGCGAAGAGCGCCTCGTCGATGGCGGCGTCGGACATGGACTTCTTTTTGAGCAGCGGGAGCAGCGCGTCGAAGCGGCACTCGGTGACGCCGGCGGGGGAAAGCGTGGCGAGGTTCGAGCCGGAGGCCTTCACGAGGAAGCTGCCGTCGGAGAGGCGCGTGGAGGTGTTGCCCTCGCCGAGAATGGCGAGCTTACGCTCCTCGCGACCGAGCTGGTGCGACAGGTCGAAGAGGCGCTGGTGAGAAACAGGGGTTTTGGCCATGAGAAAAACCATTAATGATAGATTTTGGTAGATTTCCACCAAAATCTATCATTACACAGCGACAGCCGACGGGATCGCGGAAGTTATTCCGACCGTAATGCGGGCGACATATTGCGGCTACCCGCTGGATTTCAGCGCATTGCGATTCGTGTAGTGGCGACGCATGACGGTGGCGGCCAAATTGCCCCCAAGATATTCACAATGGCCGGGAGCTTGGCCGTGGCCGGTTTGAGCGGGCTGTGGAGCAGGTGATGTCGACGTTTTCGGACGTTGAACGCGATGAATCCGCAACCGCGTGGATCGGCGAACACGGCCGCCGACAAGCGGCGGCCCTACGAAGTCAGCGCCCGCGATTACCTGTCCTAAAACTGGCGCCGCACGACGGTGTCGGTCGCCTTGCGGAGTTTTTTGGGGTGGTCCGCGATGGCGTGCAGACCGCGGCTCTCGTGGCGCTGGAGCGCGCATTGCACGATGAGGTCGGCGACCTGAATGAGGTTGCGCAGTTCGAGCAGGGCGGCGTCGACGGAGAAGTTCCAGTAGTAGTCCTGGATCTCGCGCTGGAGGTTGGCGATGCGGGTGCGGGCGCGCTCGAGGCGCTTGGTCGTGCGCATGATCGACACGTAGTCCCACATGGTGCGGCGGAGCTCCTCCCAGTTGTGGGAGATGACGACGCGTTCGTCGTGGTCGCCGCCGCCGTAGTTGCGCCAGGGGTCGAGCTCGGCGCGGGCACGGGCGCGGTGGGCGCGGAGATAACGGTCGACCGAGGCGGCGCCGCGGTGGGCGAGCACGACGGCCTCGAGGAGGGAGTTGCTGGCAAGGCGGTTGGCGCCGTGGAGGCCGGTGCAGGCGACCTCGCCGCAGGCGTAGAGGCCGGGCAGCGCGGTCTCGGCGGAGAGGTTGGTGGCGACGCCGCCGCAGGTGTAGTGGGCGGCGGGCACGACGGGGATCATCTGGCGGGCGATGTCGATGCCCTCGGCCTTGCAGGTGTTGTAGATCTGCGGGAAGCGGTTGCGCAGGAAGGCGGTGTTGCGGTGGGTGATGTCGAGCCAGACGTGCGGCGAGCCGGAGACCTTCATCTCGCTGTCGATGGCGCGGGCGACGATGTCGCGGGGCGCGAGGTCGGCGAGCGGGTGGTAGCGCGACATGAAGGCCTCGCCGGCCATGTTGCGCAGGATGGCGCCCTCGCCGCGCACGGCCTCGCTGATGAGAAAACGTTTGCCAGTGAGCGAGTAGAGGGCGGTGGGGTGGAATTGGATGAACTCCATGTTGCGCACCTCGACGCCGGCCCGGTAGGCCATGGCAATGCCGTCGCCGGTGGCGATGTCGGGGTTGGTGGTGTAGAGGTAGACCTGCCCGGCGCCGCCGGAGGAGAGCATGACCACGGGGGCGCGAAAGACGTCGACCCGGCCGTCGAGCACATCGAGCACGTAGGCGCCGTGCACGCGGTCGGGTCCGCGGAAGCGACGGGGCTTGGGCAGGGCGTTGCGGGCGAGCTTGCGCGAGGTGATGATGTCGACGGCAAAGTTGTGCTCGAAGAGGGCGATGCGGGGCTCGCGGGCGACGGCGCGCAGGAGGGCGTCCTCGATGGCCTTGCCGGTCATGTCCTTGACGTGAAGGATGCGGCGCTCGCTGTGACCGCCCTCGCGGCCGAGGTCGTAGCCGCCCTTGGTGTCCTTGGAAAAACGCAGTCCGAGGTCGACGAGTTCCTGAATGCGGTCGGGGCCTTCGCTGACGATTTCGCGCACGACCTTACGGTCGCAGAGGCCGTCGCCGGCGACGAGCGTGTCGGCGATGTGTTTGTCGAAGTCGTCGCCCGGGTCCATGACCGCGGCGATGCCACCCTGGGCGTAGTTGGTGTTGGAGTCGGCCTTGGTTTTCTTGGTGATGATGGCCACTGAGTGACCGAGACGGGCGACCTTGAGCGC
>JAUWBF010000068.1 GCA_030601755.1 Verrucomicrobiota bacterium | reverse complement strand
GCGTCGGGCTTGGCCGCGGCGAAGAGTTTTCCGTCGACGGCGTAGGGCGCCATGAGGGCGAGGCGCTCGCGTTTCTCCTCCTCCTTGCCCATGCTGACCCAGACGTCGGTGTAGACCACGTCGGCGTCCTTGACGGCCTCGTAGGGATCGGTGGTGAAGTGGTAGCGACCCCCGAAGCCTTCCTCTTTCAGGAGCGCCTGGATCTCCGCGCCGGGGGCAAACTCGGCGGGGCCGGCGAGCGAGATGTCCATGCCGAAGAGACCGGCGCCGAGTATCCACGAGTTGGCCATGTTGCAGGCGGTGTCGCCGAGGAAGGCGATCTTGCGGCCCTTGAGCGAGGCGAACAGGTCGCCGTCGGCTCCGGCCCAGCGCTCGGCCATGGTGAAGGCGTCGGTGTAGATCTGGCAGGGGTGCAGGAAATCGGTGAGGGCGTTGATGACCGGCACGGTGCCGTGCTCGGCGAGGCGCTCGACCTCGGCGTGGTCGAAGGTGCGCACGATCAGGCCGTGCACGAAGCGCGAGAGCACCTTGGCGGTATCCTCGACGGTCTCGCCGCGGCCGAGCTGGATGTCGTTTTTGTTCAGGAAGAGCGGATTGCCGCCGAGCTCATGAATGCCGACCTCGAAGGAGACGCGCGTGCGGGTGCTCGACTTGGAGAAAATGAGGGCCCAGGTCTGCTGCGAGAGCACCGGCGGGGTGTGCCGGCCGCGCCCCTGCTTGAGCTTGCGAGCCATCGCGAACACTTCGGCCGCCTCGTGCGGCGTGAAGTCGGTCTCTTTGAGGAAGTGCTTCATGAGGTAAAAAAGAAGCGCGAGAACCTAGCGAGCGCCGGAGGGCGTTACGAGGGAAAAAGGGCCCATGAACCCGATTTGTAACTCAATGGCTTGCAGGCGCGGTTCTGCGCGTAGTCCAAAGGTTGGTGCGCCTGCAAGCAGGCTGCCTACAGGCTTATGCGGCGAAAACCGAGCGCAGGATCTCAACCGAGCGGGCGAGTTCGGCGCGGGTGGCGTTGAGCGGCGGGAGCAGGCGGATGACGTTGCCACCGGCGCTGGGCACGAGCAGGCCGGCCTCGCGCAGGGCGGCGACGGTCGGGTTCGGGTCGGCGGGCAGTTGCAGGCCGACCATGAAGCCGAGACCGCGCACGCCGAGAAGTTTTTGCGGGAACTCGGCCGCGAGGTCGCGTAGGGCCTGGTGCCAGACGACGCTCTCGTTGGTGACGTGGGCGAGGAGTTTTTCCTTTTCGATGACGTCGAGCACGGCGAGCGCGGCGGCGCAGGCCAGCGGGGTGCCGCCAAAGGTGGTGCCGTGCATGCCGGGCTGGAAGAGGTCGGCCGCGCCCTCGCCGATCCAGATGGCGCCGATGGGGAAGCCGCCGCCGAGGCCCTTGGCCATGCCGATGGCGTCGGGGCGCACGCCGGCATGCTCGAAGGCGAAGAACTTGCCGGTGCGACCGACGCCGCACTGCACCTCGTCGAGCATGAGGAGCAGGTTGTGTTTGTTGCAGAGCGCGCGCAGGCCTTGCAGGAACTCGATGGTGGCGGGATTCACGCCGCCCTCGCCCTGGATGGTCTCGATGAAGATCGCGGCGGTCTGGTCGTCGATCAGCTCCTCGAAGGAGGCGAGGTCGTTAAGCTTGCCGAAGGCGAAGCCGGGCACGAGCGGGCGGAAGCCCTTCTGGATCTTTTCCTGCGGGGTGGCGCTCATGCCGCCGAAGGTGCGGCCGTGGAAGGCGCTTTGCGCGCAGATGACCTTGTGGCACTTGCCCTCTTCGCCGGATTTGCGGATGCCGTGCAGACGCGCGAGCTTGAGCAGGCCTTCGTTGGCCTCGGCACCGCTGTTGCAGAAGAACACGCGACCGGGACCGGCGAAGCCGACGAGGCGACGGGCGAGCTCACCTTGGTTGGGATTGCGGAAGAGGTTGCTGACGTGGATGAGTTCGCCGGCCTGCTTCTGCACGGCGGAGACCCAGTGCGGGTGGCAGTGGCCGAGCGCGCTGACGGCGATGCCCGAGGTGAAGTCGAGGTAGGCTTTGCCCGTGTCGTCCCAGACGGTCGATCCCTGGCCTCGCGTGAGCGTGATGGCGGGACGGCCGTAGTTCTTCAGAACATGGGCGTCGTAGAGCTCGGCTGTGGAGGTGCGGGTGATATCGGGCGAGGACATGGAAAGGAACAGGCCGGCGGTGATGGACGCAGACGGGACGGCGGGGTGCGCGGCGATCAGCCGTGCACGATCTCGGTGCCGATGCCCTTGTCGGTGAAGATTTCGAGCAGCAGCGAGTGCGGCAGGCGGCCGTCGATGAAGTGGACGCGTTGCACGCCTTCCTGGAGGGCGCGCACGGCGCTGCCGACCTTGGGGCGCATGCCCTTGTCGATGACGCCGGACTTCTTGAGACCCTCGACCTGCGAGACCTTCAGGGTGGAGATGAGGGAATCGAGATTCTTGGGGTCGCTGAGCAGGCCGGGCACGTCGCTCATGTAGACGAGGCGACGGGCACGCAGAGCGCTGGCGACCTTGCCGGCGACGAGGTCGGCGTTGACGTTGTAGGGCTTGCCGTCGAAGCCCTCGGCGACCGGGGAGATGACGGGCACGTTGCCATCGGCGATCTCTTTTTTAATGAGCTTCACCTTCACCTCGGTGACCTCGCCGACGTAGCCGAGGTCAACCTCCTGGCCATTGTCGTCGACGGTGAGTTTCTGGCAGACGAGCACGGTGTCGCCGGGCAGGCCCTTGCAGCGGGCCTTGGCGCCGGTGATGGCGGCGCAGACATCGGGGTTGACGACTTGGTCGAGGGTTTTTTTCACGATGCCGACGGTGGCCTCGTCGGTGATGCGCATGCCGTTGGGAGCGAAGACGGACTTCAGGCCGGACTGCTCCATGGCCTTGGTGATGGCCTTGCCGCCGCCGTGCACAACGACGACGTTGATGCCGCAGGCCGCGAGGAAGGCGATGTCGTAGGCGACGCGGTTGCGCACCTCGGGATCGGGGTCGTCCATGAAGCTGCCGCCGTATTTCACCACGAAGGTGGAACCACGGAAGTCCTGGATGTAGGGAAGGGCCTCAAGGAGGACCTTGGCCTTGGCGGTGATTTCGGCGACGTTCATCAAGATAAGCAACAGGTCGGCCGGCGGTCCCGCGATGGACGGGTTGACTGGGCGGAGCCGCCCGGCGGATCGGATGGATAAATGGAAAGGGCACGGGTATGGCACCCCCCGGCGGGTTTTCCATCCTAATTTTGCCCCGCCGCGGCGACGTCACACAAAATCGGCTTCACTCCGCGCGCGCACCGGACTGTGTTCTCCGTGTGGCCAGCACCCAACTCACCTTCACCTCACGCGATGCACACCGCGCCTGGCTCTCCGCCGGGGCCGCCCTTCCGCAGGGCTTCCGCACGGGCACGACGCGATTTGAGTTCATGCCGGCCGAGGCGCCCAAGCCCGCCAAAATGACCCTCACGCTCATCGCCCTCGACGAGCCCACGGCGGACTTCGCGGCGATGTTCACGAAAAACGCCTTTCCCGGCGCGCCCATCATCGTCGGCCGCCAGCGCCTCTCCGAGCCCAAGCTCGGCGCGATCATCATCAACAACAAGATCTCCAACGTCTGCGCTCCCGGCGGCGTCGAGGCCTCCGAGCGCATCTGCGCCGAGACCGCCGCGCTGCTCGGGCTCGACGCCACCGCGGTGCTCCCCTCCTCCACCGGCGTGATCGGCTGGACCCTGCCCGTCGAGGCTATCAGCAAGGCCCTGCCCGCCGCCGCCGCCGCGCTGCAGGGCGGGTCCATCATGCCCGCCGCCGAGGGCATCGTGACCACCGATCTTTATCCGAAGGTCCGCTCCGCCGAACTCGCCGGCGGCCGCATTGTCGGCATCGCCAAGGGCGCCGGCATGGTCGAGCCCAACATGGCCACCATGCTCGTCTACGTGCTGACCGACCTCGCCATTCCCCGCGAGCGCTTGCGCGCCCTGCTCCAGCAGGCCGTCGACACCACGTTCAACCGCATCAGCGTCGACAGCGACACCAGCACCTCCGACACCATCGTCGCCATCAGCTCGGGCAAGGTCCCCTGCCCCGACGAAGCCGCCTTCGCCACCGCGCTCACGCAGATCTGCGCCGACCTCTCCGAGGATGTCGTGCGCAACGGCGAGGGCGTGCGCCACGTCATCCGCGTGCAGGTGCGCAACGCCGCCACGCCCTTCCTCGCCCACGCCATCGGCAAGGCCGTCGTCAACGCGCCGCTCTTCAAGTGCGCCGTCGCTGGCAACGATCCCAACGTCGGCCGCCTCGTCCAGGCCATCGGCAAATACGTCGGCGCCGCCGCGCCCGAGACCGACCTGTCGAAGCTCACCGCCAAAATCGGCGGCATCACCATCTTCGCCGGCGGCGTATTTCAGCTGAATCCCGAGAAGGAGCTCGCCCTCGTCGCCCATCTGAAGGGTGCCGAGCTCTACGTCAGCAAGCCCGACACCGACGGCGGCTACGCGCCGCCCGTCGACTATCCGACGCATGAACGCTGCGTGGAGATTGACCTCGACTTTGCCTCCGGCGACGCAAGCACGACCGTCATCGGCGGCGATCTCACGCACGAATACGTGAGCGAGAACGCCGACTACCGGAGCTGAGTTCCCAAGGAGCGCCGCTTTTCAAGCGGCGTTTCCGATGCCGCGCGAACCACGCCGCCGCTTGAAAAGCGGCGCTCCTTGGGACGATCCGCCAAGGCCACGATCACCCCCGCCCTTGTCGCAAAAACCCCTTCCCGCACGGCATGCCTCCGGCTATGACAACGCGCATGCCCGGGACCAAGTCTCCAAAAAACAAGCCGGCCAAAGCCAAGACCTCCAAGAAGAGCGCGAAACAGACCTCCTCGGCGTCAGCCCCGACCGAAGGCACCCAGCGCAGCTACACCGTCTACTTCGCCGGCGAGCTGTTCAGCCAAAAACACCTCCTCGGCAACGCCTACCTCGCCGAGGCCATCTACGAAAAGTCCCACGGCAAATTTCTCTGCCGCCTTCCGCAGGACCTGGAGCCGCGCGGCAGCCACCCGCACGTCATCCGGGACACCGACATCCACGCTCTGCTCGAGTGCGACCTCGGCCTGTTCAGCTTCGACGGACCCGAGCTCGACAGCGGCACCGTCGTCGAGTTCATGCTCGCCAAGTTCGCCGACCTACCGGCCGTGATTCTGCGCAGCGATTTCCGCGCCGCCGGCGACCAGGGCAAAGGCGACCCGTGGAACCTCATGTGCAGCTTCTACCCGCGCACCGTCTCGGTCTCAGCCAACAGCCTCGCGCTCTACAAGGCCGCCTCCTCCGCCCGCGCCAAAAACACCGGCAAGCTCAACGCCGTCAGCCGCCTCGCCGGCCAGCATGCCGCCGCCACCGCCCAGCTCGCCACCGAGCAGATCGCCACCCAGGCCGTGCGCGCGCTCAACCGCGCCCTCGCCATCCGCCCCACCCTCGCCGCCCCGCTGCGGCCCGACGTCTACAAATGGCTCGCCGCCATGCCCGGCTTCCGCGGCAAACCCAAGGACCTGCAAAAAACCTACGCCGCGCTCCTCACCGCCAAGACCCTGCGCGGCCTGTTTTAAAAACCACCATCCCCCTGACCGGCCCACATCACGCCGGCACCGGACATCAGCCATCGTCCATCTCCCATCATCCATCCCCCATGCTCCACGTCCTCGACCACCCGCTCGGCGGGCACCTGCTCACCCGCCTCCGCGACCGCGAGACTCCGCCCGTGGAGTTTCGCACGTTCTCACATCACCTCGGCCTGCTGCTCGCGATCGAAGCCACCCGCGGCCTGCCCGTCTCCGCGCAGCCAATACAAACCCCGCTCGAACCCTTCTCCGGCCAGCGTCTCGCGCAGGGACTCGTCGTCGTGCCCATCCTGCGCGCCGGCCTCGGCATGGTCACGCCCTACACCGAGCTCTTTCCCGACGTGAGCGTCGGCTACGTCGGCCTCGAGCGCGACCACGCCACCGCCGTCGCCCGCAGCTACTACTGCAAGCTCCCGCCGCTCGCCGGCAAACGCGTGCTCTGCGTCGATCCCATGCTCGCCACCGGCGGCTCCGCCGTGCAGGCGCTCGACCTGCTCCGCGCCAACGGCGCCGAGGACCTCTCGCTCGTCGTCATCGTGGCCGCGCCCGAGGGAGTCGCCGCCGTCGAGAAAGCCCACCCCGACGTCCCGGTTTACACCGCAGCGCTCGACCGCGAGCTCAACGCGAGCAAATACATCATGCCCGGGCTCGGCGACTTCGGCGACCGCCTCTACGGCACCTGAACCGCGAAACCCCGCGGGTCGGCAATCGACACAATTGCCATCGGACATGTCTTAATACCTCCGACGCGAACTCGGCTATGCTGGCGTGCCCTTTCCGTGCCCGCCTCACCTCGCTGAAATTCGTGTCCCCGTCCGCTCCCCTTCGCTCCATCGCCGCCCTCGGCCTGATCGCCGTTCTCTGCGCGGCCCAACCCACGCCGTCCCCCTGGCCACTGCGGCTCTATGACTTCGGCGAAACGGGCGCCGATACGGGCGACTTTCGCATCACCTACCTCGACAAGGGCTCCGCCGGCCGATTCAGCGCGCGCGACGGCGCGCTTCGTCACGAGAGCGACGGATCCGGCGCGGCCGTCTTCGTCTACGACACCGATCCGGCGGCGAGCGACCACGACGCCTTCACCAACGTCGCGGTGGAGTTTGATTTTCACGCATCCTCCGCGAACACGTCGTTCGGTGTGCTGTTCGGCGGACGCAACGGCGCCGACTACCACCTCGCCCTCTTCAACATCGACACCAACGCCGCCGGCGACGACACGCTCCGGGTTTTCGCCAAGTGCAAGACCTACGCTTCCGCGGTCGGCCCGCAGGTCGGCGAAACGATGGTCCTGCCCTCCGGCCCCTGGACGAGCGGTGAGGTCGGCCACGCACTGCTCACCGTCGCCTACACCACCGCCCGCACCGCCGACATCACCTTCAGCATCACCGACCCGGCCGGACGCCGGCCGCCGCTCAGCCGGACGCTCACGGGCGTGACCGTCGCGCACGAAGGCGCGGGCATCGGCTTTCGCTCGAGTTTGATCGGCGGCAGCGGCGGCACCAACACCTTCGATAATATCACCATAACTCGCCTCGAGTGAGGTCCTCGCGGGATCGCCCCCGCTGCGACCTTGGCTCCCCCGTCCGGCGCGCTCAGATTGCGCGCCGTGCTGCGGACCCTCTTCATCGACCTCAACGGCTTCTTCGCCTCCTGCGAGCAGCAGGAGCGCCCCGAGCTGCGCGGTCACGCCGTAGCCGTAGCCCCGCTCGCCGCCGAGACCACCTGCTGCATCGCCGCCAGCCGCGAGGCCAAGCGCCACGGCATCAAGACCGGCACGCGCGTCGCCGACGCCCGCAAGCTGTGCCCGGGCATCGTCATCCTCGAGGCGCGCCCCGAACTCTACATCCGCTACCACAACCTCATGAAGCAGGCCGTCGAGACCTGCCTGCCCGTCGGTGAAGTCGCCTCCATCGACGAACTTTGGTGCGACCTCCCGCCCAGCCTCGCGACACCCGACGCCGCCCGCGCCCTCGCCCTTCGCGTGAAGGCCCCCCTCCGCCGCATCGCCGGCGAGTGCGTCACCTGCTCCATCGGCCTCGCACCCAATCCCTGGCTGGCCAAGATCGCCTCCGACCTCGAGAAACCCGACGGCCTCGTCGTGATCGAGCAACCCGAGCTGCCCGACCGCCTGCACGCGCTCGCCCTGCGCGACCTGCCCGGCGTCGGCCACAACATGGAGACCCGCCTGCGCGCCGCCGGCATCACCACCGTCGCCGCGCTCGCCGCCGCCACCCAGGAAAAACTCCGCCAAGTCTGGGGCGGCATCGAGGGCGAGCGCATGTGGCGCCGCCTGCGCGGCGAGATCGTGCCACTGCCGCCCACTCGCATGTCCACCATCGGCCACTCGCACGTGCTGCCGCCGGAGCTGCGCACCCCCGAAGGCGGACGCTCCACGTTGCACCGCCTCCTGCAAAAGGCCGCCGCCCGCCTGCGCGACGCGGGCGTCTACGCCGGCGGCCTGCACCTCGCCATGCGCCTCGGCCGCGAGCGCCGCCGTTGGAGCGACGCGCTCACCTTCGCCGACACCCAGGACACCCGCGAACTCATCCGCGTGCTCAACCTGCTCTGGGACCGCCGCCCGCCCGGCGTCTCGCCCCACTCGGTCGGCGTCACGCTCTTCAACCTCGTGCCCGACGCCGACCACATCCCTGCCATCCCCGGCCTGATCGACACCGGCGAGCGTCGCAAAAAACTGAATACGGCCATCGACAGGCTAAACCAGAGGCTCGGCAAGAACACCGTCGTCTACGGCGGCGCCCTCGGCGCCCTCGCCTACGCCCCGCTGCGCATCGCCTTCAACCGCATCCCCGACCTCCACCTCGAGGAAAGCCTCGCCGCCGAGGCCCTCGCCGCCGGCACCGACGGCGAACTCGCCCCCAGCGACACCGAGCTGGCGCGGTTCCGCGTCGCCTGACACTGAGCCCTCCCGTAGGGGCCTTGCTTGCAAGGCCCGTCACGCGTCAGACCCCCGGAATCGTTTAGTCCGTGCAAACGCCGCCCGGGCCTTGCGAGCAAGGCCCTACATCGCCGCTACCACCGAGTAAAACACAGTAACATATTTACTGTTCGTGGCGTGCGATCCACGACCGCCGCTTGACCGTCCCGCCGCGCGCGTCTTGCCTCACCGGCCACGCTTCGACGAAATGACCGGCTTTATCTCAGCACTGGCACTCACGGCGGTCATCGGACTCGCCAGTCTGGTCGGCGCGCGCAGCCCCGCGTTTCGCAATCGCTGGATTCTCGACCTCGCCGCCGTCCGGCACAATCGCGAATACGACCGCCTGCTGACCAGTTGCGGGCTGCACTTCAGCCCGGTTCATTTCCTGGTCAACGGGGCGACCATCTGCCTGTTTGGCGCCGCGCTGGCCGACGTGCTCGGCGGCGCGCAAATGCTGGTCGTTTTCTTTGCGTCGGCGCTGGGCGGCGCGCTGATGACCTGCTGGATCAACCGGCGCAAACGCCACGAGGCCTGGGGCGCGTCCGCCGCGGCCTGCGGATTGGTCTGCGCCTACACGCTGGTCGGCCGCGAGAGCCTGCCGTTGCTCCCCGCGTTTTTGCCCCTCTGGAGCTACGCCTTGTTGTTTTTGGTCGCGTCCTACTTCGCGCACAATCGCCGCAAGGAAACCATCAGCCACAGCGCCCACCTGGGCGGAGCCCTCGGCGGCATCGTGATCGCCGCGCTCTACGCGCCGTCGCTGGTCGCCGGCTCCGAGAGGGTGAATTGGCTGCCGCTGTTCGTGCTGCTCGCCACGCGGGTTTATTTCGCGATCTGGCCGCGCGAGCAGGATGAGGCGCAGCTTCGGAAAGCCGGCGCGGACGGCCTGCCCGACCTGCATTACCGGGCCTATCGCAGCGAGATTTCCGATCACAACCCGAACATCCGCTACCAACGCTACGACGAGGCGGCCCGGGCCAAGCACGACCGCGGTCACATGGACATGCTGCTCGACAAGATCTCCCGGCACGGCCCCGACTCGCTCACGGACCGCGAGAAACGCGAACTCGAACGCATGTCCCGCCGCTACCGCAGGACGCCCGACGAGACTTCGTGACGACGCACACCCGCGTTCGCGCAACGCGGGTGCGAACTTGCGCCGCGGGCGCGGCGGGCTTGGTTTCACGGCATGTCGCCGCTCGTCGAGATGCTCGTCTTCACGTCCCTGAGCGGGATCGCCATTCCTGTGGGCGGGCTGCTCGGACTCGCCGCCTGGGTGTTGCCCTCGTGGCTCGACAACGAGATCCGTCACTGGGTGCTCGCGCTGGGCGGCGGCATCCTCGTCGGCACGGTCGCGCTGGCACTCGTGCCCGAGGGACTGCGTTCGGTCTCGCCAGCACTCGGCATGGCGCTGATCGCCGCGGGCGGCGCGGTCTTTTGCTGGGTCGACGTGCTGATCCAGCGCGCCAAGACGGCCGGCGCGCAGTTGCTCGCGATGCTGGCCGACTTCGTGCCGGAAACGCTCGCGGTCGGCGCGGCCTTCGCGGCCGGCGACGGCAAGGGCCGCATGCTCGCGCTGCTGATCGCCGCGCAAAACCTGCCCGAGGCCTTCAACGCCTTCCGTGAGATCGACTCCGGCCACCCGGGCCGCCGCGCCGGCCTCATCATCCGCTTTTGCGCCCTCGCCCTGCTCGGTCCCACCGTGGGACTGGCGGCGCATCACTGGCTGGCCGACGCCCACGCGCTGGTCGGCGGCGTGATGCTGTTTGTCTCGGGCGGCATCCTGTATTTGACTTTTCATGACATCGCCCCGCAGGCCCGGCTGGAAAAACACTGGGGCCCGCCGCTCGGCGCGGTGGCCGGCTTCATGATCGCGCTGGCCGCGTCGCTGACCACCGGCTGAGGCCGGGTGCTCAGCGGCGGCGTTCCAGCCAGGTCAGCAGATCGCGCCCCCAGTCGTGGTTGGCCATCAGGCCGAAGCCGTGGTTCTTGCCCTCGTAAACGTGGAGCACGGCCGGCACCTTGTTCGCCGTGAGCGCGGCATAAAGCGCAAGCGCGTTTTGCGACGGCACGCCCGGGTCGAACTGCTCGTGCGCGATGAACATCGGCGGCGTCTGTGGCGTCACCGCCTTCTCGATCGAAAGCGCCCGGGCCGATTGCGGATCAACCGGGTCGCCGAGCAGGTTTTTCGCCGAGCCAAAATGCGACCAGGGCTCGACCAAAGACACGACCGGGTAAATGAGGACGGCGAAGTCCGCCGCGCAGGACACCGCGTCGAGTTCGTCGCCGACCAGCCCGCCGTCATGCGCCGGTTGCGTGGCCACGGAGCCGGCGAGGTGACCGCCGGCGGAGAAACCCATCACGCCGACCTTGGCGGGATTGAGACCATGGTCTTCGGCGAGTTTGCGCAACAGGCGCATGGCGCGTTGAGCGTCGACCAGCGGCACCGGATGGCGGCTCGGCGCGTGGCGATACTCGAGCACCGCCGCGGCGATCCCGTGCGAGGCGAGAAATTGCGCCGGGCGATGTCCCTCCTTGGGTGTAGAGACCAGCCCATAGCCACCGCCCGGCAGGATGAGCACGCTCTGGCCGGTGCGAAACTCTTCGCTCGGCAGATAAAAGGTGAAGGTCGGCAGCCCCGCGTCCTCGGCGGTGGCAAACGGCGTCTTGCCGGCGGGCCACAAGGGCATCGCCGCGGGGAGGTTCATGGTCTCGTGGACTTGCATGGGAAAACACTCACGCTCATCCGGCCGGCCCCGTGCGCGCAAGCCAGGTTGCTGCGCAATGTTTGTTCAATCCGCGGCGACGATCACCAGGTCGTCCATGTGCAGGCCGCACCAGACCTGGTCGCCTTCGTGGATGGCCTCGAGCAGCGCGCTTTCGTTGGCCACGATGGCGTGCAGGCGCGTGCCGGCGTCGGTGACCAGCGTTAGGCGGTCGAGCGCGCCCTGAAAAACCTCCTCCTCGACGCGGGCGGAGAAGACGTTCTCGGCCTTGATCGGCTGCTTGGAGACATGGACTTTTTCGGGGCGGATCGAGACGACGGCCTTGGCGTGACCCTCCGGCCATTGATCCAGCGGCACGATGATCTCAAGACCGCCCTTGAGTCGCACACGGCCGACGTTGCCGTTGCGCTGCAGGAGCTCGGCGTCCACGAGATTGGCCTCGCCAATGAAGTCGGCGACAAATGCGGTGCGCGGGCGGTGGTAGATGTCGGCGGCGGTGCCGAGTTGTTCGAGACGGCCTTGGTTAAAGACGGCGATGCGGTCGCTCATGGTGAGCGCCTCCTCCTGGTCGTGGGTGACGAAGACGAAGGTCATGCCAAGGTGTTTTTGCAGACGCTTCAACTCGAGCTGCATCTGATGACGGAGCTTGGCGTCGAGCGCCGAGAGCGGTTCGTCGAGGAGGAGCACCGAGGGACGCGGCACGATGGCGCGGGCGAGCGCGACGCGCTGGCGTTGCCCGCCGGAGAGTTGGGTGGGCTTGCGCTTCTCGAAGCCACGGAGCGCCACGAGGTCGATCACCTCCTCGATGCGGCGGCGCTGTTCTTCGGCGGGCACCTTTTGCATGCGCAGGCCGAAGGCGATGTTGTCCCACACGCTGAGGTGCGGGAAGAGGGCGTAGCTTTGGAAGACCTGGTTGACGTTGCGCCGGTAGGGCGCGAGGTGGGTGACGTCGGCGCCGTCGATGCGGATGTCGCCTTGGTCGGGATGCTCGAAGCCGGAGAGCATGCGCAGGAGCGTGGTCTTGCCGCAGCCGGAGGGGCCGAGGAGCGTGATGAATTCGGCGGGGCCGATCGCGAGGCTGACGTCGTTGACCGCGGTGAAGTCGCCGAAGCGCTTCGTCACGGAACGGATGTCGATCATGGGCTGGGCGGGCGCGATCATCGTTGCGAACGGCGTCCGTGCCACTGGACGGCCAGGTAGGTGAAGACGAACATGAGCGTGAAGACGACGCCAAGGGCGGCGCCGAAGGGCCAGTTGCGGGCCTTGAAGAACTGGTTCTGGATGACGTTGCCGATCATGGGCACGCGGGCGCCGCCCATGAGGTCGGTGATGGCAAACATGCCGATGGCAGGCACGAAGACGAGCAGCACGCCGGCCGCGATGCCGGGGAGGGTGAGCGGGATGATGACCTCGGAAAACGCGCGCACCGGGCCGGCGCCGAGGTCGTGCGCGGCCTCGACGAGGGCGTTGTCGACCTTCTCCGCGCTGCCATAGACGGGCAGGATCATGAACGGCAGGTAGGCGTAGACGAGGCCGATGACGACGGCGACGGGCGTGTAGAGCAGCTCCAGGGGCGCGGTGATGGCGCCGGCGGAGAGCAGCAGGCCGTTGAGCAGGCCTTCGTTTTTCAGGATGGCTATCCAGGCGTAGGTGCGGATGAGAAAGCTGGTCCAGAACGGGATCATGACCAGCAGGAGCAGGAGGTTGCGCAGGCCGGCGGGGCGGCGCGCGATATACCAGCCGACGGGATAGCCGACGGCCACGCAGATGATCGTGGTCAGGCCGGCGTAGGCGACGGAGCGGCCGAGGATGTTGAGGTAGATGGGGTCGAAGACGCGGACGTAGTTGTCCCACGTGAAGCTGAAGACGACGCGCCCGAGGTCGTCGCGCTGGCAGAAGCTGTAGACGGCGAGGATACCGGTGGGCACGACGACGAAGAGCAGCAGCCACAGGACCATCGGCGCCAGCAACAGCCAGCCCCACAGGCCCGGCTTGCGGGCGTGCGGGGCGGCGGTGCCGGGGAGACCGATGGTTTGCATGGGGGCGATTGCGGCGGGGGGCGCAGTGGATGCGGCGGGGATCCCTGAGCTCACGCTCAGGGCCACGGGGGCAGCAGGCGCGGCGGAGATTTATTGGCCGGAGGTGTTCTTCAGGTCGGTGACGAGTTCGTCGATCAGCGCGCCGCTTTCGCCGATGTGGCGGAAGGTGTCGAGGGCGAGCTCGGTCTTCGGATAGCTGCCGGGGTTGGCGAGCTGGTCCTCGGTGAGGAGCTTGCGGGCCGCGCCGTTGGGGTTGGTGTAGGGGAACTCGTCGGAGATGAGTTTGCTGACCTCGGGGCGCAGGAGGTAGCTGATGAAGGCGTGCGCGGCGTCGGGGTGCGGGGCCTTGGCGGGGATGGCGACCACGTCGACGAAGATGTGGGCGCCTTCCTCGGGGAGGATGTATTGGAACTTCTTGTCCTCGTCCCAGAGGATGGCGGCCTCGCCACCCCAGACGTAACCGAGGTCGACGTCGCCGTTGAGCAGCGCGGTCTTGGGGCTGTCGGAGTCGAAGAGCTTGATCATGGGGAACCACGAGGCGAGCAGCGGGCGGGCGGCGGCGATATTTTCCGGAGTGATGTCGTTGATGCCGAGGCCGAGGGTGTAGAGGGCGGCGACGACGAGTTCGCGGCCGTCGTCAACGACCACGATGCGGCCGGAGTGCTCGGGCTTGAAGAGGTCTTTGAAACCCTTGACGGGCGTGGTGACGCGCTCGGTGTTGACCACGATGCCGACTGAGCCGGTCATGTAGGGCACGGTGTAGGCGTCCTGCGGATCGTGCGGCATGCCGCGGAACTCGGGCAGGATGTTGTCGAGACCGGAGAGCTTGGCGGTGTCGAGGGGCAGCAGTTCACCCTCCTTGATGAGCACCTCGGCGATGTAGTCCGGGGGCTGGATGATGTCGTAGCCGACGCCGCCGGCCAGGAGCTTGGCGAGCATCTCCTCGCCGGAGGAGAAGGTCTCGTAGTTGACCTTGATGCCGGTCTCGGCGGTGAAGCCGTCGAGCACAGTCTGCGGAATGTATTCGGACCAGGCGAAGAGGTTGAGGACCTTGGCGTCTTCCTTCGACTTGCAACCGGCAAGCGCGAGGACGCCGGCGAGGATCAGGCAGCAGCTTTTTTTCATGGATGGTCGGTGGTTGTCAGTTGGTGGTTGTTGGTTGGGAAAATTTCAGGCGGCCTGAGCCGGTCGCGTGCCGAGACGGCGCAGGTATTCGGAAAAGAGCACGAGAATGATCGTGGTGACGATGAAGACCGCCGAGAGGGCGTTGAGCATCGGGTTGAGGCCGACCTTGGCCATGCCAAAGACCTTGAGCGGCAGCGTGGCCGAGGCCGGGCTGGTCGTGAAATAGCTGATGATGAGTTCGTCCATCGAGAGCGTGAACGCCATCAGTCCGCCCGAGAGGATCGCCGGCCGCAAGCAAGGCACGATGACCAGCCAAAAGGCCTTGAGCGGCGTCGCCCCGAGGTCCAGCGCGGCCTCTTCGAGCGCGGGGTCGAGCCCCTGCAGGCGCGCCTGCACCGCCACGAGCACGAAGGGGAAACAAAACGTCACGTGCGCGATCATCACCGAGACGTAGCCGAGCGGCAGGCTCACCGCGGTGAAGAAAATCAAGAGGCTGATGCCCATGACGATCTCCGGCATCATCATCGGGATGCAGATCAACGTCTGCAGGCTGCGGCTGAACTTGTAGCGGTAGCGGTGCAGCAGCCACGCGCCCGTCGTGCCGATCACGACCGAAACCGCGGTGGTGCCGGTGGCGACGATCAGGCTGTTCTTCAGCGTGCGCAGGATCGGCGCGTTGCTCCACAGCTGCACATACCAATCGAGCGTGAAGCTCTCCCAAAGGATGTTGAGCTTGGAGCTGTTGAACGAATACGCCACCAGCACGCCGATCGGCAGATAAAGAAACACAAAGACCACCACGGTCCAAATCCCCAGCGCGCCGTCGAGCAACCGAATGCCGGACGACCGTCTCCGGGAGCGCTGCGAAACCGATGACGTGGCCACGCGCTCGTTTGTGCGTCCCCGCCCCCCGCTGGCAAGCCCCCCGTGTCAAAAACTTCTCAACGCAGCGACGGCCCCGAGCCGCGCCAGCGCTCCCCCGCCCCGCGCCGGAGCGCGTCCTGCAAAAACGCGCCCGCCCGCGCCACCGCCTCGGGCACCTCGAGCCCTTGCCCCAGCAGGCAAGCCAACGCCGCCGAGAGCACGCAACCGGTGCCGCGCGTGTTGGCGGTGGGCAAACGGTCATGCGCGAACCGGACGACTTCTCCGCGGGGCGTCAGCAGCCAGTCGACGCTCTCGTCGCCGGTGCCGTGGCCGCCCTTAATCAACACCGCGCGCGCCCCCATCGCCAGCAGGTGTTCGCCGGCCGCCGCGATTTCCGCGTTGCTGCCGACCGGCAGTCCCGTCAGCGCCGCCGCCTCCGGCAGGTTCGGCGTCAACAGTGTCGCCCGCGGCACGAGCACCCGCCGCGCCGCGTCCAACGCCGTCTCATCCCAAAATCGCGCGCCCGACGTCGAGCCCATCACCGGATCGACCACCAGCGGCATCTCCACCGGCAGGGCCTCGACCACGGCCTCGATGAGCGTCGCCCCCGGCAGCAGACCGGTTTTGGCCGCCGCCACTGGAAAGCCCTCCAACGCCGCGCAGATCTGCGCCGTCACCAGTTCCACGGACACCGGCGACCACGCCGCCACGCCCGCGCTGTTTTGCGCGGTGATCGCCGTGATGGCGTTGAGCGCGTGCCCGCCCAGATCGCGAATCGCCCGCGCGTCCGCCTGCACGCCCGCGCAGCCGCCGCTGTCCGAACCGGCGATGGTCAGGATGCAGGGACCGGGACTGTTGATGGGCGAAACCGACACGATGAAAACCGCGAGCCTATGCAGACTCGGTGGCGTCGGTCAGCACTCATTCGGCATGGATTTGTCATCACCCGACATGCCCCGGTAACATTCCCCATTGAACGACGTTTTGTTCGACAACCGGCGCCCGTCGCCTAGGCCCATTGGCACACTCCGGTTTTCCCCATCCGATGTCCCGCCCCCCAACGACCCGAGAGAGCGCGCGCGCCTGCGCGTGCAGCCAGTCCACCGTCAGCAACGCCCTGCGCGACGCCCCTCGTATTTCCGGCGAGACCCGCGCGCGCATCCAGACCATCGCCCGCTCGATGGGTTGGAAGGCCAACCCCCTCGCTTCCGCCTACATGGCGCATCTCCGCTCCACCCGCGAGCCCGCCTACCGCGCCACGCTGGCCTTTGTGATCTCCAATCCCGACAGCCCGCGTGTCGAGGACCTGCCCCTGTATCAAAAATGTAACTACGCCGGCGCCCGCGCGCGCGCCGAGTCGCAGGGCTACCGCATCGAGACCATCTGGCAGCACGAGCCCGGCCTCACCGCCCGCAACCTCGCGCACATCCTGCAGACCCGCGGCATTCCCGGCCTGCTCATCCCCAGCTTCGTGCAACCGTCCGACATGTTCGACGCGATGGACTGGGACGGCTTTGCCAGCGTCGCCATCGGCCACGCGCTGCCCGGCCTGCCCATCGACCGCGCCACCTTCAACTACAACCGCTCCGTGCCCATGGCCCTGCGCAAGCTCTACGAACTCGGCTACCGGCGCATCGCGGTGATCCTCTCCGACACCTACGACCAGAAGGTCGGCCACGGCTGGCTCTACCCGCTCTACTACGAGCAACGCCAGGGCTCCACCCGCGACTGGGTGAAGTCCTGCATCGTCCCCGGCACCTCCAAAGACG
>JAUWBF010000021.1 GCA_030601755.1 Verrucomicrobiota bacterium | reverse complement strand
CCAACACGGCGTCGCGCAAACCCTCACCGTCTCCGAGGAGGAACCCTCGCGGCTGGCGTCGCTCTTTCCGCCGCGCATGGCCTACGCCTACTCCGGCCGTATCGGAAATGTGGATGCACGCATCGAGACCGCGCGCCGCCTCGCGCCCGGCCAGACAATCTCCATCCGCCACCTGACCGTCGACACCCAGGTTCCGCTCACCCTGCTCGGCGGTCGCACCGACCGCATCGTCGCCAAGCGCACGGCCGGCGGCGCGGTTTGGTTCGCCTACGGTTCGCCGGACTCGTCCTTCGTTGCCAACCTCGCCGCCGACACGCCGCTGCCCGAGGCGCTCTGCGTGCTCGGCGGTGGCCTCGCGCTGTTCGCCGCGCTCCTCGCGAGTGTGCTTAGACCAAGCACCCGCCGCCAGCCGCTGCGCGAGCTGCGCCATCCGATCCTGCGACCGCCCGCGGCCCCCGAGCCCACGCCCGGACCCGCCTCGACGCGCGTGCAAATGCCGGAGCGACCCCCGCCCCTGCCCGAGCCCGTCGCAGCCGAACCCGAGGCCAACCTCACCCTGCCCCGCCGCACGCCCCCGCCGCCCAAGAGCTGAGTTCGACCAGCGTTCCTCCGCAGAACCGCCCACGGCCCTCGCGTCGACAAAAAAAGAGTAACCCATTGGGTTACTCTTTTTGTTTTTCCACCGTCGGTCCGACGGCCGAAAGGCGTGCTTTGTAGGGGCTTCGCTTGCGAAGCCCGTTGAACGAAAGGCCGCGGACAAACCTCATCTCGCGGCATGCGCGCAACGGGCTTCGCTTGCGAAGCCCCTACATCTCCTGACCGTAACAGGACCGTGATCGCGGGTTTATTGCACCTCGGCGGCGTTGGTCTCGCCCATCGCCTTGCGCAGGTTGGCGACGGCAACGAGGTAGCTGTAGTTGGCCTGCAGCTGGTTGGTGCGGGCCTCGGTGAGCGCGACGCGGCTTTGCAGCACGTCGAGCTGCGTGGCGGAGCCGGCGGAGTAGCGGGCGTCGGCGAGGCGGAGAGACTCCTCGGCCTGCTCGACGACCTTCTGCGCGGCCTCGGCGAGCTCGGACGCCTCCTGCAGCGAGGAAATGGCACGGCGCACCTCGACCTCGATGGCGAGGCGGGTCTCGTCGCGGGCCAGCTCGGCCTGACGCAGCTGCGAGCGGGCCTGGATGATGCGGCCGGTGGTGGCGCGGCCGTCGAAGATGGCCCACGAGGATTGCAGGCCCACAACCCAGCCGTGCTTGGAATCGTCGAAGTTGTCGGAGTTGTTGGCCTTGTCCAACTCGTAGCCACCGACCAACGCGAGGTCCGGATAACGGTCGGACTTGGCGACGGTCACGCCGGCCTTGCGGGCCTCGGCCAGGGCGGCGAGGCGGGCCAGCTCGGGGCGGCGCTCGAGGGCGGAGGCGAGCGAGGACTGCAGGTCATACTCGACGGGCGTGAACTCCAGCTCGCCGAGGAACTCGGGCGTCTTGCTGAGGTTGTTCACGTCGGTCTTCACGTAGCCGATGACGCGGCGCAGCTCGTCGATGGCGATGCGGTAGGCGTTGCGGGCGCGGATGAGCGCGGGCTGGGCGTTGGCCACCTCGACCTCGGAACGCAGCACCTCGAAGCGCGACACGGAGCCGGCCTCGAAACGGTTCTTCGAAGTCTCCAGCTGCTCTTTCAGGAGGTTCACGTTCTGCTCCTGCACCTCGATGCTCTCGCGGGCGAGCAGCACGTCGTAGTAGCGGGTGCGCACATCGAGGAGCACTTGGTCGACCACGGCGCGCAGATCGAGCAGCGCGGCCTCGCGGGTGAACTTCTGGGCCTCGAGCGCGGCCTTGACGCCGCCGCCGGCGAAGAGCGTCTGGCGCACCTCGAGGGCGATCGTCCAGTTCTGGTCGCTCGCACCGGCGGTCTGCACCAGCGAGTCGTCGCGCTTGGTGTAGCTGGAGTTGAGGTAGGCATTGGGCAGCGCCTGCGACTTCACCTCGACGATGAGGCCCTCCTGCTCGCGGATGCGTTCGCGGGCCTGGAGGATTGCGGGGCTGTATTCGAGGGCGTAGCCGATCATGCCGTTGAGATCGACGCGCGGCGGCACGTCGGGCGGCGCATCGGGCGCGGGCGTCGCGGTGGCAATGGAGGGCTCCTGCGCGACGGCGGTCACGGCGGCGGGCGCCAGCGCGGCCAGGGTGGCCAGGGTGATGGTGGCAAACTTCATGACGTGAGAATGCGGGTGTTACGTGGTGGCGGGCGATTCCCCTCCGACGGTCTCGGGGGATTTTTCGGAGGCGTTGTGCTCCTTGGCGATCAGCATGTAGAGGGCGGGCACCACGAAGAGCGTGAAGACGGTGCCGATGGCCATGCCCCCGACCAGCACGAGGCCGATCGAGTTGCGGGCCGCGGCGCCGGCGCCGGTCACCAGCGTGAGCGGGAAGTGACCGAAGACGGTGGCGAAGCTGGTCATCATGATCGGGCGGAAGCGGGTGAGCGAGGCCTCGCGCACCGCGTCGAGCTTGGAATGGCCGTTGCGCTGGAGCTCGTTGGCGAACTCCACGATAAGGATGCCGTTCTTGGCGATCAGGCCGACCAAGGTCACGAGACCGACCTGCGCGTAGATGTTGAGCGTGGTCGTCCAGCCGTTGGTGAAGAACGGCAGGTTCGGATTGGGCAGCTTGAGGAAGGTGAAGATCAGCGCGCCGAACATGGCCAGCGGCACCGAACCGAAGAGGATGATCAGCGGATCTCGGAACGAGTTGAACTGCGCCGCGAGCACCAGGAAAATCAGCGTCGAGGAGAGCAGCAGCATCACGAGGAAGCCGCCGCTGCCGCCTTCCTTGCGGAGCTGTCGCGACTCGCCGGAGTAGTCGACGACGTAGCCGGCGGGCAGGATCTCGCGGGCGGTGGTCTCGAGGAACGTGAGCGCCTCGTCGAGCGAACGAATGGTGACGCCGGAGATCTTCACGGCGTTGAGCTGCTGGAAGCGGTTGAGCGAGCGCGGCTGCACGGTCTCCTTGATGGTGGCGACGGTGCGCAGGGGCACAAGGGTGCCGCCGGGGCCGGTGACGTAGATGTCGCCGAGCTGGTCGGGCGTGAGGCGGTCGACGCGCTCGACCTGGGGCACGACCTTGTAGCTGCGGCCCTCGATGCTGAAGCGGTTGACGTAGTTGCCGCCGATGGCCGCGGAGATGTCCTGGCCGATGGTGCGCAGGTCGAGGCCGAGCGCGGCGACCTTGTCGCGGTCGATCACGATCTCGGACTGCGGCTGGTCATACTTCACGTCGATGAGCGGCGGGAAGGCGAACAGGCCGCTCTCCATGGCCTTCTGCTGGATCTGGCGGGCGAAGGCGAGCACCTGGGCCGAGTCGGCGGTGGAGGCCACCACGAACTCGACGGGGAACTGGCCGCCGCTGGGCAGCGCGGGGCGGCTGACCATGAAGGCGTTGACGCCGGGAATCTGGGACACGCCGGCCTGCACCTCGGGCGTGATCTGCCCGGCGGTGCGCTCGCGTTCGCTCCAGGGTTTGAGGACCATGCCGCCGATGGCGAAGGTCGGCTGGGTTAGCTGGAAGCTGAAGCCGAACTCGGGGATGGACTTGAACACGTCGAACATCTGCTTGGTCGAGTGCACGGTCTGCTCGAGGGTCGAGTTGGGCGGCGTCTCGACGATGCCGATGATGTAGCCCTGGTCCTCGGCCGGCGCGAGTTCGCGCGGCGAGAACTGGAAGAGCGGGATCGTCAGCAGCGACAGCACGATCCACACGACGTAGACCATGGGGCGCGCCGAGAGCGCGGCGTCGAGCCAGACGGAGTATTTGCGCTTCACCCACTCGAAGCCGTGGGTGACCTTGCCGGCGAAGCCGCGCTCGCTCTCGTTGGTGCGCAGCAGACGCGAGGACAACATGGGCGAGAGCGTCAGGGCGACCACGCCGGAGATCATGACGGCGCCGGCGAGCGTAAAGGCGAACTCACGGAAGAACGCGCCGGTGAGACCGCCCTGCAGACCGATCGGCGTGTAAACCGCGGCGAGCGTGATGGTCATGGCGATGATCGGGCCGACCAGTTCGCGCGCGGCCATGAGGGCGGCGTCGATAGGCTTTTGCCCCTCGCCGAGGTGGCGCTCGACGTTCTCCACGACGACGATGGCGTCGTCGACCACCAGACCGACGGAGAGCACGATGGCGAGCAGCGTCAGCAGGTTGATGGTGAAGCCGAATGCCTGCATGAGAAACACCGCGCCGATGAGCGAGATGGGGATGGCGATGACGGGCACGATCACCGAGCGGAACGAGCCGAGGAACAGGAAGATCACCACGACGACGATGAGCAGCGTCTCGGCAAGGGTGTGGTAAACCTCGCTGATGGCGTCCTCGATGTAGCGGGTGGAGTCGTAGGCGATGCCGGCCTCCATGCCGACGGGCAGGTCCTTTTGCAGGGCCTCCATCTCGGCGCGGATGCCGCGAATGACGTCGAGCGAGTTGGCGTTGGGCAGCACCCACACGCCCATGAAGACGGAGGGCTGGCCGGTGAAGCGCACGTCGACATCGTAGTTCTCGGCGCCAAGCACGACGTCGGCGATGTCGTCGAGGCGGACAATGGCGCCGTTCTGCTCGCGGATGACGAGCCGGCGGAAGTCCTCGATGGTGCGCAGGTCGGTGTTGGCGGTGAGGTTGACCGAGATCAGGTTGCCCTTGGTCTGGCCGACGGCGGACAGGTAGTTGTTGGCGGCGAGCGCGGCGCGGACCTCCGTGGGGCTGATGCCGACGGAGGCCATGCGGTCGGGCTTGAGCCAGACGCGCATCGCGAAGGTGCGGGCGCCGAGGATCTCGGCGCGCTGCACGCCGGGAACGGCGCTGAGGCGGGGCTGCACGACGCGCACCAGGTAGTCGGTGACCTCGTTTTCCTTGAGCGTGTCGGCGGTGAAGCGCAGGTAGGCGGCGGCGAGCTGCGAGTCAGCCGTCTCGATGGAGAGCACGGGCACCTCTGACTCGGGCGGCAGGTCGCCGCGGACCTGGTCGACCTTGGTGCTGATCTCGGCGAGGGCCTTGTTGCCGTCGTAGTTGAGCTTCAGATACGCCTTGATGGTGGACAGGCCCTGGGCGCTGGTGGACTCGATGTAGTCGATGCCGTCGGCGGAGGCGACGACGCGCTCCATCGGCGTGGTGATGTAGCCGCGCACGAGCTCGGCGTTGGCGCCGATGTAGGCGGTGGTGATGGTGATGACCGCGTTCTCGTTGCGGGGATACTGGCGCACGCTCAGCGTGTTGTAGGCCTGTATGCCCGCGATGATGATCACGAGGTTCACCACGATCGCGAGGACCGGGCGGCGGATGAAGATGTCCGTGAAGGCGGACTTTAAGGTGGTCATGGCTGGCGGGGAGCGGTCGCTCAAGTGTTCTCGGGCGTGGGATTGAGCTCGGGCTTGAGGGCGCGGTCGTTATTGACGGCCACGGGGGCGCCGGGACGCAGTTTGAAGGCGCCGTCGGTCACGACCTCGTCGCCCTCCTCAAGGCCGGAGACGACCTCGACGAAATCGCCGCGGGACTCTCCGAGGCGCACGATCTTTTGCTGGGCGACAAGGCCGTCGCCCTCCTTGGCCTTCTCGACGACATAGACGGAGTTGCCGTAGGAAGCGTAGAGGATGGCGGTGGCGGGCACGACGAGCAGGGGGCGGTCCTGCGACTTCAGCACGCTGACGTTCACAAACATGCCCGGGCGGAGGACGCCGTCGGGGTTGGGCAGCGTGGCCTGCACCTCGATGTTGCGGGTGGCCTCGTCGATCTCGGAGGCAAGCGCGGTGATCTTGCCGGGGAAGGGTTCGCCCGGGCGGACATCGGCGGCGACGCGCACCTCAAGGCCGGGCTCGATGCCGGCGATCTCCTGCTGGGGCAGGCGGAAGCTCACGTAGACGGGATCCATCGACTGGAGGCCGACGATGGGCGTGCCGGCGTTGAGGTATTGGCCGAGGTTGACCTGACGGATGCCGAGGCGTCCGGAAAAGGGCGCGCGCAGGGTCTTCTTGGCGATGAGCGCGCGAAGGTTGTCGACGTCGGCGGCGGCCTTCTTCGCCTGCGAGTCGGCGGAGTCGAGGTCGGACTGGGAGATGGTGTTGTTGCCGCGGAGTTCCTTGGCGCGGCGAAGGTTGATTTCGGCGAGCTCGGCGGTGGCCTCGGCGGCGCGGAGCTGCGCCTGCTCGGTGGAGCTGTCGAGCTCGACGAGCACGTCGCCCTCCTCGACGTGAGCGCCTGACTCGAAGCTGATGGCCTTGACCAGGCCCGAGGACTCCGTGCTGAGAGTCACGCCCTGCACGGCGGTCACGGTGCCGATGGCGGAAAGCGTGGGCTGCCAGTTTTGCTTCTCGGCGACGCCGGTGGCGACCGAGGTGGGCGGCATGACCATGGCTTCGCCGGCGGCGATCATGCTTTTGATCTGAAAGGCCTTGATGCCGACCAGCAGGCCGATGAGGGCGAGCAAACCCACCAGCGAGAAGGTGATGAAACGAGCTTTGTTGGACATGATGTTGGACGTTGGTTGAAACTCAGATGTTGCAGGAGGAGCCGGCCGCAGGGGACTTACCCTCGCGCTCGCCGACGGTGGCGATGACCTTGGCAAGGAGGCGCACGAGGGTCTTGCACTCGGTGGGGTTGAGTCCGGTCATGAGCGCGGAAATCAGCCGGAAGTGACGCGGCAACAGCTCGTGCATGAAGTCCTCGCCGCGCTTGGTGAGATTCACGGTGACCATGCGACGATCATTGGCGTCGGGTTCGCGTCGCACAAAGCCGTCGCGCTCCAGGGTGTCGAGCAGGCCGGTGATGGTCGCCCGCGAAACCTGCGCGCAATCGGCCAGCTCGGCCGGCGTGCGCGCTCGGGGGCATCCGCCGTGCTTCTTGTCCAACAGGAGCATCATGATCATGAACCGCCCCTGGGTGATGCCGTGCTCGGTGAAGTGGTTTCCCATGCTTCGCCACAGGTCATCACCCGCACGAATCAAGTGCAGAAAGGCCTCGCAGGTGGTCGGGTCCAGATCGGGAAACTGCTGAGCCGCCTCGGCGAGGCACTCATAACGTGGCAGCTCCTTGAGCAAAATGCGGGTCATGCGTCTTAGTTAAGTTGAACAAATTGCCAGCTAAACAAATAAGGAGGCTAATCATTAGGGTCCTAATTAGAAGCACAAGGACAAAAAATGAGCGCTGTCCGGAAGAACAACGCCCACCTCGTCGCAATCGCCCGCCCCATCAGAACGGGAACGTGGATCGCCGCTCAGCCACCAAGCGTGGCGCGCAGCATCCAGGCGGTCTTTTCGTGCGACTCCATCAGCGAGGTCAGGAAGTCGGTCGTGCCTTCGTCGCCGAGTTTGTCGCCGGTCACGGTGAGGTCGGCGCGAAGCTGACGAATGATCGCTTCGTGGTCGGCGAGCAAGGCGGCCAGCATCTTGGTATCGGCGAGCGCGCCGCCGGACGCTTCCTTGAGGCGGGCGAGCTTGGAGAACTCCTTCATGGAGCCGGGCGCATACTCGCCGAGGGCGCGGATGCGCTCGGCGATCTCGTCGATGGTCTCGGCAAGCGCGTTGTATTGCTCCTCAAAGAGGGCGTGCAGGGCGCTGAAGTGGGGACCGGTGACGTTCCAGTGGAAGTTGCGGGTCTTGACGTAGAGCACGTGCTCGTCGGCGAGCAGCTTGGACAGGATTGCGGCGGTCTGTTCGCGGGCTTTGGCGGGGAGTCCGATGTTGGTCTTCATAGGCCCGAATGGATGCACGTTCAGACGTCGGTCTCAAATCGAGAACGCAAAAAAAGCCGGCCCCCTGTTGCGGGAACCGGCTTTTGAAGAACGAATTCTAAACCGAATCAGAGCGACTGCGCGGCGGCGACGACGGCCTCGGCGGTGATGCCGAGTTCCTTCATCACGGTGCCGCCGGGGGCGCTGATGCCGAAGCGGTCGATGCCGATCACCTTGCCGTCGAGTCCGACGAATTGATACCACAGCCCGGTGACGCCGGCCTCGATGGCGACGCGCTTGCGGCAGGCGGCGGGGAGCACGGACTCCTTGTATTCGGCGGACTGACGGGCGAAGCGCTCGAAGCAGGGCATCGAGACGACGCGGACGCCGGCACCGAGCTGCTTGGCGGCGGAGACGGCGAGGTTGAGCTCAGAGCCGGTGGCCAAGAGGATGTGGGTCAGCTCGGCGGTCTCCTTGACGGCGATGTAGCCGCCCTTGAGCACGCCTTCGCGACGGACGGCCACGGGGATCTCGTTGAGGATCGGCATGGCCTGGCGGGAGAGCGAGAGCAGGGTCGGGCCGCACTTGCGGGAGAAGGCGGCGGCGTAGGCGCCGGCGGCCTCCTCGGGATCACCGGGACGGATGACGTCGAGGTTGGGGATGACGCGCAGACCGGACACGGTCTCGACGGGCTGGTGGGTCGGACCGTCCTCGCCGACACCGACAGAGTCGTGGGTGTAGATGTAGACGACGGGCAGACCGGCCAGCGAGGCGAGGCGCATCGGGGGACGGCTGTAGTCGGCGAACACCAGGAAGGTGGCGACCGAGGGATGGAAGATGCCGTCGTAGGCGAGGCCGTTGGCGATCGAGGCCATGGCGTGCTCGCGGATGCCGAAGCGGATGTTGCGGCCGGTGAGATTGGCCGGCTCGTAGTCCTTGTCGGAGGCGATGTAGTTGAGGGTCGAGCCGTAGAGGTCGGCCGAGCCGCCGATGACGAGCGGGAGTTTTTCGGCGATGGGCTGGAGAACCTTCTGACCGGCGGCGCGGGTGGCGAGCTTGGCGTCCTCGGGGAAGTTCGGAATGACCGCGAGCAGTTCCTCGGCGGAGACCTTGGCGTCGCGGGACTCGAGGAGGGCGGCCTTGTCGGGGTTGGCGGCCTTCCAGGCGTCGTAGGTCTTGAGCCACTTCTTGTAGGCCGAGACGTGCTTCTTCTTCACGCCGGCGAAGTGGGCCTTCACGTCATCGCTGATGTAGAAGTGCTGGTCGGCGGGCAGGCCGAGGCCGGCGCGGGCGGCATCGATGAACTTGGCGCCGCCTTCGCCGTGGCCCTTGGAGGTGCCGGCGACCTCGGGAATACCCTTGGCGATGATGGTCTTGGAGATGATCAGCTGGGGCTTGCCGGAGGTGGCCTTCTTGGCCTTGTTGACGGCCTTCGCAATGGCGTTGAGGTCGTGGCCGTTGATCTGCTGGACGTCCCAGCCGAGGGCCTTGAAGCGCTTGAAGAAGTCGTCCTCCTGGGACTTGTCGGCCATGGCGTCGAGGGTGACGTCGTTGGAGTCGAAGATGACGATAAGGTTGTCGAGCTTCTGGTGGGCGGCGAAGGAAATGGCCTCGAGAGCGACGCCTTCCTGCATGCAACCGTCGCCGGCGAGGGCGATGACGTGGCTGTCGAAGATGGTGTGCTCGGCGGTGTTGAAGCGGGCGGCGGCCATCTTGCCGGAGACGGCGAAGCCGACGGCGTTGGCGATGCCCTGACCGAGGGGACCGGTGGTGCACTCGACGCCGGGGGTCTCGTGGAACTCGGGGTGGCCGGGAGTCTTGGAGTGGAGTTGGCGGAAGTTCTTCAGCTCTTCGAGCGGGAGGTCGTAGCCGGAGAGGTGCAGCCAGCTGTAGATGAACATGGAGCCGTGGCCGGCCGAGAGAACGAAGCGATCGCGATTGAGCCAGCGGGGCTCATCGGGGTTGTGGGAAAGCAGGCCGCCGTAAAGGGCCGCGCCGACTTCAGCGGCGCCGAGGGGAAGGCCCAGGTGCCCGGAGGAGCACTTGTGCACGGCGTCCATGGCGAGACCACGGGCCTGATCGGCGGCTTTGGCGAGGATGTCAGTATTGAGCTTCATGGGTTGGTTGGAAATTGAAGGGAATATCTATGAATAATCCGCTGACGTTAAGCGGGCACGCAAACGCCGGGGAAGTCCAAAAAAAAACGGACCTGCGAGAGGTCCGTTCGGTGAATTTTTTCGATGTAAACCAGTGATTTACTTGGTCGCGACGTCGAGGCGCTTTTCCTTGATGGCCATGGCGGCCTTGCCGGTGCGCTTGCGGATGTAGTAGAGGCGGGCGCGCATGGTCTCGGAGACGCGCTCGATCTCGATCTTGGCAATGTTCGGGGAGTTCACCGGGAACACGCGCTCGACACCCTCGCCGGAGCGGATGCTGCGGACGGTGAAGGTCTCGTAGATGTCGGTGCCCTTGTGGGCGATGACGATGCCGGAGAAAATCTGGATGCGCTCCTTGTCACCCTCGCGGACCTTGGTGTGCACGCGAACGCCGTCGCCCACCTTGAAGGGAGGAAGGTCGGTCTTCAGCTGGGAAGCGGTGATCTCTTTAATGATGGGATTCATGACGGTGTTGTTGAAATAAATCGGGTCGGACTTGGCGGGTTTTCTCAATCTGCCGCGCGGTTCGCCAGGCTTCGACTTTGGAGTGGTCGCCTGAAAGGAGGACTTTCGGCACTACCATACCGCGGAATTCGGCGGGACGCGTGTATTGAGGAAAGTCGAGCAACTTGCCGGTGAAACTTTCGTGCGTCAATGACTTTTCTTCCCCGAGAACACCGGGGATAAATCGGCTCAACGCGTCGATGACCACGGCCGCCGGCAGGGTGCCGTTGGTGAGCACATAATCGCCGATGCTGACCTCCTGGTCGATGAGGTGATCGCGGATGCGTTGGTCGATGCCCTCGTAGTGTCCGCTGAGCAGAATCAGGTGCTGCTTGCCGGAAAACTCGCGGGCGATCGGTTCCGAAAACGGCGTGCCGTCGGGCGTCAGATAAACGCGGTGGCAACCGGGCGTCTGCAATTGCTCGAAGGCCGCGAACACCGGTTCGGGCTTCATGACCATGCCGGCACCGCCGCCGAAGGGGCGGTCGTCCGCGGTCTTGTGCTTGTCGACGCACCACTGGCGCAGGTCGTGGACCTGCACGCTGACGAGGCCGCGCTCGATGCCCTTGCCGAGGATGCTCTCGGAAAGGAATCCCTCCAGCATGCGGGGGAAGAGCGTCAGGACGTCGATGTGCAGCGGCATGGGTTGAAACGAAAAACGCGGCCAAAAAAAATCGCCCTGGCGGCAAGGCCGGGGCGATTCAGGGAGAGTCGTTGACCGACCGGCGAACTCAGGCGGCCGGAGCGGCGGCGGCCTGCTTGGCCTCCTTGATGAGGGACTTGGCGGTGTCGGTGGGCTTGGCGCCCTTGGAGACCCAGTAGTCGGCGCGGGCGGTGTCGAGGACGAGGGAGTCCTTCTTGGCGCGCGGATTGTAGGTGCCGAGGATCTCGGTGGCGCGGCCATCGCGGCGGGAACGGGCTTCGGCGACAACCACGTGGTAGATCGGGTTGTGAGTGGAGCCGATGCGGGAAAGACGGATTTTGAGAGCCATGGACGGAAGTTGTTTCGAGCGGTGTTTCTTTTGGAAAAACGGAGAGCACACCGGTCGGAGCGCGGGGTGTCAAGCAGCCAATTTGCCCTCCCCTACCCCTTTGAACCGGTCGTCGCGATGCCTTGGATGAAGGTCCTTTGCGTCAAAAAGAACAGCCCGATCACCGGCAGCACCGTGACCACGCTCGCCGCCATCAGCAGTGGCCACTCCACGCCGCCGGACTGCGTCTGGTAGCTCTGCAACGCGATGGCCAGCGTGAAGGTTTCTTGGCGCGTCAGGTAGAGCAGCGGTCCGAGAAAGTCGTTCCACGCATACAGGAAGTGAAACAGCGCCGCCACCGCCAAGACCGGCGTGCTCAGCGGCAGCACCAGCCGCCAGAAGATCGTCCACTCCCCCGCCCCGTCGATGCGCGCGGCCTCGCTCATCTCCTCGGGCAGCGTGCGGAAAAACTGCCGCATGAGGAAAATGTTGAACGCGCTGCCAAACCACGCCGGCACCCACAGCGGCAGCAGCGTGCCGATCCAGCCCAGCTCCTTGAAGACGCCGTAGAGCGGCACCATGAGCACCGGCGCCGGCACCATCATCGTCGCGAGCGTCACCGCGAAAAACGCGTCGCGCCCCCGCCACTTCAGCCGCGCGAAGCCGTAGGCGACCATGGCGTTGGACAACACCGTGCCCGCCACGCCCAGCACACAGACGATCAGGGTGTTGGTCAAAAACGTGCCGAAGCCCACGCGTCCCGCGCCCATCTCGTCCAGCGCCTCCGGGTAGTTGCCCCAGCGCGGCTCAATGCGCGTGTCGATCTGCTCGCGCGGCAACTCGCGCCGCTCGCGGGCGCCGTCCTTGGCCGTCACCTGCCACCAGCCCGGCCGGTCCGCCAGCTCGCGGTCGAGCGTCACCTCGGCGCGGCGTCCGTCGATCTCGGCGTAGTGTGCGCGTGGCAACAACGTCGGCGGCACCGCTGCGGCCTGCTCCGGCGGCTTGAGTGAGGTCGAGACCATCCAAACCATCGGAAACGCGAACAGCACCGCGCCGGCGAGAAGCAGGAGGTAGGTGAGGGCACGTTGACCGATGGGAGCGCGCGTCGTCATGGCTCAGTCGTTGTAGTGCACCTTGCGCGCGGCCACGCGCGTCGCGATCCACGTGAGCGTGGCGATCAACAAAAACAATATCCACGCCATCGCCGAGGCGTAGCCCATGCGCAGGTCGTAGAACGCGCTCGAGAACAGATACAGCGCGTAGAACAACGTCGAGCGCGCCGGGTTGCCGTCGGTGCCGCCGGTCATGACGAACGCGGTCGTGAACACCTGCATCGCGCCGATGATGCCCATGACGACGTTGAAGTAGATGACCGGCGAGATGACCGGCAGCGTGATGTGCCAGAACTTCGACCACGCCCCCGCCCCGTCGAGATCGGCCGACTCGTAGAGCTCGCGCGGCACGTTCTGCAGACCGGCGAGGTAGATGATCATGCTGTGACCCGCGCCCCACGCGCTCATCAGCACCAGCGCGGGCTTGGCCCACGCCGGGTCGCCCAGCCACGCCGGCGGCGCGCCGCCCCACAGCGCGAAAACCGGCGCGAGCACTTGGTTGAGCAAGCCCGACGAGCCGTTGAAAATCCACAGCCACAACATCGCCGACGCCACCAACGGCACGATCGACGGCAGGAAAAACAGCGTCCGGAAAAACGCCCGTCCACGCACGTCCTGGTTAAGCAGCAACGCCAGCGCCAGCGACGTCACCGTGCCCAGCGGCACGGCCGCGCCCGCGAACCAGAGCGTGTTGCGTAGTGAAATCCAGAATACGTCGTCGCCTGCCAGCGTCCGGTAGTTCTCCAGGCCGATCCACAGCGGGCGCTGCAAGATCGAGTAGTCGCAGAAACTGAAATACAACGACGCCACCACCGGGTAGAGGGTGAAGACCGCGAAGCCCACGATCCACGGCGCGGTGAACGCGAGGCCGGCGCGCAGGCGCCTGAGATCGGTGGCGGTCACGGCGCGCCCTCCGTTGGTTCGGCCGCGGACGATTCCGCGACGGCGGCGCCGGCCTGGCGTTCGACGCTGCGCTCGTGGCGCTCGAGCGACGCGCCGACGCGGCGCTGCACGTAGTCCCACGCCTCGTCGGGTTCGGCGAGCAGCAGGCGCAGGCGTTGGGTGGCGGCATTGTATTCGCGCAGGTATTCGGTCCAGACACCGATCTTCGGCACGTGCCACGCCCGCGGGCTTTCGGAGAGGCGACGAAAGACACCGATGTTGGGATTGGGATGATTGGCCGCGAACCACGGGCTCCACTGCTTGAGCGGCGACGGTTTTTGGTGACCGAAGCAAAGCAGCTCGACGCCGCGCAATTCGTCGCGACTGGTCGCGCCTAGGTTGGCCGACGTCGCGTAACGGATGAATTCCCAGGCCGCCTCGGGATGGGCCGCGCCGCGCGGGATGACCAACAGGTCGGCATCGGCCACGGTAAACGCCTGCCCGGGCGGCCCCGGCTCGCGGCCGGCCGCCTCGGGCCAGGCGGCCACGCCGTAGTCGAGCCCGGGCGCGTAGCGCGCGATGAAGCGGTCATACCACGCGCCTTGAAAAACCATCGCCACGCGGCCCGTGAAAAACGCCTGCTGCGTCGACGCGAAGGAACCGAAGCCACCGGCAAACCCCTTCAGTTCGTCCACGCCGAGGGTTTGCGGAAAACCGCGTTCCCAACGCGCGGCGGCGAGGTTGGCCGGATCGCCGGCCAGCGCGACGCGGCCGTCGTCGTCGACCAACCGACCGCCGAACCACGCCGGATACGCGTAGGAAAACCAGCCGGGCTCCTGCGGCAAAAATCCGGTCGCCAGCAACGCGCCGGTCCGCGGGTCGCGGCGCGTGAGTTGGCGCGACATCGCGTCGAGCTCGGCCAGCGTGCGCGGCGGTTTTTCCGGATCGAGGCCGGCCTCGCGAAAGGCGGTCTTGTTCCAGTAGAGCGCGACGGTGCTGGGCGCCGATATCAGCGCGAAGACGCGGCCTCGGTAGCGCTGCATGTCGGCGAACACCGGCGTGTAGTTGGCGTCGAGCCAGGCGGTCGGCTCGGAGCCGGTGTCGCGCCGGATGAAGTCGTCGAGCGGTGTGAGCGCGGCGCGGTCGGCGAAGGACGACATCTGCGCGAACCAGATGCCGGCGACGTCGGGCGGATTGCCGCCGGCGGTGGCGACGATGAGCTTGCGGTCGATCTGCGAGATCGAGACGAAGTCGACGACGATGCGGTCCTGCGAGGTGTTGAACTGGTCGACCACCGCACGCATGGCCTCGGCCTCGAAGCCCGCCCATTTTTCCCAGTAGGTGATGCGCACCGGCTCGGCCTGCGCGACGAACATGGCCGAGGTGAACAGGGTCAATAACGTCGCTCTTTTAACGCAAAGTCGCAAAGGCGCAAAGAATGCCAGCGAACTCCACTGGCGAAAGACCACGACCTTTGCGCCTTTGCGTCTTTGCGTTAAAGAAAAGCGCATGCGTCGTTGGTCAGACGTGAACGTGCGCCAGTCGGTCGATTTCCCCGAGCGCGACGTCGCGGGTGGCGGTGTCGACCGAAGCGACGGCCCAGCCGTTGCGCGCCAGTTGCGCGAGCTCGGCACGGGTGTAGCCGGCCTCGGCGGCGAGCGCGGCGTATTCGCCGTTGAGCGTGTTGCCGAAGACCAACGGGTCGTCGGTGCTGATGGTGCAACGCACGCCGGCCTCGGTCAGGCGGCGCAGGGGGTGGGCGGAGAGCGACGGCGCAACCTGTAAGCGGACGTTGCTGATCGGGCACACGTCGAAGGTGACGCCGCGTTCGGCGGCGAGCGCCACCACGGCGGGATCCTCGATGGCGCGGATGCCGTGCTGCACACGAGTGACCCCGAGCTGCTCGATGGCCTCGCGCACGCGGCGTGCCCCGTCAAACTCGCCGGCGTGGCACTTGGTGACCTTGCCGGCGTCGCGCAGACGTTGCCACACCGACGCGGTCCAAGCCTCGGTCGGCACGGGCTCATAGCCGTGCAGGTCGACGCCGGCGAGGTCCTCCAGGTTCACGAGGTCGTCGATGATCGCCTGCATCGGACCGGTGTAGTCGGTGCGGAGCATGCCGGCGAAGATGCGCACCTCCAAACCGGCGGGCACGGCGCTGCGGATGGCGGCGATGAGTTCGGCGGCAGGCGTGTTGGTGAACATCGCGACGGGCAGATGAAAGGACGTCTCCACGTAGCGGACGTTCTGCGCGACGTGGCGGGCGAAGATCGCCTTGGCCGCCTCGTGATAGCGCTCGGCAGAAACATACCACGGGAGAGCGTGGCCGAGCAGGACCTCGTCGAACTTGGGGAACGACTCGAAGCGAAAATCCGGTTCGTAAAAGTAAGGATTTTCCGGATACGTCGCCGGATCCAGCGTCCGCAGCAGCTCGTAGGGCAGCGCGCCCTCGATGTGCAGGTGCGTCTCGGTCTTTGGAAGGGACTGGATAAACTCGGCGTCGGTCATTTTTTAATCACGGAAGCACGGAAACACGGAAGCAGAACGGATAGTGTTGCTCAGATTTCCGTGCTTCCGTGTTTCCGTGATTAAATTTCTCAGGCTTTGCCGAGCAGGTATTCCGGGTTGAGCTTGTGGAGCGACTTGGGGACGAAGTGGCCGTCCTTGCGGATGAGTTTGCCGTCGAACCAGATCTCGCCGCCGCCCCACTCGGGGCGCTGGATGCTGACCATGTCCCAGTGGACCTGGCTCTTGTTGCCGTTGCCGACGCCCTCGTAGGCCTGGCCGGGGGTGAAGTGGAAACTGCCGGCGATCTTTTCGTCGAAGAGGATGTCGCGCATGGGCTCGAGAATGTGCGGGTTGAAGCCGATGGCGAACTCGCCGATGTAGCGGGCGCCGGGGTCACTATCGAGAATCTCGTTGAGGCGTTTGGTATTGTTCGAGGTGGCCTCGACGATGCGGCCTTTTTTGAAGACGAGGCGGATGTTGTCGAAGGAGGAGCCGAGGTAGACGGTGGGGGCGTTGTAGCTGATGACGCCCTCGACGCTGTCTTTCACGGGGCAGGAAAACACCTCGCCGTCGGGGATGTTGCGCAGGCCGCCGCACATCTGCGAGCCGATGCCCTTGATGGAGAAGGTGAGGTCGGTGCCGGGGCCCTTGATGTGCACGCGGTCGGTCTTGTCCATGAGGGCCTTGAGCGCCTTCATGCCGGGGACCATGCGGGCGTAGTCGAGGGTGCAGACCTTGAAGTAGAAGTCCTCGAAGAACTCGGTGCTCTTGCCGGCCTGCTGGGCCATGGCGGGCGTGGGCCAGCGGAGGACGACCCACTTGGTCTTGTTCACGCGGTGGTCGAGCACGGGTTTCATGAGGCGCGAGAACATTCGCACGCGTTCGGCGGGCACGTCGGAGGACTCGAAGATGTTGTCGGAGCCGCGCAGGGCGATGTAGGCGTCCATCTTCTCCATGCGCTTGAGTTCGACCTCAGCGTGCGGGGCGAACTGGGCCTCCTCGGCGCCGAGCATGAGCTCGCGGGTGACGCGGGCGCGGTGGATCTGCACGAGCGGGTGCGCGCCGAGGGCGCGGGCGGCGCGCACGAGGGCGACGACCATCTCGTCGGGCACGTCGAAGGCGTCGATGAGGACGCGTTCGCCTTTTTTCAGGGCGCAGGAAAAGCCGGTGAGGCCGGCGGCGAGTTTGTCAAAGCGGGGATCGGTGAGCATGGCGTTGGGCGAAGAGGTTTAGTTGTCGACGGCGGCGGCAAAAGGCGAGCGCGAGCCGGAAGTCGGGAAACAGATGCGGGAAACGGCCTCGTCGAAGTCGGAGGCGCCGCGGATGATGTCGATCTGCAGGCGCAGGTAGTAGATGGGCACGGGACAGGGCAGGTCCTCGGGGATGCGCACGGCGTCCTTCTCGGTGGTGACGATGTAGTCGACGCGTTTTTCGAGGGCCTCGCTGAAGATGTTCACGAAGTCGTCGTAGCCGAAGCGGTAGTGGTCGAGGAAGCGGCGGTTGAACTCGATCTTGCCGCCGAGGTCGCGGACGAACTTTTCGAAACTCTCGGGCACGGCGATGCCGCTGAAGGTGCCGACGCGGCGGCCTTGGAGGTCCTCGAGCGGGCGGCGTTCGGGAACGCCGTGGCGTTGCAGGAACTGCGGGCGGTGGGCGCACTCGATGATCTCGGCGCCGGGATTGTGCGTGCGGATGAGTTCCTCGAGCTCGTGGTCGCGCTCGCCGTTGGACTTGGTGAGGAAGACGTAGCTGGCGCGCTTGAGGTGCTTGACCGGCTCGCGGAGGATGCCGCGGGGGAGCAGGTGGCCGTTGCCGAAGGGGTTGGTCTTGTCGACGAGGAGGAGGTTGAGGCGGCCCTTGAGCGGCAGGTATTGGAAGCCGTCGTCGAGGATGAGGGTGTCGCAGCCGAAGCGCTTGATGGCGTAGGCGCCGGCCTTCACGCGGTTTTTGTCCACGAGGACGACGACGCCGGGGAGGTTGCGGGCGAGCATGAAGGGTTCGTCGCCGGCCACCTCGGAGTCCAGGAGAACCTTTTGCCCGTCGCTGACGATGCGCGGCGGCGGTTCTGAGGTGTGGGTGATCCAATACCAGGCCTTCTTCCAGGCGGGCGGGGCCTTGCTCTTGTAGCCGCGGGAGAGGATGGCGACCTTGCGGCCGCGGTCGCGGAGGGCGCGGGCAAAGGTTTCCACGACGGGGGTCTTGCCGGTGCCGCCGACGGTGAGGTTGCCCACCACGACGACGAGACAGCCGAGCGGCTGGTCGTGCAGGATACGTTTGCGGTAGAGCCAGAGCCGGGTCTGCACGATGCCGCTGAACAACCACGAGAGCGCCAGCAGAAACCCGGCGAAAACGTTGGCCGCCATGTCGTCGCGACGGCCGAAGATGACGTCGATCGCGAATTGTTCGAATTGGGTGAGCTTGCGCTTGAGCCAGGAGGACATGAACCGGTTGGGCGGGCGAAAAAGGGAGCTGGGAATGGGTTTGACGGTCCGCCGCCGGTGGCGCTTTCCTGATGGTTTTCACGCCGCGGCGGCAACGGTCGGACAGACCACCTTATTGGTCTCCCCGCCCCTCCCGTCGAGCATCCACCGACTTTTTTTCATGAGCTACAAACTGTTCATCCCCGGCCCCATCGCCGTATCCGACAAGACGCTGCAGGCCATGGCCCAAGGCATGATCGGGCATCGCAGCCCCGATTTCGTGAAGCTCTACGAGTCCATCCAGCCGGACTTGCAGGAGCTTTTCTACACCAAGGACCCGGTCTACATCTCCACCAGCAGCGCCTGGGGCGTGATGGAAGGCGCCATCCGCAACGTCGTGCGCCCCGGCAAGAAAGTGCTCAACTGCATGAACGGCGCGTTCTCCGACAAGTGGAACGACGTCTCCAAGCGCTGCGGCAAGGAAGCCGTCGCCCTCAAATTCGACTGGGGCCAGCCCGTCGACCCCGCCGCCGTCCGCGCCGAGCTCGACAAGGGCGGCTTTGACGCCGTCACCATCATCCACAACGAGACCTCCTGCGGCTGCATGAGCGACATCGACGCCCTCATGGCCGTCGTCCGCGAGTTCCCCGAGGTCATCGCCATCGTCGACACCGTCAGCTCCTTCAGCGTCCTCCCGATCAAGAAGGACGAGCTCGGCATCGACGTGCTCATCACCGGCTCGCAGAAGGCCCTCGCCCTCCCCCCCGGCCTCGCCCTCTGCTCCGTTTCCAAGAAGGCCCTCGACCGCGCCGCCGAGGTCACCGACCGCGGCTACTACTTCGACTTCGTCGAGTTCCAGGCCAACCACGAAAAGGGCATGACCCCGAGCACCCCGACCATCGCGCTTATCTATGCGCTCAAGTCCAAGCTCGAGGACATCAAGGCCGAGGGCGCCGCCAACCGCTACGCCCGCCACGCCCGCCTGAACAAGACCGTTAAGGACCACGTCCTCGCCAAGGGCTTCAAGCTCTTCCCCAAGGACGGCTACGGCTCCCTCGCCCTCAACTGCTTCGCCAACAACCTCAACTACGACCTGTCCGCGCTCAACAAGACCCTCAAGTCCAAGCACGGCCTCGTCATCGACGGCGGCTACGGCAAGCTCAAGGGCAAGACCTTCCGCATCTCCAACATGGGCGACGAGACCGACGAGACCATCGCCGCGATGCTCAAGGCCTTCGACGCCGCCCTCGCCGAGACGCCCGTGCTGCCGGCCGCCTGAGCCGCCCCGCGCGCCGTTCGCGCCACCCCTCGCGACAACCGCCACTCCCTCGACCGCCGGTCCCCGCAGACCGGCGGTTTTTTTGTGAATACCCGGCGACATTTCACCCCGATGCTTTCTTTGCGTTGCCCCGGCCCGTTTTTTCAAACCACTGTGTAGCCTAAACGCCTGACACGGCGTCTCCCCGTATCTCATGCGCCTCATCCCCTCGCACGCCCCCGTCCGGCTCGTCCCGGGCGCCCTCGCCTTTTTTTCCCTGACCAGCCTGGCCACCGCCCAGCAAACCACCGAGCCCCCCGCGCCCCTCGCGGTTCCCGTGGTCGCCACCCCCGCCGCTCCCGCCGGCAGCGGCCTCCTCAGCCAGACCGCCGCCGCCGAGCCGATGGTCAGCCAGATCCTCATGCGCGACGAGAGCCTCGCCCAGGTCCTCGACCTCGTCGAACGCTGGACCGGCCGCACCATCCTCCGTCCGCAGTCCCTGCCCGCCACCACCTACACCCTCACGCTCCCCAAGCAGGTCACCAAGGGCGAGGCCCTCCAGGCCATCGAAACCCTGCTCAACATGAACGGCGTCGCCCTCACCCCCATGGGCGACCGCTTCATCAAGGCCACCGCGCTCAACCTCGTGCGCAGCGAGGCCCCGGAACTCATCGAGGGCAGCGCGCTCAACCTCCCCCCCAGCGGCCGCATCGCCGCCAAGCTCTTCCAACTCGACTTCCTGCGCGTCACCGAGTTCGTGCCCCAGGCCAGCACCCTGCTCAACCAGGCCCTCGGCGCCGCTCCCGTCGTCTTCGAGAAGGCCAACGCCGTGCTCATCACCGACTCGGTCGCCAACCTCCAGCGCATCGAGACCCTCATCCAGCAGCTCGACCGCCCCATCCTCGCCGGGGTCGCCTCCAAGTCCTACACGCTGCAATTCGCCAAGGCCAGCGACGTGGTCAACAAGCTCCGCACGCTCCTCTCCGGTCCCCTTGCCGCGCAGATCGGCACCACCACCACCTACCAGGCCGACGATCGCACCAACAAGGTCATCCTCATCAGCGACGCCCGCCAGCAACAGTTCTTCGACGACCTCATCGCCCAACTCGACGTCCGCGCCGACCCCAACACCCGCACCGACGTCATCAAGCTCAACAACGCCGAGGCCGCCGACGTCGCCACCCTGCTCAGCCAGCTCGTCACCGGCCAGACCGCCGCCGCCCGCACCGCCGGCCAGGAAAGCAACGCCCGTCAAAACAACCGCACCCCCGCGCAGCCCGTCGCCCCCCCCGGCGGCAACGCCGCCGCCGCCGTCGTCCAGAACGCCGCCGCCACCGAGACCTTCAGCAGCCTGCTCACCATCCTCGCCGACGAACGCAGCAACGCCATCGTCGTGTCCGGCACCGCCGACGACATCCGCCTGCTCAAGGAACTCGTTGCCAAGATCGACGTCCTGCTCGCCCAAGTCCGCATCGAGGTCGTCATCGCCGAAGTCTCCCTCGGCGACGAAGCCACCAGCGGCATTGACAGCCTCGGCCTGCGTGTCGAGGACAACAAGCTCACCGGCTTCCTCGCCTCCGGCCCCGGCGCCTCGATCGGCGGCATCGGCACCGACGGAGCCGTCACCGGCTTCGCAGACAGCAGCGGCTACGGCCAGAACCTCACCGCCGCCATCGGCCTATCCACCACGCCACGCAAGAACAACACCACCATCCTCTCCGTTCCGACCATCGTCACCTCCCACAACAAGGAGGCCGAGATCTTCGTCGGCGAGACCCGCCCCGTCATCTCCGGCACCACCAGCGCCGCCTCCGGCAGCACCTCCGGCCTCACCACATCCTCCACCGTCACCCAGCAGGAGATCGGTATCCGTTTGATGGTGACGCCGCTGATCGGCCCCGACGGCTCCGTGCAGCTCGAGGTCGAGCAGGAGGTCGAGGACGTGCTCGGCACCGTCATCATCGACGGCAACGAGCAGCCCCGCATCGGCCGCCGCACCACCACCTCCTTCGTCAGCGCCAACAACGGCGACATCATCGTGCTCGGCGGCCTCCAGCGAAACAGCAACTCGAAGACCACCAGCCGCCTCGGCCCCATCCCGATCATCGGCGACCTCTTCGGCCGGCGCTCCCGCAGCAACACCCGCACCGACCTCGTCTTCTTCCTGCGTCCCGTCGTGTTGACCAACAACACCGCCATCGACAACGCCGAGGTCATCCAGCGCCTGGAGAAAAACCCGCAGGGCAAGGCCATCAAGGCCGTCATCGACGCCCGCCCCGCCGCCGCGCCCGCCCTGCCCTCCACCGCCGAAACCGAGGCCACCGCCGCCGAGCAGCCCGCCCAGCCATGATCGCCTCCAGCCCCACGGCCGGTTTGCCCGCCGCGCTGGCGGCCCGCCTTACCGAGGAAACCCTGACCACCCTCGCCGAGGCCCCGCGCGAGCAACGCCAGCCCCTGCTCGCCGCCGCCCTCCAGCTCGCCGACGACACCGTCTGCCTCGCACTCGCCGAGGCCACCGGCCTGCCCGCCGAGCTCAACCCCGCCGCCGACCTCGACAGCCTGCGCCTGCTCCCCCCGCGCCTCGCGTCCGATTTCCAGACCATCCCCCTCGCCCGCGCCAAACCGGAACCCGTCAATACCGACGACAACGACGACGCCCCCGCGACCGAGACCGGCCCGCTCCACCTCGCCACCTCCTGGCCGCCCACCCCGGAGATGGCCGACTGGATCGCCACCTTCACCCCGCGTCCGCTCGTCTGGCACCTCGCGCCCGCCGAGCGAGTGCAGCAGCTCATCGTTGAAAACTACGGCGTCGGCTCCGGCTCGCTCGACGACTCCGACGACGACTTCCTGCCCGCCGCCAGCGCCGCCGACGCCAACCTCGACGCCGACCAAGACGCCGCCGTCGTGCGCTTCGTCACCGATGTCATCGCGCAGGCCGTCACCGACGCCGCCACCGACATCCACTTCGAACCGCAGGAAGGCCAGCTGCGCATCCGCTACCGCGTCGACGGACTGCTCGTGCCCGTGCCCGTGCCGGACAACCTCCTGCGCTTCCAGGACGCCATCATCTCGCGCCTCAAGATCATGGCGCGCCTCAACATCTCGGAAAAACGCCTGCCGCAGGACGGCCGCATCAACTTCCGCGCCGGCTCCACCAACCTCGACATCCGCGTCTCCACCATCCCCACCATCTACGCCGAGTCCGTGTCGCTCCGCCTGCTCAACCAGCGCAAGGAAGCCTACACGATGGAGAAGCTCGGCATGTCCGCCGACGAGCAGGCGCAGATCAACCACGTCCTCGACTTCCCCCACGGCATCATCCTCGTCACCGGCCCCACCGGCTCCGGCAAGTCGACCTCGCTCAACGCCTTTCTGCGCAAGATCAACTCCCCCGACCTGCGCATCATCACCATCGAGGACCCCATCGAATACGAGGTCCCCGGCGCCAACCAGGTGCAGACCCGCGCCGAGATCGGCCTTACCTTCGCCTCGGCCCTGCGCCACACGCTGCGCCAGGACCCCGACGTCATCATGGTCGGCGAAATCCGCGACCTCGAGACCGCCGAAATCGCCATCCGCGCCTCGCTCACCGGTCACTTGGTGTTCTCGACCCTGCACACCAACGACGCCCCCGGCGCCATCACCCGTCTCATCGACATGGGCGTGGAACCCTTCCTCGTTGCCTCCGCCGTCGAGCTCGTCATCGCCCAGCGCCTCGTGCGCCGCCTCTGCCCCGACTGCGCCGCGCCCAAGCCCGTCGACTCCACCGAGCTGCGCGCCACGCTCGCCGCGCTCGGCCTGCCGACGACCGATGCCATCGGCATCGACCACCTCAAGCATCCCGTCGGTTGCCGCAAGTGCCGCGGCACCGGTTACCGCGGCCGCATCGGCATCTTCGAGATCCTGCGCCCCAAGCCGCTGCACGACCTGATCGTCGCCCGCGAATCCAACCGCGCCCTCACCGACCGCGCACGCGCCGACGGCATGCGCACCCTCGTGCAATCCGGCTGGGAAAAAGTCCGCGCCGGCCACACCACCCTCGACGAACTCCTGCGCGCCATCAGCACGACGGATTGAGCGGCTCCGCCGCTCAATCCGTCGTGCTGTCGTCCAAAGTCACATGTCTCAAAGTCAAAAGTCATCGGCCACTCGCGACGCCCACCCGCGGCACCCGACCTGCGACCTTCGGACCTTCGACCTTCGACTCAATTAATCGATGCCCACCTTCGCCTACCAAGCCCGCGACGCATCCGGCAAAACCGCCGACGGCACGCTCGACGCGCCTACCCGCCGCGACGCCGTCCGCCGGTTGCAGGGCCGCGGACTGCAACCGCTGCGCATCGACGAACAGGGCGCGGCCAAGCCCGCCAAGACCCGCCGCAAGACCGCCACGCCCGCCACCGCCGACGCCGTCGACCGCTCGCACGAACCCGCCGCCGCGGCCAAGGGTAAGCTCGCTCCGACCCGCAAGGACTGCCTGCCCTTTCTCGAATCGTTGGCCGACCTCATCCGCAGCGGCATGTCCGCCGGCGAGGCCATCCGCCTGCTCGCTTTGCGCCTGCAAAACCCGCGTCAACGCGCGCTCTTCGCCGGCCTGTGGACCCACCTCGGCGAGGGCCTCAGCCTCTCCACCGCGATGGGCAACTATCCCGCGGTCTTCGACTCGCAGACCATCAACCTCGTCGCCGCCGGCGAGGCCACGGGCAACCTCGGCGAAGTGCTGGAGCGCCTCATCCTCCACTACCGCGAGGTGAAGGAAATGAAGTCCAAGCTCGTGACGGCGATGGCCTACCCCGGCTTCATCTGCCTGCTGGCCTGCGGCGTCATCCTGTTTTTCCTCTTCTTCCTGCTGCCGCGGTTGCAGACGCTGCTCGACTCCCTCGGCGGCAACATGCCGCCGTCCACGCGTCTGCTCATCCTCATCTCGGAAAGCACGCTGCGCTACGGACCGTTCGTGCTGGTCGGCGCTATCGTCGCGGCCGTGATGATCGTCGGCTGGCGCAAGACCGCCGCCGGCCGGCTCGCCTTCGACGCGCTGCTCCTGCGCCTGCCCGCCGTGGGCGCGCTGGTGGTGCGGTCCGCGGTGCTCAACTTTTGCCAAACGCTTTCGGTGCTCCTGGAAAACGGCATCACCACGTCCGACGCGCTGCGCCTCACCGAGCGCACCGTGGCCAACGGCGCGCTGCGCGAACGTCTGGCCGAGGCCAACGACCGCGTGATCGAGGGCGAGAGCCTGTCGAACGCGCTGCTGCGCACCGGCTTTTTTCCGCGCCTGCTGGTCGACCGCGTCGGCATCGCCGAGCAGACCGGCAACCTCGCCCCCGGCCTGCGCGACGTCGCCCGCAGCCAGCGCGCCGACTTGGATCGTTGGCTGCACCGCTTCACCACGCTCGTGTCGGGCGGCGTGCTGGCGTTCGCGTTCACGTTCGTCGCCTTCCTCGCCTACGCCATCGTCTCGGCAGTCTTTCAGGTCAGTTCGAGCTTCAGATTCTAAACGCGCAGCAGTCCGGAGTTTTAACGCAAAAGCGCGAAGGCGCAAAGAGACGCAAAGGCTCTGCGAAATTTGTCTGAAGGCCTTTGCGACCTCCGCGTCTTTGCGTCTTTGCGTTAAAATTTCTTAGTGATTAACTCACTCCACGCGGCAGCCGACGTTGTCGGCGGCGAGGTCGCGGGCCTCGGACGGGATGCCCTCGGCGGCGAACGCCGCCTGCATCGCCTTGGCCACGGCGCCGGCGACGGACTCGGGCGCCACGCACAGGACGCTCGACCCGCTGCCGCTGAGCCAGCCGGTGTAGGCGCCCGCGGCCACGCCGGCCGCGATGGCCTCGCGTCCACCCTTGATGCGCGGCAGGCGGTAGGGCTCGTGCATGTAGTCGCCGACGGCGTCGCGCAGCCGCTCGAACTCGCCGGTGGCCAGCGCGGCCACGAGGTAGTTGGAGGCGTTGATGCTCTTCACCGCGTCGAAATACGGTAGTTGCGTTGGCAATACGCCGCGCGACTCCTTGGTCAGCATCTCGACGGACGGCGAGACGACGACGAAGCGCAGCTCGGGCGGCAGGGCCACGCGCACGGTGCCGAGATAGTGGCCGTCGGCGGGATCGCAGCGGGCGACGCAGAACCCGCCGAGGATGCCGGCGGCGGCGTTGTCGGGGTGACCCTCGAGTTCGTTGGCGATGGAAACCAGCGTCTCGCGATCGAGGCCGGCGTCGGCCAGCACGTTGAGACCGGCGAGCACGCCGCCGATGACGGTGATGCTGGAACCGAGGCCGCGGGCGGGCGGCACGTCGCCCTCGATGCGGTAGGTGAAGCCGGTCTTGGCGACGGCCGGGGCGCGCTTCGTCATGGCGGCGACGGTGGCCGCGACCATGTCGGCGGCGCGGGCGTCGGACTCGCGCTCGGCGACCTGCGTGGCGTCGTCGCGCGCCGTCAGCGTCACCCGGTTGTAGACCTGCAGGGCCAGGCCCAGGGAATCGAAACCCGAGCCGCAGTTGGAGGTGCTGCCGGGGATGCGGACGGTGACGCGGGAGGGCGTGTGGCTGTTCATCGACGGTGAATCTTGAGGGCGCGGTCCAGTTCCTTTTGCGCGGTCTTGTTCTTCAGGTCGTCGCGCTTGTCGTGGAGTTTTTTGCCCGTGCAGAGCGCCACCTCGACCTTGAGCAGACCTTCTTTGAAATACATTCGCAGGGGGATGAGCGACTTGCCCTCGGCCTGCATGGCCTGGGCGATCTTGCGGATCTGGTGCCGGTGCAGAAGCAGCTTGCGGGTGCGGCGCGCGGGGTGGTTGTAGATGTTGCCGAAGGCGTATTCGTCGATGTGGGCGTTGTGCAGCCACAGCTCGCCCTTTTCGAGGCGGCCGAAGGCGTCGTTGATCTGCGCGCGGCCGTTGCGCACGGACTTGATCTCGGTGCCCTTCAGCTGGATGCCGGCCTCAAAGCGCTCCTCCACGGAAAAATCGCGCAGCGCCTTGGCGTTGCGAACCTCCGTGTAGCGTTTGGCGTCTTTTTTCTTGGCGGACATCTCGGGCTATAACGAATGCGGGAACATGGAAAACCGCCACTCCGGAAAAACCCGCGGGGCGGGACTCCAAAATGACGGTCGCGGAAGGGACGGCCGCGCGGTGCGGGCCGGACGGCGCTCGGATCGCCTCAGGTGGTCTCGAGCTCGTAGGTGATCTTGCCCTCGATGATCTCGCGCAGGGCGATATCCTCGGGGGAGAGCTTCTCGAGCGACTCGACGAGGGGGCGGCTGCCGCGACGCAGCTGCTTCACGCGGCGCGAGACCACGTTGATGAGCAGGTTGGAGTCGGTGATGATCTTGTTGGCTTGTCGGAGGTATTCGTCGCGCATGGCTGCCTTAAAAGTTGAAACGGACACCAAAACCGCCCCGCGGTCGGGGGGTCAAGGGCAATTTCCCCGCGAGTGCGCGCCCAAGGCTTGACCACGCCCCCCGAGGTCGGCGAACGTCGGCCCCTTATGAAAGCCGGCATCGTCGGCTTGCCCAACGTCGGCAAGTCCACCCTCTTCAACGCCCTCACCCGCTCCCGCAAGGCCGAGGCGGCCAATTATCCGTTCTGCACGATCGACCCCAACGTGGGCGTCGTCACCGTGCCGGACGCCCGTCTCGCGGTCCTGCAAAAGATCGCCAAGACCAGCGTGGTCATCCCCGCGGCCATCGAGTTCGTCGACATCGCCGGCCTCGTCGCGGGCGCCAGCAAGGGCGAGGGTCTCGGCAACCAGTTCCTCGCCAACATTCGCGAGGTCGACGCCATCGTGCACGTGGTGCGCTGCTTCGTGGACGACGACGTCATCCACACCATGGGCTCGGTCGACCCGGTCCGCGACATCGACGTCATCACCACCGAGCTGATTCTCGCCGATCTCGACGCCGTCGAGAAGCGCATCCCCAAGACCCAAAAATCCGCCAAGTCCGGCGACAAGGACGCGCAGGCCGAACTCGCCCTGCTCGAGCGTCTCGTCCCCCACCTCAACGAGAACAAGCCCGCCAACGTCCTCGACACCACCGACGACGAGAAGAAGCTGCTCAAGCACTTCCAGCTGCTCTCCGCCAAGCCCGTGCTCTACGCGTGCAATGTCGCCGAGGGCGACCTCGCCGACGTCGACGGCAATCCCTACGTGAAGCAGGTCGCCGAGTTCGTGCGCGCCCACCACGACGCCGCCTACGTGCCGATCAGCGCCCGCATCGAATACGAGCTCATCGACCTCAGCCCCGAGGAGGCCAAGGAGTTTTTGAAGGATCTCGGTGTCGACGACTCCGGCGTGTCCGCGCTCATCCGCGGCAGCTACGACCTGCTCGGCCTGCAGACCTACTTCACCGCCGGTGAAAAGGAAGTCCGCGCCTGGACGATCAAGAAGGGCTTCAAGGCCCCGCAGGCCGCCGGCGTCATCCACACCGACTTCGAGAAGGGCTTCATCAAAGCCGAGGTCGTCTCCTACGAGGACCTCTCCACGCTCGGCAGCACGGCCGCCGCCCGCGACGCCGGCAAATACCGCCTCGAGGGCAAGGAATACGTCTTCAAGGACGGCGACGTCGCCCTCTTCCGCTTCGCGAACTAAAGTTCGGAATTTCAACGCAAAGGCGCAAAGAGGCAGCGACGCAAAGGCGTCGGCTTGATCCGGCATCTGATCCTTGCGACCTTTGCGTCTTCGCGCCTTTGCGTTAAAAAATCAGCGCTTCCGCAGCAGCCCGGAGAGTGTGGTAAACGACTCCTCGCCGAAGCCCAGCCGGCGCTTCAACTCCGCGTCGCGCTCGATGGGATTGGCGATGCGTGACGTCTCCCGCCAGTCGCGCCACGACAGCATGCCGAGTGCGCAGAGCGCCGCCCCACTCACCGGAACCGGCACATCGCTGCCGTGCAGGATGCGACCGCGCAACTCATCCGACACCATGCGCCGCAACGCCGAGGGCCGCAGCCGGAAGGTCAACGCCGCCAGCGCGCTGTTGTCGCCGTAGAGCCGCGGATGCTTCGCGACCATGTCGGCGAACACGTCGAAATAATCCGGATCGAGCATCATCAACCCCGTGCCGCAATGCGCCGCGATGCAGGTTACGCCGATCTCCAACGGTCGCGTGAGCACGCGCGGATCGGCCAGCTTGGGATCGGCCACCGGCATGGTCCGCTCGCTGCCGGTGTGCGCCAACAGGATGAGGCCGCTCTCGGCCATGCGCTCGAGGAAACGCGTGTAGCGCGGGAGCGACCAGTCGATGTTCTGCACGTTGGGCAGGCACTTCAGCATGACCGCGCCGCGCGCCAGGCACCGCTCCAGTTCGTCCAGCGCGTCGCGGCGCGCGGGGTGGATCGACACCGCGGGCAACAGCTCGGGGTTGCGCGCCGCCAGGTTGAGCACGTGGCCGTTGGGCACGTAGAAAGACCCGCTCGCCTCGATCTTGTCACCGTTTTCCCGATACGCCTCCTCGTGGGCGAGCATCACCGCCGCGTCGAGCGACGACTCGCGCACGTAGCGCACGATCTGGCGCTCGTAGAGCCCGTCGAGGTCGCCGCGCAAAGCCGCCCCGTCGAGTCCCACCGCGCGCACCATGAAGGGTGCGCCGACCTTGGTCAGGCCGCGCGGACGATACCAGCAGCCGGTGCCGCCCGTGCCGTTACCGACGGCGTGAACATGGCAGTCGATGCGCAGGGTCGGCCGCACGTTCGCGGACTCAGTTGATCCAAAGAGCATAGCCTAAAAAATTGCCGCCGAAGAGCCGGGTGATTTCGCGCCAGGTCGCGCCGCGCGTGGGTTCGCCGGACTCGATGAACGGCACCGCGTCCGCGCCCTGCACGAGCAGGACGAGATCGGTGTGGCGAGACTCCAGGAACCAGCGTTTCACGTTCACGCCGCGCTCGCCGGGAAAGCGCCAGTGCGGCAGCAGCTTGCGACCCGCGAGCAGGTCGTCGAGTTCGCCCAGCAGCGTGCGCCAGCCGTCGGCCTGCGCGGTCGTGAGCGTGAGGCCGAAGGCGCTCGTCTGGCTGGGACCGGGCAGCCACTCGCGGTCGTTGTCGGTCTCGGCGGCGATGGCGTCGAGCGTTGCGCGACTGAGCTTCGTCGCGGTCAGGAAGTGTTCGCGCGCACCGGCCAGTCGCGCGGGGTCGGCCACCGGCAGGTTGACGCCATGGATCAGCGCGATGGCGTCGGCGATGCGATCCCCTTGCAGCGCGCGCCGGCGCTCCTTGGCATCGGGCTCGGGATTGGTCGCGAGCAACCGTGCCATGGCCGTGTCCGCGTGCACGAAGAAGGCTTGTCCGACGGACGCGAACAACTCGCCGCCGTCGTGCGCGAGCAACGTGTCCAGCACGCCGCGCAGCAGGTGCGTGTAGGCGCGCAGCCAAGTGACGTCGGCGCGATCAAACGCCACCGTTACCTCCGGTCCGCCGGCCGGCAACGGCTCGCCCGCGGCCGGGCGACGACCACTCAGGCCGCGCATAAACACCGCGAACGACTCCGCCTCGCCGACCGCGCCGTCGCCGTTGAAGTCGAGACTGATCGCCGACAACGGCACGACCGTCTTGAACTCGCCCTCCGGCAAGGCCGCCAGACGTTCGTCGACGCGCCGCAGGCAGTCCTCGAAGCGCTCGATCACCGCCCTCACCTGCTCCGGGCGCACCGGTTCTGCGTCGGCCTTGACCGGCAGTTGCAGGCGGAACACCGGCACGGGCAGCTCGCGGGCGAACTGATAATTGAGCCCGAGGCCGTGCATCTCGCCGCAGAGCGTTTCGACGCCGGCCAGCAATTCGACCACCGCGGCCGCGAAGCCGCCCTCGGCGGTCGCCTCGTCGACCTTCAACTCGGAACGCACCACGGAGGCCAAGCGACCGGCGAACACCTCGGGAGGCAGGACCAACTCGGCCGACAGCGGCGCCGTCAGGCAGGCCAGCGGAAGAAACAGGAGCGGTGTTTTCATAAAAATAATCTCAGGCCTGCAGCGCCAGATTGCGCACGCCCTTGAGGTCGAGCTTGCCCGTGCCGAGCACGGGAATGCTCTCGACGCGGCGCACATCGCGGGGAATCCAGAGGTTGGGCAGACCGGCCTTGGTCAGCGCGTCGCGCACCTGGTCGGCGGTCACGTCGAGCGTGGTCAATAGCACCAGCTGTTCGCCCTTGGCCGCGTCGGGCACGCCGGTGACGACCGCCGCGTAGCCCTCGGCATCGGTCACGCCCAGCGCTTCAAGCAGGCGTTGCTCGACGGTGCCGTGCGGAACCATCTCGCCGCCGATCTTCGAAAACCGCGAGAGCCTGCCCTCGATGGTGAGAAAACCGTCCTCGTCGAAGCGCCCGAGGTCGCCGGTGACGAACCAGCCGTCGTGGAAGGCGGCCTTGGTCTTTTCCTCGTCACCGAGGTAGCCGCCGAAGATGTTGTCGCCCCGGAAGGCGACGATGCCGGCCTCGGTCGCGGCGACCGGCTCCATCGTATCCGGATGCAGAATACGCGCGGTCATGCCCGGCATCATGCGGCCGACCGAGCCGAAGCGCTGCCCCTGCTGGTGCGTGGCCGTCGCGGAGTCGGTCCACGGATCGGGCTGGTTGACGTTGGTCGCGGGCGAGGTCTCGGTGAGGCCGTAGCCTTGAAAAATCTCCAAGTGGAAGCGCTTGCGGAAGGCCTCGTGCAGATCGTCGGGCAATTTTTCCGCGCCCGACACCACGACCTGCAACGAACGCAGCTCGGCGATCTCCGCGCGCTTGAGCAAGGGACGCAGGAAGGTCGGCGCGCCGACCATCACCGTGGCCTGCTCGTCTCGGATCGATTCGACGATCTTTCGCGTGTCGAGCGGGCTCGGGACCGTCACCACGCGGCAGCCGTGCCAGAGCGGATACCACAGGCTGACCGTGAAGCCGAAACTGTGAAACACCGGCAGGCAGCCGAGCATCACGCAGTCGGGCGGCAGAATCGACAGCGACGCGATCTGAGTGCAGTTCGCCAGAATGTTGCGATGGGTCAGAACCACGCCCTTGGGTTCGCCCGAGCTGCCGCTGGTGAAGAGCAAACCGGCCTCCTCGCGGTCGCCGGTTTTCGGCAGGCCGAGCAACGCGGCGAAGAGTTGGTTGGGCAACACCCACGCGGCAATCAGCCACGGCAGCACGGCGCGTTTGCCGCCGGCGGCGGTCATCACCTCGCGGAAGTCGCGCGTGTCCTCCGGCCAGGGGAATTGCGGCACCTTGGCCTTGACCGCATCCGCCGTGAGCACGGTTTGAATGCCCGCCATGCGCAGGCTCGACTCGATGGCGGACTTGCCCGCGGTGAAGTTGAGGTTCACGGGAATCTTGCCCGCGCAAAGCACGCCGAGGTTGGCCAGCACCGCGCCCGCTCCCGGCGGCAGCACGATGCCCACGCGCCGCTCCTCGACGGTTTTCTTCAGGTGCCGCGACAACGCCGCCGACGCGCCGAGGATCGTCGCGGCCGTGAGCGGCCGACGTCCGACCGTGCGGTCGACAAACTCCACCTTCCACGGACGGCGCGCCAGGCCACGCACGATCTCGCGACCGAGGTGACGCCTGAGCAGCGGACGCTCGCTGAACGCCGCACAGCCGAGGTCGAGCAACCGTTGCCGCACCACGTCGGCCGTCGCCCGCTCCGCCGGCAGCGGCTCGCCCCACGCCACGAACACCGGCGTGCGCATGATGCGCGGGGCCTTCCACAGGTAGCGGCCGCCCGAGAACGAAAACACCGATCCCCAGAGGCCGTCGTGAAACACCGGCATGACCGGCACGCGCGCGCGCCTGGCCATCAGTTCGTATCCACGCTGCAACTTCATCAACTGGCCCGTGCGCGAGATCGCGCCCTCGGGAAACATCAGCACGACCTCGCCGGCGGCCAGCCGCTCGCGAACCTTGCGCATGGCCTCCAGCGCGCTGTCGGCCGAGACCGGGATCGTGCCGGTGAGCTTGAACACCAGCCTGAAGAACCAGTCGCGCGTCAGCCCCTCGTAGCCCACGAAACGGATCGGACGCGGGCAGGCCATTTGCAGCACCACCACGTCGACATAGGACAGGTGGTTGGCCACCAGCAGCACGCCGCCCTGCTCGGGCAGGCGCCCGGCGCCCGACGACCTCACGCGATACAGCAACCGCGCGAACAGGATGCACGGCCAGGCCAGCCACCAAGGCGCGACGGCACGACGAAATCCGGGGGAATTACTCATGGTTCAAATCCTCTTTCATTTCGGGGTTTTCACCGGTGATCCAATGCCGGAACCGGTGGTAGGAAAAGCCGACCCACAACAACACCACGCCCAGCGCGATGAAGGCAATGATCCGGTGCAGGATGGAGTTTAGGTCCACCACGAACACCCGCGGCACGCACACCGCCAGCACGAGCAAACCCAGCAGACGGTGGCTGCGCAACCGCCCGAGCAGACCCACCGCGAAGATCGTGATCGCGATAAGCCCCCACCCCACCGTCACGTAGGCTGCCAGCGGCGGCGGCTGCCGCCACACCAACGCGCCCGCGACCGACACGCCGCCCAACCCGCACAACCAGCGCACGCCGCCCCGCGTGCCGGCCGCCAGTTCGTCGCCCGCCCGCGCCAACCACACCGGCGACGCGATCACGACCAACGCGAACACCAACACCGCCACCGCCGGCTCGCCCCAACCCAGCGCCCGCCCGCCGCCGATCAGCCAGATCGCCTGCCCCCAGCCCCACGCGCACAACACCAACGCCGCCGGACGCGTCGCGCGCACATCCAGCCAGCGGCACAACGCCGCCACGCCGCCCACCACCGCGGCGATCAACCACAGCCGGTCCGCGCCGCGCAACGCCACCGTCGCCACCTGCAGCGTGAACAACGTCGCCAACACCGCCGCGCCGACCCGCCCCCAGCGGCTCTCATCGTCGCGCAGCCAGGCCACCATCGCCCAAGCCCCAGCGACCGCCGCCAGCAAGCCCAGCGTCGCCGCCCCGTAGGCAACGTGGTCCAGACGCCACGTCGCCACCGCCCACGCCACCAACGAGACCGCCAGCGCACCGGGCAAACGCCGCCAGCTCCGCAACGCGCACAACACCACGCCCAGCCCCGCCCAGATCAACACCTCGGTCGCCCCCGAGGTCACCGGCGGCAACAGCGTGAACGTGCCCGCCGCCGCCACGCCCAACTGCGCCGGACGCACCCAACGGTCCTCACCCGTCGCCTGCTCACGATGCCGCGACGACTCGTGCAAAATCACCGGCAACACCCACCACGCGCCCACCACCAACACCGTCCACGCAACACCCACGTCGGGCGCGCCCGTCCACGCCTGCCAAACGCCCAGCGCCGCCAGCACCGTGCCCGCCGCCTGCCAGCGCCGCACGCCGGTCCACGGCGCCAGCAGCGCCATCAACGCGCCCAAGCCCACGCAACCCGCCACCGCCACCTCGCGCGACAACTCCGCCCGCGCCACCTGCGCCAGACCGAACAACGTCGCCAGCAAACCCGCGAACGCCACCCCGCGCCACCCGGCGCGCCCGCCCAGCACCCAGGCAAGCACCGCCAGCGGCGACAGCACCGCCACCGCGTTCAACCACAACTCCGATTGCCCCACCCACGCGCGCTGCCACAGCCAGCACTGCGCCGCCGCCAGCGCCAGTCCGCCCGCCGTCACGAAGACCACCGAGCGACGCCAGACCAGCGGTGCGGCCATCAACAACGCCAGCGCCGCCAGCCAAGCCGGCGCCCACTCGCGCGGCCACCAGCCGCCGGCCGCCGCCATCGCGAGCAATCCGCCGACCACGCCCGCCGCAACCTCGAAGAACCGCGCCGTCGACGCGTCGAGCCAGCGCCGCGGCTCCGTCGCCGCCAACCCGAGCCAGCCAAGCAAAAACAATCCCACCGGCCCGACCGCACCAAGCCAGTGCGCACCGTCCACCGCGTCCTTGAACATGAAGCCCGCCGCGACCGTCGCCGCCAGACCCGCCGCGACCGCCAGCACCCGCGAGGCCAGCCGCGGCGCGAGCCACGCCAGCACCGCCGCCTGCACCAACAGCGCCAGCGCCGTCGTGCGGCCCGCGGTCAGCTCGATCACGCCGAGCGTCAACGCGCCCGCCGCCTTCGCCAGCAGGATCACCTCGACCAGATCACCCGCGACCTGACGCCGGCGCGCCGCCGCCATCGCCGCGAACAAACCCGCCGCGCCAAAATAAAACCACGCCAACTCGTCGCGATACAACGTCAACGCCGTCACCACACCGGACAACGCCGCCAGACTCGAGTTGACGCCTTGGAACCACCGATCGCCGGACGACACCGCCGCCGCCTCCACGCGTTGCCCGCGCCAGTCGCGCAGGAAAAACACCGCCGTGACTCCCGCGAGAAACCACCACGGCAACCCGCCCGCCGGCACCGCCTCGCCGCCGCGCCACTGGTCCGCCCACACCGACAGGTAGACCGCGTGCACCGCCGGCAACGCCAGCACCGACGGCGCCTCCCAGCCGCGCAGTCGCGCGAAGGCCACCGCCACCACCGCCAGCAAACCGACCGTGAACAACGCGAAGCCCGAAAACCCGCCCGTCAGCGCAAAGAACGCCGTCGCCGCGCCCAGCCCCACCGCCAGCGTCGCCACCGCCGATGACCGCCGCCACAACGCCGCGCCCAGAATCAAGCCGACCGCCGCCAGTTGCCAGCCGCCGGCCGCGACCGGCGACTCCACCACCCGCACCGCCGGCACCGCATGCGCCGCGAACGCGCAAAAATAGATCAACGCCAGACCGCCCGCCGCGACCACCGCGCCGAAACGCTCCAGCCGGCGCTCCAGCCAAAAACCGCCCGCGGTCACACCCAGCGCCACCGCAAGCAACTCGACAAACTTCACCCACGGCGGCGTGCCCACCGACACATAGACGCCGAAAAACACCACGCCGATCACCGCCAGCAACGCGCCGATACGCGTCGCCCACCACGCTCCCAGCCGCACCTCGGCGCTGCCCTCGCCCGCCGGCGGCCACAGTTGCAACGAGCGCAGCCAGTCGCGCCAGTCCGGTTCAGACGCAGACTCTTTCGCGACCGGCAAGGGCGGCGGGGCCACCCGCGCCGCTGGCAGCGGAGGCGGTTCCACGGCAACGACCGGCGCTACGTGCTCAACCGGCGGCTCCGTCGAAAACACCACCGCGGGCACCGGCTCGGGCGCGACCGGTAACGGCGGCGGCTCCGTCGTCTCAACCGGACCGGCGACCGGCTCGGCGTCCGTCAGCTTTGCCAGCTCGGCGCGCACCGAGCGCAGCTCGATTTCCAGCCGCTCCACCCGCGCCAACAACCGACCGACTTCGACCGAATTCTGCATCACCGCTCCCTCTCGATCAGAGATTCCAACCGGCCGCGCCGGCCTGCAGTTGCTTCAACACGACCAGGGCCGCGCGCACGGTCTTCTCGTCGAGGTCGGCCGTCACCTGCGTCACCGCCTCGGCGAACTTTGGCTGCACCTTTTGCCAGATCTTGCGCCCCGCCGGCGTCAGCTCGATGCGATGGATGCGACGGTCGTCCGGATCGGCCGCGCGTTTCACCCAGCCCAGTTTCGCCAGCCGGTCGACCAGGCCCGTCACGTTCGAACGGTCAACCACCAGCGTGTCGCCCAGTTCACGCTGACTGAGGCCGCGCGATTGTCCGGCCAACACGTTGAGCACGTTGAACTGCACCGCGGTCAACCCGTGCGGACGAAACAACCGCTGACTCTCACGGGCGAACGCGTCCGCCGTCGCCATCACTTCCTTGACCAGTTCCAGACCCTGCGTCGATTGCATGCGGTCCGTTCTTACAACAACAGTTGATATGTCAACTGTTCAATTTCCACGCCTTCAGATCCTCCGCCAGCGCGCGGAAGCCGGGGAAGTCGTTCTCCAGGCGGCGCGGGTCGGTCGCGTGGCGGCGCGCCGCCGCGAGGGCGTGGGTGGTCATGAGTTGCAGGCTCGGCCGGTCGGTGCCGTAGACGCGCTGCTTGAGCTCGCGCCGCGTGTAGGGCGCGCGTCCCGCCTCCTGTCCGCGCAGCCACGCCTCCTCGGTCACGGTCTCGTCGCGGCCGCACAGATACCATGCCTCCATCGCGGGCACGGCCAGGCCGATGCCGCGCAGCACGCGTTCGCGGCCGTGGGCCGGCGGAAAGTTTTTGATCGTCTTGCGAAAGGCCGCGCGCAGCTGGCAGAGCCGGCACTGCGGATGGTGGTCGTGCGCGTCGGTGTGCACCACGGTGTCGTCGCTGTCGACAACCACCACCAGCCCGTTCGCGTCGGTGTGGAAATGCAGGTGCCGGAGCACCGCCGGCAACACCTGCAGCACCGACGGCCAGCCGCGGGCGCGCAGCGAGGGCAGCACCCGCGTGAACGGTTGTCCGAGCACGGCCTCGGCCAGCACGCCGATCGCGGCCTCGTCGGCAGGTGATTCGCTGAGCAGCGCGAGCTTCATCGCGAGTCTTCCGGCACGCCGCCGAGGATGCCCGAGAACCACAGGTCGCCGAGCGAGGCGCCGGTCAGCAACTCGCCGAGGTCGTCGCGGTCCGCCAGCCGCGCGAAGGTCGCGGCCTGGCCGTGTTTCTCCGCGATGACCACCTCTTCGGGATGGTCCTTGTAGAGGTCGAGCAGGTAGGGCGAGTGGGTCGTCACGATCACCTGCACCGGCTCGCGCGCCAGCCCGGCCGCCTCGGGGTGACTGAGCCGGTAGAGCGCGTCGCGGATCTCGCGCAGCAAGCGCGGGTGGATGCCGCGGTCGACCTCCTCGATGCACACCAGCCCCGGCGGCCGCGAGTCGCACGCGAGCGTGAGCAACGCGAGCGCGTAGAGCGTGCCCTGCGAGAGGGCGTCGGCAGTGATGCGGGTCCCCTCCCCCGCCAGCCGCAGTCGCAGGTGACGACCGCCGCCGGCGAGCGTGGCGACGTCGAGGTCGTCGTATTCGGGAAACAATCGCAGCACCTCGGCGCGCAGCACGGCGAAGTCCTCCGGGGCGCGCTCGCGGCGCGAGGCCAGCACGGCGGAGAGATTGGCCCCGTCGGACGCCAGCTCGTGCCCGTCGTCCGTTGCGCCGGAGGGCCGCGCCATGGCGTAGTGATCGAACAAATACGCCCGGACGCCGCCCAGGCGCGCCCGCAGGCCGTCCGCGTCGTCGACGCCGCCGCCCGCCGGCAGCGGGATGATCTGCAACAGGTCGCAGGCGGTGTCGGACACGCAGGCCATGACGGCCTCGAGTCCGTCGTGGGGCGGTTGAAAACGAAAGCTGATCTCGGCGGCGTCGGGCAGGCGGCCGTCGTCCTCGCGCAGCGGCAGGCGCGCGAGCCCGCGCAGCCGCAGCAGCGCCTGGATAAGGCTGGTCTTGCCGGAGCCGTTGGCGCCGATGACGAGGTTGAAGGGCTGCAGGTCGAGGCGGGTGTTGCGCAGCGCCTTGAAGTTCCGGAAAGCGACGGAAGCGATCACCCGGGCAGGTTGGGCCGCGGACGCACGCTTGGCCAGCGCGGTTTAGACCGCGTCGCTACGCGGATGATCCTGGCCGAACAGGCCTTCGGGCAGTCGGGCACTGCCGAGATAGGACCACATCCAGCGAATCTGAACGTAGTTCCAGAGCGCGTGGGTGATGTTGCGCGCCTCGTCCAAATCGGCGCAGGTCTCGAACGGCGTGCCGAGCCGGTGCTGCAGCTCCTTGAGGCGCTGGCGCAGTCGCAGAAACTGTCCCATCGCCTCGTTGGCCGGCAACGCGGGCGCGCCATCGGGCGACAACGAAATCAACGTGCCGGGTGGAAACGGCTGCAGCGTGTTCAGGACCTGGCGAATCTGTTCGTCTTCCGCCGGCGGGCGACTCGAGGGCGCGTCAAACGACACTGCGTCGGAGCGGGGAGTCGGGGTTTTCGGCGTGAAGTTATCCACAGTCGCATCGGTGATTAACACTTTTGTGACATCATGCCAGCCGAACTTTTAGACGAGCGATATTCACACATATCCAGATGGGTCCATTTAGGCGAACTACTGAAAAAAACGGCAATCCCTTGGAAGGATTGCCGTGATTGTGAGAGCGCTGTGGAGGCCGTGCCGCTTACTCGAAAGCGGCGAGTTCCTCGGCGGTCCAAGGCTTGGTGCGGTTGTCGACCTCGCGGATTTCCTTCACGTGGGCGGCGGTGATCGGCTCGGCGGCGTTGCCCCACTCCTGACGGATGTAGGTGAGCACGGCGGCGATTTTTTCGTCGTTCCACTTGTAGCCGGCGGCACCGAAGGCGGGCATGGCGCCGTTGTAGGTGTTGCCCTTGACCTCGATGGGGCCGTTCAAGCCGTCGAGCAGCACGCGGATGAGGCGCTGGTCGTTTTCCAGCACCCACTCCGAGCCGGCGAGCGGCGGATAGACACCGGGCAGACCCTGGCCGTTGGGCTGGTGGCAGGTGGCGCAGGTGTTGTAGAGCTTCTTGCCCATGGCAACGATCTGCTCGGGCGTGAGCTCGACCGGGCCGCCGGCGCCGGCGGCCTTGGCGGGATCGAAGCGCTCGTCATAGACCAGCGGGTCGAAGCCGCCGCGGTAGTGCACGAGGTAGATCGAGCAGATGAAGATCATCGTCGAGATGAAGCCGAGCAGGAAGAGCGGCATGGGCTTGTAGCCCTCGCTCGGCTCCGGCTTCTCGCGAAGGAGGATGGAGTGGACCTTCTGGATGCTCTCGTCGGAGGCACCGGCCTGCTCCATGCTTTGTTTGTTCTCGGGAGGCTGCTGGCTCATTTGGACTCCTCCTTTTGCCCGGCGGCCTTGGTTTCCTCGGGGGCGGGCTCGACGTAGACGTTGTTGGTCTCCGGGTAGGCGTAGGTGTCCTTGAGGCTCAGGAGGTAGGCCACGAGGGACTCGGCGCGCTTGGTCGGCACGACTTCATAACCGGCCTCGGGCTGATACTGCTCGGGCAGGAGATGGGTGATGGCGTTGACCGAGGGTTCGCCGACGATCTTGCGGGTCTCGTAGAGGAACTTGAAGGGCGGCATGTTGGACCCGGGCGAGGTGATCTGCGGGTCGTAGAGGTGACGGTGGTGCCACTCCGACCCCGCCTTGCTCGTCGGGGTGTCGACGTAGCGGGTGCCGACGTTGCGGAGGTCGGGACCGGTGCGCATGCTGCCGAGGAAGACGCGGGGCTCGCGGATATAGTCGCGGGCGACGGACTGGCGTTCGCCCCAGCCGCGCTCGATGTCGGCGCCGAAGCCGGGGCGCCGCACCTGCTGCGTGTGGCAGTAGACGCAACCGAGATCTTGATAAACCAGACGACCTTGCTGCGCGATGCCCGGAAGGGCCTGCGGATAGGCGATGCCGTCGTTCTCGTCATAGACGGGAGTCAGGTCGCCGTAGCTGATCTGGTTGACCAGCACGATGCCGGTCCAGGAAAACGCCAGGGCAAAGAAAATGCCGAGGAAGATAAGCGGTGCGCGGTTCATCGGGCGGAGGCCTCCAGTTCGATTTCGGGGCCGGTGCGGAAGAGCGTGGGGGCGGTGGCGCCGGCCTTGCGGCGCTTGGCGAGCATCCAGGTGAAGTTCACGGCGAAGGCGATGTGGCCGACCGTCATGAGCACGCCGGCGTAGCTGCGGAGCTCAAGGTAGATGATGGTGTTCTTCACCGTCTCGATGAACGGGATGTCGGCATTGTTCATCTCGAAGCCCTGCTTCAGGCCGCCGACCGAGATGGCGACGACATAGAAGATCACGCCGACGGCGGTGGTCCAGAAGTGCACCGAGATGAGCGGGGCCGAGGGCCATTCCTTGAGGAGGATGCGCGGCAGGATGTAGTAGATCGCGCCGAACATCACCATGGTGAAGAAGGCATACATGCCGAGGTGGGAGTGACCGACCGTGTAATGGGTGAAGTGAGTGACTTCGTTCCAAGAACGCAGCGCCATCGAGGAGCCCTGCAACGACGCGAGCGTGTAGGAAACCGCGCCAAAGACGATGAAGCGCAGGGTCGGGCTGGTCTTCAGTGCGCCGAAGGAGCCGACCATGGTCATGTGGTGATTGATGGCGGTTACGACAACCGGCACGACCATCATGAACGAAGCCGCGATACCGGCGGACTGCACCCACACGGGCACCGGACCACCGATCAGGTGGTGAACACCGGCCCAGTTGTAGAAGATGGCCAGCGACCAGAAGCCGAGCACCGACAGGTAGTAGCTGTGGATGGGTTTGCCGAGGACCTTGGGCAGGAAGTAGTAGACGGCGGCGAGGCCGATCGGGGTGAACCAGAGGCCGAGCACATTGTGGGCGAACCACCAGTTGACCAGCGACTGCACGGTGCCGCGGGCGGGCGAGAAGATCATCATGATCTGCGCCACCGAGTAGAGCCACGGGAACCAGAACAGCGCCGCGAGGATATACCACTGCGAGACGTAGATGTGGTTCGATTTGCCGAAGCGGAAGGTGATGATGGCCCAGGCGCCGATCAGCGCGTAGGCGACGAAGAGCAGCGGCGTGGCGTAGGGCGGGAACTCGAGCCACTCGATGGAGGTGGAGTCGCCGAGCAGGATGCCGGCGATGCCGATGGTGACGCCGAGGTTCCAGAAGACCGTGGCGGTGAAGAGCAGGCCGGTGTGGCGCAGCACGCCGCGGGCGAGGCGGGCCATCAGCCAGATGGCGACGGCGAAGGAGGCGTTGACCGACCAGCCGTAGACGACGGCGTTGAGGTGCGCGGTGCGGATGCGGCCGAAGGTCAGCCACTCGTAATCGCCGAGGAAGTTCGGCGAGTGCATCTTGAAGGACGCGATCAGCGCGAAGACGGTGCCGAGCAGGAGCCAGAGCACCGAGGAGCCGAGCAGGAAGATCGCCGGCGCCTTGGTGGAGGCGTCAATCTCGCTGAGCTCGGCGCGCTTCACCAGATCGGGTGAAGCCTCCGGGCTGAGAGAGGCGGCTAGACTGGAAGGGTTGGCCATCGTGAGGGAATGAAATGCGGAGTCGGCGCCTTAACCGCGCCGGGGTGATTTGCCGGGGAAGTGATCGGTCTCGAGACCGACGGGCTCCTCCTCGTCGAAGATGCTGGCGGCGCCGCGCTCGAACTCCTTGAGCTGGCCGTTGCGGGACGCCCAGTAGAGGGCGTAGACGGCCGAGCCGAGGAAGAGCAACGCGATCGGCAGCGCGACGAGGTAGTAGAACCAGTCCTCCATCGGCGGATTAGCGGTTGGCGTTGAGCTCGTTGATGGTGAGCTCGACGGCGCGATCGACGGGGAGGCGGACGACACCGTTGGTCTGGTCAACCCAGCCGTAGGTGGTGAGCGCCTGCTTCTCCTTGGCTCGGAGGTCGGCCAAGGCGGTCTTGCGCTGCTCGGGTGTGAGCGCGCCCTCGGGGAGCGGCTCGGGCTTGGCGGGCAGGTAGGCCACCACGAGGATGAGCACGAAGATGGCAAAACCGCCGATGGCGGCAGCCAGCGTTACCAGGAAGTTGGTGTTGGAGGGAGCGGAGGCGTCACTCATGGTGGGTAAGGCATTCGCCGATGCGGGGGTCGCGGATGGGGATCAGCTTGGTGGTGGCGAAACTGCGCAGGTAGGACCAGACGCAGACGCCGCCGATGCCGATCACCGAGGTGGCGACCCAGAGGAGGTTGAGGGAGAGGAAGGGCTTGGCGTCACCGTGCGCGTCCTTGAGGGCGGGCAGGATGTTGTAGCACATGTCCAACAGGATCGTCGCAAGGATGCAGATCACGATGAACTTGATGCGGGAATGGATGATCTTGTTCTTGTAGGAGAGCAGGTAGAGGAACGGGAACAGGAAGTGCCCGAACAGGAGGGCCATGCCGACCCACTTCCATTGGTTGGCAAAGCCGTCCGCGTTGATCTCGCGGAGGTTATACCAGAAGGTCTCCTCGGGGATGTTGGCGCCCCAGATCAGGAAGTATTGGGAGAAGCTGATGTAGGCCCAGAACACGGTGAAGGCGAAGACTAGCTGGCCGACCGAGTGCATGTGGTTGGTGTTGAGGATGCCCTTGAGGTCGCCGCGGGCGTAGAGCCAGAGTAGGACGAGCACACCGATGGCGAGCGCGCCGCGGGCGCAGTTGGCGAAAAACCACACGCCATACATGGTGGAGAACCAGTGGTATTCGAGGGACTTGATCCAGTAGATCGAGGCGGCGGTGAGAGTCAGCGCGGTGAAGAAAAGTCCGGCAGCGGCGGTGACGCGGTTATGGAAGGTCCACTTGATGTCGCCGTCGGTGTCCTGGGTGAAGGAGGCCTTGCGCAGGCGGGCCGAGAGGAACATCCAGAGTCCGAAGAACGCGACGGTCATGACCGTGAGCATGGTCGGGTTGAGGAAGGCGGCCTTCTTCACGTAGAGGATGTCCTCGCCGACGGTGCCGTGACCGTGGAGCTGGTAGTCGAGGTTGGTCCACTTCCAGACGGAGCCGGGCTTGACCCAAGTGGCGACGAGCAGCGGCACGAAGAGCAGGCCCAGCCACTTGAAGGCGGAGAGACCGTGCTCGAACTGGCGGCGCAGAACGACGGACCAGGAGGCGTCGAAGATGTGGTGGATCATCACCAGCAGCAGCATGCCGATGGCGATCGCGACCCAGAAGCTGAGGCCGACGAGCCAGGTCAGGGCGATGACCTTGCCGTTGCCGGGCACGAAGAGGCCGGCGGCGGTCAGCAGGATGCCGACGATGCCGACGACGAGCGCCTTGGAGGCGCCGGCGGGCGCGGCGGTTTCAGCGGGAAGCGAGGAGGAAGCGGTGGCGGCGTGGGTGCTCATTGGATGCCAAGCTCGGATTTGTGGCTGGGCGGGACGTCCGCCACGGTGCCGTTGTGGGCGCGCTGGAGGGCGCGCACGTAAGCGATGATCGCCCAGCGGTCGGAGGTCTCGACCTTGTCGGCGTAGGAGAGCATGTTGCCCTTGCCGTGGGTGATGGTGTTGAAGATCTCTCCCTCGGCCATGTCGCGGAGACGGGCGTCGTGGAAGGTGGGCGTGGCGCCCATGCCATATTGCTTGGTGATGCCGTTGCCGTCGCCGGTGGCGCCGTGACAGGGAGCGCAGTAGATCTCGTAGCGCTGATGACCGCGCTCCATGAGGCGGGCGTCGATGGTGACCTGCTCGGGGAAACCCTTCACGAAGGAACCGTCGGCGGCCTTGCCGGCGTAGTAGGCGGAGTCGCCCTTGAGGTAGTCGGCGTTGGCCTCGATGGAGGTGCGACCGAAGGCCACGGTGCCGGCCGGGGTCGGACGCGAGGCGCGGCCGTCGGCGAAGAACGGCGACTGGCCCTGCGGGTGATACTTGGCCTGGCGGTCCATGTCGGGGAACACCTCAAGCGGGGGCTTGGTGTGGATGCTGCCGCGGAAGCCGAAGATCGACACTCCGACGACCACGATGAAGAAGAGGAGGAAGTAGGCGTAGCGCATGGTCTCAGGCCTCGATTTCGGCGATTGCCTTGCCACCGGCGGCCTCAAGGAGGGCCTGGGTGTGGGCGGCGTTGAACTTAGGATCGCGGGACTCGATCACGATGAGGAACTTGTCGTCCTGCGCGTCGGCGATGCGGTCGAGCTTGAGCACCGGGTGGTAGTGCATGGGCAGGCGGTTCGTGAAGAACATGCCGAAGATCGTCGCGAAGGCGGTGAAGAGAATCGTCAGCTCGTAGGCGACCGGAAAGGCGTAGAGCGGGCTGAAGAACGGCTTGCCGCCGACGATCAACGGGTAGTCGATCGCGCTGGTGAAGTAGATCAGGCCCATGCCGACCGAGAAGCCGCAGAGGCCGCCGACCAGCGAGAAGCGCGGGACGATGGAGCGCTTGAGGCCCATCGCGCCATCGAGGCCGTGGATCGGGAACGGGGTGATGCAGTCCCAGTGTTTGTAGCCGGCGTCGCGCACCTTTTTCGCGGCCTCGTAGATGGCGGGCGCGGAGTCGAAGGTGGCGACCAAGCCGTAGGATTGAGCAGCCATGGTGGTTAAGGTCGTTGAAGCTTAGTGGTGGTCGTGGCCGGCGTGGGGATCGGCCTGCGGCATGACGGCCTTGATTTCGGCCATCGGCATCACGGGCAGGAAGCGGATGAAGAGCAGGAACAGCACGCTGAACACGCCGAAGGTGCCGAAGAAGGTCATGATATCGACGATGGTCGGGCTGTAGTAACCCCAGCTGGAGGGCAGGAAGTCGCGGGCCAGCGAGGTGACGGTGATCACGAAGCGCTCGAACCACATGCCGACGTTGACGAAGATCGAGAGCACCCACACGAAGGCGGTGTTCTGGCGGACCTTCTTGAACCAGAAGAACTGCGGCGTGATCACGTTGCAGGCGATCATGATCCAGTAGGCCCAGGCGTAGTTGCCGAACGCGCGGTTGATGAACGCGAAGCCCTCGTAGGGGTTGGCGCCATACCAGGCGATGAAGAACTCCATGCCGTAGGCGTAGCCGACGATGGTGCCGGTCGCCAAAACGATCTTACACATGCAGTCGATGTGATACTGCGTGATCAGATCCTCCATCTTGTAGATGGCGCGCAGGGGCAGCATGAGGGTCAGCACCATGCCGAAGCCGGAGAAAATGGCGCCGGCCACGAAGTAGGGCGGGAAGATGGTGGTGTGCCAGCCGGGGAGCAGGGAGATCGCGAAGTCGAACGACACGATCGTGTGCACGGAGAGCACGAGCGGGGTCGAGACGCCGGCCAGGATGAGGTAGGCCATCTCGTAGTTGCTCCAGTTGCGGTTGGAGCCGCGCCAGCCCATGGCGAAGATGCCGTAGAGGGTCGCGCGGAGCTTGTTGCCGGCGCGGTTGAAGCGGTCGCGCAGGACGGCGAGGTCGGGGATGAGACCGACATACCAGAAGAGCACGGAAACCGTTCCGTAGGTGGAGACGGCGAACACGTCCCACTCCAGCGGCGAACGGAAGTTCTGCCAGATGCCGTTGGCGTTGGGGATCGGGAAGAGGAACCAGGCGAACCAGACGCGACCGACGTGGAAGACCGGGAAGATGCCGGCGCAAACCACCGCGAAGATGGTCATGGCCTCGGCGGCGCGGTTGATGGAGGTGCGCCACTTCTGGCGCAGCAGGCAGAGAATCGCGGAGATCAGCGTGCCGGCGTGACCGATGCCGATCCAGAACACGAAGTTCACGATGGCCCAGCCCCAGTTGACCGGATTGGCCAGACCCCAGACGCCGACACCGGCGGACACCAGGTAGACGATGCCCATGACGGTGAACGAGGCCAGAGCGCACGCGAGGGTGAAGCAGACCCACCACCAAGTGGGGGTCTTGCCCTCGATGATGCCGCAGATCTTGTCGGTGACCCAGGCGAAGGAGCGGTTGTTTTCGACCAGCTCCGCGCGGGGGAGCGAGGCCGGCTTCACCTCGGCGAGGATGGCCGGCTTGGCGACAGTGGTATCAGCGTGAGCCATTAGCTAAGTCCTCCGACAATCTTGGAACCGGGGAGGGCGGTGTGGTGGTCATGCGACTCGGCGGCGGGCGCGTGGTCGTGGGAATCGTGGGAAGCGTCGTGCGAACCGGCGCCGTGGCCGTGGTCACCGTGGCCGTGGATGGCGTCGTGACCGCTCTTGGCGTTGTATTCCTTGCGGCTGAGCGGTAGCTCCTGGAAGTCCGGCATGTTGCGGTTCGGGTTGCGGAGCTTGCCGAGGTAGGTGGTGCGCGGGCGGACGTTCAGGTAGCCGAGCAGCGAGTAGTCGTGCTCGCGGGCCTTGGCCTTGGAGACGGCGCTCTCGGGGTCCTTGATGTTGCCGAAGACGATCGAGTCGGCCGGGCAGGCCTGCTGGCAGGCGACCTTGAACGAGCCGTCGGGGATGACGACGTCGGCGGAAGCGCCGGCGGCGGCCTTCTGCTTGATCTTGGCGGACTGGATGCGCTGGACGCAGTAGGTGCACTTTTCCATGACGCCGCGCATACGCACGGTGACGTCGGGATTTTTGACCATCTTGACCAGCTCCGGCATGCCGGACTTGCCCAACGGCCCGAGGTAGAGCTCGTCGAGGCTGCGCTTGTTCCAATCGAAGAAGTTGAAGCGGCGCACCTTATACGGACAGTTGTTGGCGCAATAGCGGGTGCCGATACAGCGGTTGTAGGCCATCGTGTTGAGGCCTTCCTCGTCGTGCACGGTGGCGTTGACGGGGCAGACGGTCTCGCAGGGCGCGGTCTCGCAATGGGCGCAGGCGACGGGCTGCACGGAGACCTGCGGATCCTCGGGGATCTCGCGGTTGTTCTGTCCGCCGAAGGCGCCGGCGTCGATGTTGCCGTCGGAGTAGTAGCGGTCGAGGCGGATCCAGTGCATCTCGCGGCCGCGGAGGACCTGGTCCTTGCCGACGATCGGGATGTTGTTCTCGGCCTGACAGGCGACGACGCAGGCGTTGCAGCCGACGCAGGTGTTGAGGTCGATGGACATGCCCCACTGGTGCACGCCGTCGAACTCGGGCGTCTTGTAGAGCGAGCCGCCGCGGGGCAGCGCCACGGCGCGCTCGGCGGTGATCTTGGCGCGCTCCTCGCGGGGGAGCTTG
>JAUWBF010000100.1 GCA_030601755.1 Verrucomicrobiota bacterium | reverse complement strand
GCTCACCTACTTCACCCACCGCATCACCAACGCCCTCACCGAAGGCTTCAACTCCAAGATCCAAGCCATCAAGGCCGACGCCCGCGGCTTCCGTCGCTTCGAAAACTACCGCACCAGAATCCTCTTCTTCTGCGGCAAACTCGACCTGATGCCACGGCTTCATTCACCCGCTACCCACACGATTCCGTGAAGTCCCGCGCGCAAGTGCTGCACGTCGGCCCGTTTGACGAGGAAGGCCCGACCATCGAGCGCCTGCATGCGTTTATCACCGAGCGCGGCGAGCTCACCGGCAAGCACCACGAAATCTACCTGAGCGACATCCGCCGCGCCGCACCTGAACGCTGGAAAACCATTCTCCGCCAGCCGATGCGCTGAGCGGTGCCCCTGGAGAACGGACATTCCTGTCCGTTCCGGCGACACTTGCCGCCCGCACAGGAGGCGAACGGACAGGAATGTCCGTTCTACGGTCGATCCGTTGCGAGCGCGGCGGCGTGACTGCTCCAACGGCGGTTCGCTTGCATTCATTTCATTCATCCGAACCCGCAAAACCATTCACCCGAATATTTGTTCATCGGGCGGGCATGGCCGCGCGTATGCTAATCGGACGGGTCGAAAACTTCGGCCCTCATGTCTTCCCTCGCCACCATTCGCTCCTCGCTCGATCCCGCGCTGATCAAGGTCCGGGCCCACACCGGCCCCATGACCGAGGAGTTGGTGCGCCATCCGGCCGACTTCGGGCTGGGCCTGCCGCAGTTGCCGTCGCGCCTCAAGCCCGCCTCGACCGTCAAGTCCGTGTGCGGTTTTTGCGCGACCGGCTGCTCGCTCGATATCCACCTCGATACCGAGGGGCGCGCGCTCAACCTCTCGGCCGACGCCGCCTATCCGGTCAACCTCGGCATGGCCTGCCCCAAGGGTTGGGAAGCGCTCACGCCCCTCGCCGCCCCCGACCGTGCCACCGTGCCGCTTGTTCGTAATACGAACAATGGCGAGCTCGAGCCGGCCACCTGGTCCGCGGCGATCGAGGTCTTTTGCTCACGCATGAAGGCCGTGCAGGCCGCGCACGGCGACCACAGCATCGCGTTTCTCTCCACCGGCCAGATCCCGACCGAGGAAATGGCGTTCGTCGGCGCGCTCTTTAAATTCGGCATGGGCGGGCTTCACTGCGACTCCAATACCCGCCAGTGCATGGCCACCGCCCACGTGGCCTATAAGCAGTCCTTTGGCTTCGACGCGCCGCCCTACACCTACAAGGACTTCGAGGAAAGCGACGTGCTGGTCTTCGTGGGTTCGAATCCCGCCATCGCCCACCCGATCATGTGGCAGCGCGTGCAGATGAACCGGCGCAACCCCGAGATCATCGTGCTCGACCCGCGCCGCACCGAGACGGCCATGTGCGCCACCCGTCACGTCGCGCTCAACCCCAAGTCCGACCTCACCCTCCTCTACGCCCTCGCCCACGTGCTGCACGCCGAGGGCTGGATCAAGCGTGACTTCATCGACGCGCACACGAGCGGTTACGACGACTTCGCCACCTTCCTAAAGCCCTTCACGCCGCTGGCCGCCGAGGCCGTCACCGGCGTATCCGCCGAGACCATACGCCACCTCGCCGAGATCATCGCCCGCGGCAAGGCCGTGTCCTTCTGGTGGACCATGGGCGTCAACCAGGGCTACGAATCCACCCGCACCGCGCAGGCCATCATTAACCTCGCGCTCATGACCGGAAACATCGGTCGCCCCGGCACCGGCGCCAACTCCATCACCGGCCAGTGCAACGCCATGGGCTCGCGCCTCTACGCCAACGCCACCTCGCTGTTCGGCGGACGCAACTTCGCCGACGCCGGCCACCGCGCCGAGGTCGCCCGCATCCTCGACATCCCCGCGGAGCGCATCCCTTCGGAAAACTCCCTCGCCTACGACCAGATCATCGACGCCATCGAGGACGGCAAAATCAAGGCCCTGTGGGTCATCGCCACCAACACCGCCCACTCCTGGATCAATAGCACGCGCTTCGCGCGCATCCGCGAGAAACTCGAGTTCCTCGTCGTGCAGGACATGTATGCGACCACCGAGACCGCGCGCCTCGCCGACCTCGTGCTGCCCGCCGCCGCCTGGGGCGAAAAGGAGGGGTTCTTCATCAACTCCGAGCGTCGCCTCGGCGCCATCTGGAAGGTCGCCCGCGCACCCGGTCAGGCGTTGAGCGATTTCAACATCTTCCGCCTGATCGCGCAGGCCTGGGGCTGCGGCGAACTGTTCGCCAAGTGGACGTCCCCCGCCGCCGCCTTCCAGCTCATCAAGGAACTCTCGCGCGGCCGTCCCTGCGACATCACCGGCATCCGCGACCACGCCCACCTCACCGCGAGCGGCGGCATCCAGTGGCCGCACCCCGACACCGCCGGCGCCGAGCCCGCCCGCGAACGCCGGCTGTTCGCCGACGGCAAGTTCTTCACGCCCGACCAGCGCGCCAAGTTTCTCTACGACACCCCGCTGCCCAACCCCGAGCCGCCCTGCACCGAGTATCCGTTCGTGCTCAACACCGGCCGCGGCTCCTCCGCGCAGTGGCACACCGGCAGCCGCACCGACAAGAGCGACGTTCTCCGCAAGCTCGCCCCGCGCGCGCTCTACATCGAGGTCAACCCGACCGACGCCACCCGCCTCGCCCTGCTCGCCAACGAGCGCGTGACCGTGTGCTCCCGCCGTGGCGAGGCGCACGCCGTCGTCGTCATCACCTCCACCGTGCGCCCGGGGCATGTTTTTATGCCCATGCACTTCGGCACCGTGAACCAACTCACCCACCCGTCCTACGACACCCATTCGCGCCAGCCCAACTACAAGGCCTGCGCCGTGCGCATCGCCAAGGCGTGAAACGTGTAGAGTCGGTCATCACCGGCCGATTTATGGCGTCGATAATCGGCCGAGGACGGCCGACTCTACATTTCCTCGCTAAAACAACCGTTGAAACCGCGCCGCCCTTTCCGCGATTCTTGAGCCCGCAATGACCGACCCCTTCGGACGCACCATCGACTACCTGCGCATCTCGGTCACCGATCGTTGCAACGAGCGCTGCCTCTACTGCATGCCCGAGGGCTACAAAGGCTGGGCGCAGAAAGCCGACCATCTCAGCGCGGACCAGATCGTCGACATCGCCGCGGCCGCCGCGCGCATCGGTTTCCGCAAGTTTCGCCTCACTGGCGGCGAGCCGCTCATCCGCGCCGATTTCCTGAAAATCGCCCAAGGCATCGGCGCCCTGCCCGGCCTGCACAGCCTCGGCGTCTCCACCAACGGCCTGCTGCTAGCCCCTATGGCCGCCGACCTCGCCCGCGCCGGCGTGCGCGCGGTCAACGTTTCCCTTGATGCCCTCGACCCCGAGGCCTACCGCAAACTCACCGGTGGCGACTTCGCCAAGGTCCGCGCCGGCATCGAGGCCGCCCTCGCCGAGGGTTTGATGGTGAAGCTAAACTGCGTGCTCCTCCGCGGCATCAACGAGGACCAATATCGCCCGCTCATCCGCTTCGCCGCCGACCACGGCACGCCGCTGCGCTTCATCGAGCTGATGCCGCTCTCCAGCACCGACGTGCTGACCGAGGCCAATTTCCTCTCCGTGTTCGAGCTGCGCGCCCGCCTGCACGCCGAGTCGCTGCTCGAGCCGCTCGCCGACTACCGTCCCGGCCACGGCCCCGCCCGCTATTGGCGCGACCAGGCGACGGGCGCCTACCTCGGTTTCATCGGCGCGATCACCACCGGCGACTTCTGTGCCAACTGCAACAAGCTCCGCCTCACCGCCGACGGCAAGATCCGCCCCTGTCTCGGCCGTCACGGCGAACTCGACCTCAAGACCGTCCTCGCCGCCGGCAGCGACCTCGGAGAACTGCTCGCCCAAGCCATCGCCCAAAAACCCGAGGACCACGAGTTCACCCAAAACTACCAACCCGCCCGCCCCATGACCGCCATCGGCGGCTGACCCGGAAAAAGACTAACGTATCTGGTTAGTCTTTTTCCGACCTCGCCCACGCGGAACTCGTTTCCCATGACCGTTCTCTACTTTGCCCAGGCCCGGCGCGTTGCCGGTCGCGCCGAGGAAACCATCGCCGCCGACGCGCCGCTGACCGTCGACCAGCTTTGGGCCGAGCTGCTCAACCGGCACCCGGACCTCGCCGCGCTGCGCGCCACCTCGCGTCTCGCCTGCAATCAGCAATTCGCCCAAACCGACACGCTCATCCATCCCGGCGACGAGGTCGCCATCATTCCGCCCGTATCCGGCGGGTAATGACCGCCATGGACATCGCCATCCGCATCAGCCCCGACGTCATCGCGCCGCCCGCCCCCGTCGCCTCCGCGCAGACCGGTGCCGTCGCCACGTTTCTCGGCACCATCCGCGCCAGCGAAAACGGCGAGTCCATCCGCGGGCTGAGCTACGAGGCTTACCAGCCCATGGCCGAGAGCGTCATGCGCGACATCCTCACAGCCCTCGCCGCCCCCCATCCCTGCCAATCGGTATTGGTGCAACACCGCACCGGCCCGGTGCTCGTTGGCGAAACCGCGATCTACATCGAGGTTCACGCCGCGCACCGCGCCGAGGCCTTCGCGTTGCTGGCCGGTTTCATGGACCGGCTGAAGCAGGACGTGCCCATCTGGAAAACCGACGTCATCGCGTGACCCGACGTCGCCTTGCCGATCCTTCCCCTGAAATGTGCAAAGACCATGAAATTGCATCCGGTTGATTTTCGCGTCTTGGCCTGCGCCGTCCGGCGTCTTGAGGTGCCCCCCTCATGATGACCGTCAACGAGCTCTGGAACCAACTCGACCGCCTGGTGGCCACCCCGCTGCCGCCCGAGCGCATCGCGCTGTTTCACGCGCAGGGACGCGTGCTGCGCGAGGCCATCCTAGCGCCCGAGGATCAACCCGCCTTCGACCGCTCGGCCGTCGACGGCTACCTGGTCCACGCCGACCAACCCGCCGGCCTGGCCACGCTAGACGGCACGGTGCATCCGGGCTCGCCCGCGCCGACGACCGCCCCGCCCCTCGGCACCGCGTTGCGCATCTTCACCGGCAGCGCGCTGCCATCCGAAGGCGTGGCGCTCATCATGAAGGAGGACACCAAGCTCGCCGACGACCACCGTCTGCACCTGCTGCATCCGCCCTCGACCCGTCACATCCGCCGGCGCGGCTCGCAGGCCAAGGCCGGCGACACGCTGCTCCCAGAGGGCGTGCGCCTCAACGCCGGCTCCCTCACGCTGCTCGCCTCGATCGGCGCGATTCATCCGCTGGTCAACCGCCCCGTGCGCGTCGCCCACCTCGTGACCGGCGGCGAACTCGTGCCACCCGACCACACGCCGACCGAGGGCCAGATCCGCGACTGCAATTCCACGCTCATCGACGCCCTGCTGCGCGACTGCCCCGCCGAGCTCGCCTGGCAACACCGGGTCGACGACTCGCGCGCCGCCACCGCCAAGGCGCTCGAGGACGCGCTCGCCACCGAGACGGAGATCATCCTCGTCAGCGGCGGCTCCAGCGTCGGCGACTACGACCACACCTCCGCGTTGCTCGCCGCTCAGGGCTTCACGATCCACTGTGACAAGGTCGCCAGCCGTCCCGGCAAACCCTTCATCGCCGCCTCGCGCGACGGACGCCTCGCCTTCGGCCTGCCCGGCAACCCGCTCTCGCACTTCGTCTGTTTTCACCTCTTCGTGAAGCGCGTGATTCATCGCCTCTCCGGCCTCGAACCCGTCGCGCTCGTGCGCGCCACGCTCGCCCCGCGCGCCGAGCTGCGCGCCGATCCGCGCGAGACCTGGTGGCCCTGCGTGTGGGCCGACGAGGGCGCGCAACGCCGCGTGCTGCCGTTGCCGTGGATGGACTCCTCCGACCTGACGATTCTCGGTTCCACCGCGGGCCTGCTGCGCGTGCCCGCCACCGCCGGCCCCGGCGCCGAGGTCGAGGTGCTGCCCTGTGTTTGATCAATGGATACATGAAAAAAGCCTTCTCCCACCTCGATGACACCGGCGCGGCCGCCATGGTCGACGTCGGCGCCAAGCCCGATCAAAAACGCGTCGCCGTCGCCACCGGCGAACTTCGTTGCACGCCCGCGACGATCCGGCTCCTGAAAAAACAGGCGCTGCCCAAGGGCGACGTATTGGCCTGCGCGCGCGTGGCCGGCATCATGGCCGCGAAAAAAACCGGCGAACTCATCCCGCTCTGCCACCCCCTGATGCTCGACAAGGTGTCGGTCGACTTCGCCGTGAAGCGCGATCGCATCGTCATCACCGCCGAGGCCAGGCTCACCGGCAAGACCGGCGTCGAGATGGAGGCGCTCACGGCGGTCTCCGTCGCCGCGCTCACCCTCTACGACATGATGAAGGCCGTGGACAAAGCCATGGTCATCGGCGAAGTCCGCGTGATCTCAAAAACCAAGATCTGATTTGGCCCACGAAAGACACGAAATGACACGAAAGGAATACCCGCGAAGGATCGGATTTTTCGTGTCCTTTCGTGTGCTTCGTGGGCAATAAAACGCCGTGACCTCTCCTCTCCGCATCGCCCGCGTCACCCTTAGCGACCGCGCCGCCGCCGGCGAATATGCCGACCTCAGCGGCCCCGAGATCGAGCGAGTGCTGCGCGACTCGTTCGGCGACGAACCGACCATCATCGCGCGACTGATTCCCGACGAACGCGAACAAATCGCCGCCACCCTGCGCGAGCTCTGCGACATCGAACACTGCGACCTCGTCGTCACCACCGGCGGCACCGGACCCGCGCCGCGTGATGTCACGCCCGAGGCCACGCGCGACGTGATCGAGCGCGAGTTGCCCGGCTTCGGCGAGGCGATGCGCGCGGTCAGCTTTGCCAAGGTGCCGACCGCCATCCTCTCGCGTGCCACCGCCGGCACCCGCGGACGCAGCCTCATCGTCAACCTCCCCGGACGCCCCAAGGCCATCGGCGAGTGCCTGCCGCCGCTGCTGCCCGCGATCCGCGAGTGCCTCCGCCATCTCAACGGCCAGTGACCACTTTTCAACGCCCCGCCATGTTCCGCATCGAGCACCTCTATCTATCGCCTGGCCACAACTACTTCGGCCACCACGGCCAACCCGCCGGCGAGCATGCGATGGTCGAGGTCGACGAGGTCGAGTGCGTCGCGGGCCGCGGACTGCGCGGCGACCGGTTCTTCGATTTCAGAGAAAACTACAAGGGCCAGATCACCTTCTTCGCCGGCGAACTCTACGACGAGCTCTGCGCACAATTCGGCGTGATCGACCGCGAGCCGTGGGCGTTTCGCCGCAACGTGATCACGCGTCATGTCGATCTGAATACACTCATCGGACAAACCTTCGCCGTGCAGGGCATTCGTTTTGAGGGCGTCGCCGAGTGCTCGCCCTGCTACTGGATGGACCAGGCCTTCGCCCCCGGCACCGAGGCCGCGCTCAAGGGCCGTGGCGGCCTGCGCGCCCGGATCCTTGATGACGGCGTGCTGCGTCGCGACCAGCCATGAGCCTCGCCGGACTCGTGCTCGTCGGCGGCCGTTCGCGCCGCATGGGCGTGGACAAGGCCACCCTGCCCGCGCCGGACGGCGTCAGCGGCACGCTGCTCGATCATCAAGTCGCCACGCTGCGCGCCGCCGGCGCCGAGCCCGTCATGCTCGCCGGCCGCGCCGACCAGGCCAATCCCCGCCCCGACCTGCGCTGGTTGACCGACGCGCCCGCCGTGGAGGGACCGCTGGCCGGTTTGCTGGCGGGACTCGCGGCCTGCCCGCATCCTTGGCTGGCGGTGTTGGCGGTGGACATGCCGCGTTTTCCGGCCGAGCAATTCGCGCGCTGGCACCAGACGGCGTCACCCGGCCGCGGCTGGGTCATCGCCGGCCCCGACGGCTACGAACCGCTGGCCGCGCTCTACCCGCGCGAAGCCCTGCCCTGCCTGCAAACGCTCGCCGCCCGCGGCGTCTGGCGCCTTCAGGATCACCTCGCGGAGCTGATGCGCTCCGGCGTTTTGCAAGTCGCCGAAAAAAACGCACTGCAATCTGCACGTTTGGCCAATTGGAACACTCCGGACGACTTGCGCCAGAAGTGACGGAAAACGCCGTTTAAGGCGCCTTTTTGGCTCACCTTTACATTTTTCTCACCGAAAAAAGCGCATCCGCGCGAGGGAGTTGGGCGTTTGACACATGTGGAACGAATCAAGCTCGCTCCTGTCCCATCTCAACGGACCGCCTTCCCGCAGGAATGAGGTCCAGCCTTCAACGCTCACACGCAGCACCACACACCATGCCTACCAAAACCTCCCATCACGAGTTTGTTTCAGCCGGGTCAGTGGAGACTTTCTCAAGCGACCGCCCGCTCCCGCAGGACGCCCCGCCGTCCTTCCTAGAGAAATCCGACACCGCCGCCTCCGAGGCTCCCGGCGTGGCCGCCCATGGTGACCGCAGCAACCTCCAGCTCTATCTGCAGGAGATCGGCAAGACCCCCCTGCTCACCCCCGCCGAGGAGGTGTCGCTCGCCAAGCGCATCATGAAGGGCGACAAGGCCGCGCGCGACCACATGATCTCCGCCAACCTCCGTCTCGTGGTAAAGATCGCCATGGACTACAAGGACTTTGGCCTGCCCCTGCTCGACCTCATCAGCGAGGGCAACCTCGGCCTCATCAAGGCCGTCGAGCGCTTCGACCCCGACAAGGGCGGCAAGCTCTCCACCTACGCCGCCTGGTGGATCAAGCAGTCCATCAAGCGCGCCCTCGCCAACCAGTCCAAGACCATCCGTCTGCCGGTCCACCTCGTTGACAAGATCTCCAAGATGCGCCGCACCGCCCTCGCCCTCACCGAGGAGCTCGGCCGCGAGCCCACCGACGAGGAGATCGCGATCGAGCTGCAGATCCCGACCAGCAAGGTCGCGCACCTGAAGTCCGTCAGCGTGCGCCCCGCCTCGTTGGACGCGCCGATCAGCGACGACGGCGACTCCGCCTCCTTTGGCGAGATTGTCGGCGACGAAAACGCCGTCGATCCCCACGCCAGCCTCAGCGAACGCAGCCGCAACCGCGACCTGCACGCCATGGTCGAGTCGCTCGACCCGCGCGAGGCCGAGATCATCCGCTACCGCTTCGGCCTCGACGGCCGCGACGAGCTCACCCTCGAGGAGGTCGGCGTGAAGTTCAAGGTCACCCGCGAGCGCGTGCGCCAGCTCCAGAACCTCGCGCTCTCCAAGATGCGCAAGGCCATGGCCAGCCACGAGGCCCAGCGCAGCGTCGAGGAGATCACCCAGGAGACGCTCCTGCGCAAACGCCACGAAGTCATCCGCGAATTCATCGAGTCGCGCACCGCCACCACGCCGGCGCCCGCCCCGACCTCGCGTCGCGTGGCGTCTGTGGGCGCGCGCGCGACGTCGTCCGTCAAAGCCGCCCCCGCCAAGGCGGTGGCCGGACGTCGCTCCAAGCGCTGAGTCCCGCGGCGACGTCATCTACTTGGTTTGGTTGCAGTCCAAAGTCCCCTCGTTCGCGCGAGGGGACTTTTTTTGTGGGTGCTTGTGGCGCCGGATGCTCCCCACGGCTCTTTGGGATTTTGGATTTTAACGCAAAGACGCCAAGGCGCGGAGAGGCGCAAAGGCCGGCTGATTGTTTGGGCGAGTCAGTAGCGCCGGCTTCCAGCCGGCCGTCGTCTTTGGGGGATGCAGGCAGGATGCCTGCGCTACGTGGGGTCCCTCGGCTCACGCCTCGGGCCACGGGCCGTGGCCCAGATCCGTGGACCCGCGCGTGAGTTCGAGGAGGCTCGGGCTCGGCGGGATGTGGCGGCGAACCGGATCAAAGATG
>JAUWBF010000048.1 GCA_030601755.1 Verrucomicrobiota bacterium | reverse complement strand
CGCTCCGCCTGCGAATACCAATACCACGCGTTGCCCTCGTCGCCCTCCTTGCGGTGCAGGTAGGCGTGCACCCAGTCGCCGTCGCGGTTCCTCGCGCGCTGGCAAAGCGTGTGCGCCTCGTCCCAGTCGCCGCGCGCGTCGGCCGCCAGCGCCTGCAACGGAAAACTCAGCTCCGCCAGCTCGTCGGCGGACTCGATCTGTTTCAATTCCTCGGGAGTCATGCGACCACCCAACACCCCCGGGCGCGAAACGCCAAGCCTGCTTGCCTGCTTGCTTAGGCACCAAACTACCTGCTCACTGGGCGGCCATTCGCGCCATGCCCGCCATCGACAGCCTCATCAAACGCCTCGCCTGGGACGACCTCGACCTCGCCCAGTTGCGCCGTTTCATCGAGCTCGCCCGCGACGAGGACCTCGCCGGACTCGGTCTGCGCCGCAAACCCGCACGCACCGGCGACCAATCCACCGCCTCGCTCGCCGCCGCGCCCCGCACCGCCCGCGCCATCGTCACCGCGCGCCAACCCATGGTCGTGTGCGGCCTGCCGCTCGTGCCGCTCGTGCTCGCCGCTTACGGCCGTCGCGCCTCCGTGCAACCCCTCGCCAAGGACGGCAAGTTCGTCGAGGCCGGCGCGCAGCTCGCGATCCTCGACGGCGACCCGCGCATCCTGCTCGCGGCCGAGCGCGTGGTGCTCAATTTCCTGCAAAAACTCTCCGGCATCGCCACCCAGACCCGCGACTACGTGGACGCGCTCGGCTCCACCCGCACCCGCCTGCTCGACACCCGCAAGACCACCCCCGGCTACCGCATGCTCGAAAAATACGCCGTCGGCTGCGGCGGCGGCTGGAATCATCGCCTCGGCCTCTTCGACCGCGTGATGCTCAAGGACAACCACCTAGCCCTGCTCGGCTCCGCCGACGACCTCGCCATGGCCGTGACCCGCGCCAAGAAGGCCGCGCCCGACCTCGCCGTCGAGGTCGAGGTCGACCGGCTGGATCAAATCCCGCCCGTGCTCGCCGCCGGCGCCGACGTCATCCTCCTGGACAATTTTCCGCCCGCGAAAATCAAGCGCGCCCTCGCCCTCATCAACGGACGCGCCTTCACCGAGGCCAGCGGCGGCATCACCCGCAAGACCCTGCCCCGCTACGGCAACCTCGGCCTCGACTTTGTCTCCACCGGCGCGCTCGTGCACCAAAGCTGCTGGGTGGACATCGGCCTCGACTGGCCCGACGCATGAAAACGCCCAAGCCCGAATCCGTCATTCTCCAGACCCTGCTCGACGCCGAACCCGGCGTGGTCTCCGGCGCCGCCCTCGCCAAGGAACTCGGCATGAGCCGCGTCGCCGTCTGGCAACACATGGAAAAACTCCGCGAGCAAGGCTTCCAGTTCGAGGCCCTGCACGCCAAGGGCTACCGCCTCGTTGGCCGCCCCGCCACGCTCAACCCCGCGCTCATCGACGCCTACCGCCGCGCCGACCGCGCCCCCGGCGTCGTGCACGTGCTCGACGAGGTCGACAGCACCAACGACGAGGCCCTGCGCCGCCTCTCCAACGGCGACCCGACCCCCTTCGTCATCCTCGCCCGCCGCCAGACCAAGGGCCGCGGACGCTTCGGCCGCGTCTGGCACAGCGAGTCCGGCAACCTCTACGCCACCTTCGCCTTTCGCCCCGAGGTCGAGCCCGCCCGCATGCAGACCTTCACCCTCTGGATGGGCGTCAATATCTGCGAACTCATCGCCAAGTTCTGTCGCACCGACCCCGGCGTGAAGTGGCCCAACGACATCCTCTTCGAAGGCCGCAAGGCCGGCGGCATGCTCACCGAGGCCCGCATGGACGCCGACCGCATCCGCGACCTCGTCTTCGGCATCGGCCTCAACCTCACCCCGCCCGACGGCGGCTGGCCCGCCGAACTCGCCGAACGCGCCATCTCCATCGGCGAATACACCCGCCAGCCCGTCGACCCCAACCGCTTCGCCGCCGCCCTCACCGGACGCGTCTTCGCCGCGTATCAGAAATTTGTCGACGGCGACTACGCCGACGAGTTCGCCGATCTCTGGAACCGCCACGACCTCCTGCGCGGACGCAACATCACCCTGCTGCAGGGCAACCGCACCGTCACCGGCGTGGCCAAGGGCATCGACGACGAGGGCTCGCTCCTGCTCAAGCCCGCCGAGGGCCCGGTCGAGCGCTTCCGCGCCGGCGAGGTCACCATCGAGAAAAAGAAGTAAGGTCCGCCGCATCACCGCCGGCCCGACTCCCCCCACGAGATGCCCGCCCCCGACCTGCTCTGTATCGACATCGGCAATACGCACGTCCACTTCGCCGCGCGCCGCGGCGGCGTGTTCGACCCGATCACCGAGATCCCCACCGCCACGCTCGACGCGCCCGACGGCGCGCTCGCCCGGCTGTTCTCGCCCGGGCTGCCGGTGGCCTTCTGCTCGGTCGTGCCCGCCGCCACCGAGCGCCTGCGCGCCCTGGCCGCCGCCCGCGGGGTCGACGCCTGGCAACTCACCCACGACCAGAACCTCGGCCTGCCTGTCGACTACCCCCGCCCCGCCGAGATCGGCCAGGACCGCCTCGCCAACGCCGCCGGCGCGCGCGAGCTGCTCGGTCCCGCGCCCGCCGTGGTCATCGACCTCGGCACCGCCGTCACCTTCGACATCATCACCACCGCCGGCGGCTACGAGGGCGGCGTCATCGCGCCCGGCCCCGCGCTCGTCACCCGCTACCTGCACGAACGCACCGCGCAGCTCCCGCTGGTCACCGACCTCATGACGCCCGTGACGACCACCATCGGCAAGTCCACCGTCGAGGCCATCCGCATCGGCGCCGTGCTCGGCTTCGTTGGCCTCATTCAGGGCCTGCTCGACGGCGTGCTCGCCGAGCTGGCCGCCCGTGGCGAACCCGCCCCCGCGATCATCACCAGCGGCGGCGCCTCGGCGGTCATCCAGGGCCGCCTGCGCCAGCCCATCCGCGACGTGCCCGACCTCACCCTGCGCGGCCTCGCCGCCGCTTGGGCGCTCAATCGCCCCCGCCAAGAGTAACCTATTGGGTTACTCTTGGCGGGGGCGGCGGCACGGCGGAGGCGGGGATTTTCGGTGGCGGCGGGGACGACGGCGGATTCCGCTGGGCACACCTTGCCGCGGTGCTTGTCCTCAGGGGCTGCGTCCCTCAGCGTTTACATTTCCCATGTCCGATTCCTCCCCAGCCATCGAAGTCCGCGAACTGGCCAAGACCTACGCCGGCGTCACCGCCGTCAACAAGGTCTCCTTCACCGTGGGCCAAGGCGAAATCATCGGCTTCCTCGGCCCCAACGGCGCCGGCAAGAGCACCACCATGCGCATCCTGACCGGCTTTCTCCCGGCCACCTCCGGCTCGGTCGAGATTTGCGGACACTCCGTGGCCGCCGACCCCGCCGCCATCAAGCGCCTCATCGGCTACATGCCGGAAAACAACCCCCTGCCCGAGGACATGCGCGTCGGTGAATACCTGCACTACCGCGGCCGCCTCAAGGAGATCAGCCGCAAAAAACTCGGCCCGCGCATCGACGAGGTCCTCGAACTCTGCGACCTCAAGCGCGTGCGCCACCGCATCATCGGCAAGCTCTCCAAGGGCTACCGCCAGCGCGTGGGCATCGCCGACGCCGTGCTCGCCGAGCCGCCGGTCATCATCATGGACGAGCCCACCATCGGCCTCGACCCGCACCAGATCCTCATCGTGCGCGACCTCATCGCCAGCCTGCGCGGTCGCATGACGGTGATCATTTCCTCGCACATCCTGCCCGAGATCGAGATGACCTGCGACCGCGTGCTCATCATCAACCAAGGCCGCGTGGTCGCCGCCGGCACGCCCGCCGCGCTGCGCAAGGAGTTCCTTGGCGCCAACCGCTACGACCTCGAGGTCGCCGGCGATCCGGCCGAGCTCGGCGCGTTGCTCACCTCGCTCGATCCGGACGTCGCCGTCGAGGAGGCCGCCGAGCCGGACGCCGACGGTTTCCGCAAGATCGTCTTCACCGCGCCCTCCGGCGACATCCGCGAGGCGCTCTGGTCGGCGCTCGCCAAGGACTCCCGTTTCCGCGTGCGCGGCCTCGGCCGCAGCCGCCACACGCTCGAAGACGTCTTCCTCGCCGCCACCCGCCGCAGTTGGGACGCCACCGACGCGCCCGCCTCCCGCCCTGCCAACGTCGCCTGATCCCCGCGCATGAAACACTTCCCCACCATCCTCAGCCACGAGATCCGCATGTTGCTGGTCAGCTCCAGCACCTACATCGCGGCGGTGCTGTTCCTAGCCCTCATGGGTTTCATCTTCACCGGCATCCTGGAAAACTACAGCCACACGCCGCGCGAGCTGTCGCCTTCGGCAGTGTTCTTCCAGCTGTTCTGGATTCCCGTGTTCTTCATGGTGCCGCTGCTCACCATGAAGTGCATCTCGGAAGAGCGTCGCCACGGCACGCTGGAGACGCTGCTCACCGCGCCGGTGTCGACCGCCGAGGTCGTGCTCGGCAAATACGCCGCCGCCTACCTGCTCTACCTCGGGCTCTGGGCCGCGACCGGCGGGTTCTTCTTCATCCTCACGCGCTTCGCGCCGGACTCGCGCTTCATCGACCTCGGGCCGCTGCTCGGCGGCTACCTGTTCATCGCGGTGTCGGGACTGTTCTTCGTCGCGGTCGGCGTCTTCGCCAGCTCGCTCTCGCGCAACCAGGCGGTGGCCGGCATCCTCGCCTTCGCCCTGCTCTTCGCGCTGATCATCGGGCTCAAGTTCGTCGGCACGCTCGAGTTGCTCAAGGCCGACGCCATGGCCCCGCTGCGCAATGTCGTCGAATACACCAACGTCTTCCGCCACCTCGAGGACTTCTCGCGGGGCATCGTCGACACCCGCCAACTGCTCTACTACGTGAGCGGCGGCGCGCTCGCCCTCATCTTCAGCATCCTCGGCGTCGAGGCCAAACTGCTCCACAGCTGACCCGCCGCTCCCGCCCATGTCCGCGCCCTCCTTTCGCTTCGCCCGCCGTTTCCGCACCGCCAACCTGCTCGCGCAGGCCGTGCTCGTGCTCGCCCTGCTCGGCGGCCTCAACTACCTCGCCATCCACCACGGCTGGCGGCACGACCTCACGCAGAACCGCCGCCACTCGCTCTCGCCGGAGACGCACTCCTACCTGCGCGACCTGCGCGCGCCGGTGAAGATCGTCGTCACCCTCACCGACAGCGGCGACGACGAGCAGGTCAACCAGGCCTACCGCGACGTCTCCGCGCTGCTGCGCGAATACACCGAGGCCACCGCCGGCAACCGCGCCAACCGCGTCACCGTCGAATACCTCGACGTCTACCGCCAGCGCCGCGAGGCCGAGGCCTACGGCATCACCCAGCCCAACGTCATCCTCGTCATCAGCGGCGACGAGCGCCGCGTGGTCGGCCTCGACGAACTCTACAAAATCGAAGGCCGCGAAAAGAAGGGCTTCCTCGGCGAGCAGGCCTTCACCGCCGCCATCCTCGACGTCACCAGTCCCGAGAAAAAGAAGCTCTACTTCCTCACCGGCCACGGCGAGATGCAGCTCCTGGATGTCGACCCCGCCCGCGGTCTCTCGGCGCTGAACGACGAGCTGCTCATCCGCAACTTCGCCCTCGACGAACTCGACCTCACCAAGGTCCCGCGCGTGCCCGACGACGCCGCCCTCGTGATCGTCGCCGCGCCGCAGGGCCGCCTCGACCCCCGCGAGGAGGAACTGCTCCGGCAATACCTCACCAACCGCGCCGGCCGCGTCATCGTGATGCTCTCGCCCGGTTATCCGCACGGCCTCGACAACCTCTTCTACGACTGGGGCGTGCTGGCCGACGACACCTTCATCTTCGACCGCAGCCGCCTCGGGCAAAACGACAGCGGCGACCTCATCCTCATGCCCGCGCTCACCGAGAACCCGGTCGTGAAGTTCCTCGCCGAGAACCGCATCGCCCTGCGCTTCGGCGCCACCCGCTCGCTGCGCGTCGACCCGGGCCGTCCGCTCGATCCGAGCCTCGAGGTCACCCCGCTGGCCGGCACCTCGCCCGAGGCCTGGGCCGAGCGCAACTACCGCCAGCCCTCGCCCGAATTCAACGAGGGCGTCGATCTCAAGGGACCGCTGCCCGTAGCCCTCGCCTCCGAGCGCTCCGCGGCGCGCGGCAACCTGCCCTTCAGCGTGCGCGGCGGACGTCTCGTGGCCTTCGGCGGCGCCGACTGGGCCGCCAACGGCCGCCTCGCCTCCGGCGGCAATCTCTCGCTCATGCTCGGCGCGATCAACTGGCTGGTCGATCGCGACACGCTCGTGACCATCGCCCCGCGTCCCATCGAGACCTACCAGCTCACCCTCAGCCAGGGCTCGCTCGCGCGCCTTCGCTACAGCCTTCTCTTCATCCTGCCCGGCATCGCCGCCGCGCTCGGCCTGATCGTCCACTGGACCCGCCGCAGCTGACCCGCACATCCGCCCAAACCGCCATGCGCATCAAAGTCACCCTCGCCCTCCTGCTCGCCAACGTCGCGCTGTTCGTCTGCATCTTTTTCTTCGAACGCGGCCGCGACGCCGGGCAATCCGCCCTCGAAAACCGCAACCGTGTCTTCGGCCCCGAGGCCGCCGACATCGACTCGCTGAGCATCTCCGGCCAAGGAACCACGTTCCGGCTCGAGCGCGCCGGCGACGCGTGGTCGCTGGTCGAGCCGTTCAAGTGGCCGGCCAACGCCTTCGCCGTCAGCCGCGTGCTCAACGAGCTGCAGTTCCTGGAGCACGACACCCAGTTCTCCGTCGAGGAGGTCGAGCGCAACGGCCAAGGCCTCGCCGACTACGGCCTCGCCGAGCCGCGCCTCACGCTCGCCTTCACCTCGGCCGCCGCGCCCGGGCCCGTCACCGTGCAGCTCGGCCAGGACACCGCGGTGGGCAACCGCCTCTACCTGCTCGTCGAGGGCACCGACCGTATCCACGTCGTGCGCCGCAGCCTCGCCGACACCCTTGCGCTCACGCTGACCCAGCTGCGCTCCGACGCCATCTTCACCATCCCGGTCTTCGAGCTGCGCTCGGCCACGCTCCAGTCGGCCGCCGGCGCGCGCGTGCGCCTGCGCCGCGACCAAAACCGCTGGATGCTCGAGGCCCCGATCATCGCCCGCGCCGACAAGACCCGCGTCGAACTCGCGCTCAACGAACTCAACGCCCTGCGCGTCGCCGGCTTCCTCGCCGACACCGATCCCGACGCCACCCGCTTCCGCGAGGAGCTGGCCCGTCCGCTGCACCGCATCACCCTCGAGGGCAACAACCGCCGCGAGACCCTGCTCGTAGGCCCCGCCATCGCCAAGGCCCCCAACGGCGTGGCCCGCCACATCGTGCAGCTCGAGGGCCGCGACCAACTCTTCGCCATCGACCTCACGCCCGAGCTGGCCGCCACCCTCGCCAACGCCCAAACCGAACTGCGCGACAAACACGTGCTCGACTTCGACCCCGCGCGCGTGACCGCCATCACCCTCGCCTCCCCAGCCCAGCCCTCCACGGGCGAGCTCACCTTGCAACGCCTCGACACCGGCGCGTGGCAGATCGTGCGCCGCGCCGGCGAGAACGGTCAGCAAACCCTGTCCGCCGACGCCAAGCTCATCGACAACCTGCTCAAGCGCCTCACCCTGCTGGAGGCCGCGGAGTTCGCCGTCGACGTGCCCTCCGACGCGCAGATCGAGAACTTCGGCTTCAAGCTGCCCGAGCGCACGGTCACCCTCTCGTTGATCAATCCGAACGATCCCGCCGCCCCCGCCACCACCCTCACCCTGGAAATTGCCCAACCCAGCCGCGGCGCCGATCCCGTCTATGCGCGCGTGGCCGGACAGACCTTCGTCTATCGCGTGTCCTCCGACATCCTCGCCAACACCCCCCTGCGGGCCCTCGTCTATCGCGACCGTCTGCTGCGCAACCTGCCCGCCGGCGCCAGCATCACCAGCCTGAGCCTGCGCTCGGCCGACGGCTCCACCGAGGTCTTCGCCCACACCCTCGCCGAGGGCGAGACGTGGGACCAGGTGCTCGAAGCCAAAAAACTGCCTCTTGAGAAGCGTCAGGCCCTCTCCGCCCTGCTCGCCCAGCTGCGCGAACTGCGCGCCGCGGGCATCGTGCAGGACAATTTCCCCGAGACCGTGACCGTCAACGGCGTGCAGCGTCCGTGGGCCTGGCGGCTCGACAACGGCGTGCTCGAGGCCGGCGGCGAGGGCGAGCCCGAGCAGCACACGCTCTTCATCGCCGAGCGCGGCGGCGGCGACACCCAGCTGGTCGGCTCGCCCCGTCTCGACCTCGTGTTCAACGCCGGCCAGCCGCTGATCGACGCGCTCTGGACCCTGCTCTACGGCGAGCGCGATCCCGGCCCGGCCACGGAAACGGCCGCGGCGGCCGAAGCCCCGGTGGCCGCGCCCTGATTTCCCCAACCCGCGTCCATGCCCACGCCACGCCCAGTCCGGCGCTCCTTCCTGGGACAATGCGCGCGCGACCTGTGCGACATCGTCGGCTGGGGCTTGCTCTGGCTGACGCTCTGCGCACTGGCGTCGGTGCAGGCGTGGCTGCTGCTGGCGGGCGATCTGCAGCTGCCGGACTTCGTGCGCGAGCGGTTGCAAACCCAGCTCGCCGCGCGCGGCCTGCGCGCCGACTACGACCGCGCGCTCATCGACCCGACCGGCACGCTCGTGGTCGAGCGGCTGCGGTTGAGCGAAACGCGCGGCGGGGCCGAGCCGTTGCTGACCGCGCGCACCGTGCTGGTGCGGCTCGATCCGTGGGCGTTGCTGACCGGACGCGTGCAGGTCGACGGCGTCGAGGGCGACGGCCTCGCGGTGAACCTGCCGGCGTTCGTCTCGCCGAGCGGTCGCGCCGAGGCGGTCTTAAGCGACGCGCAGTTTCGCGTGCGGATGGGCTCGGCCGGCCTGGTCACGCTGGACGCCGTCAGCGGTCGCATCGCGGGCGTGCCGGTGGCGCTGGACGGCGAGTTGACGTTGCCCGCGCCGCGTGCGCGCCCCGGCGGCGAGCGGCTCGACCTGAGTTCCCTTTATCCGGTGGCGCGACGGCTCGTGACCATCGGCGAACAGGTGCGTCCGCTCGGCGACCTCACCGTGCGCGGTCGCGTGTCGCCGGGGCTGGTCGAGGTAACGGCGCGCGCGACGAGCATCGACCTCGCCAAGCTGCCGCCCTCGGCGTTGCCGGCGTTGAAGGGCGAGGCCGAAGACGTGACCGTGTCGCTGTCGGTGCCGCTCGGTTTCCGCGCGCGGCCGGTGGCCGAGGCGGGTGTGGCGCGGTTGCACGTCGAGTTGCCGGACGGCGAGGCGTTGCCGGCGCTCACCGCCGAGGGCGTGCGCGCGCGGCTGACCGGAGCGATGCTCATGGACTGGGCCGACTGGTCGGCGCTCACGCTGGAGGCGCGCGCGGACACGTTGGCGGCGTTTCCGTTCAGCCTGTCGGCGACGGGCCTGCGCGCGAACCTGTTGCCCGACGGCCGGCTGGCGGCGGACGTGGTGACGAGCGTCGACGGGCAGCCGTGGCGCGTCGGCTTCACCGGCGATCCGGCGAGCGGCGCGGGCGTGGTCTCGCTGGAGGCGCGGCCGACGGCGGGGCTGTTGCAACGCGTGGAGCCGCTGGTGCCGTCGCGCATCCCGCTGACGACGTTGCTGACGCTGGGGCCGGCGCCGGACCTGCGGGCGACGGCGCGGCTGGGCCCGGGCGGCGTGCCGCTCGGCGTCGAGGGCCGGCTCACCGGCGGCGACGCGGTGGCCTACGGCGTGCCGATCCGGGAGGCGGCGGCGGATTTTTCCTGGGCGGGTGACGAGTTGAGCTTCGACGACATTTTGCTGCGCATCAACGAGAGCGAGGCGCGCGGCTCCTACATGATGAACGTGGGGACGAAGGATTTTCGTTTCCTGCTGGCAGGCCGGCTCGACCCGCCGGACATCGGGGGTTGGTTCAAGGGTTGGTGGGAGAATTTTTGGAGCGACTTTGTCTTCAGCGAGCCGGCGGTGGCCGACGTCGAGGTGGCGGGGCGCTGGGGCGAGCCGCACGGGACGCGGGTCTTCGTGGCGGCGGAGGGCCGCGGCCTGACGACACTGCACGGCCAGCCGCTGAAGACGTTGCACACGCGGCTGTTCATCCGGCCGGGTTGGTATGACGCGTTGCACGTGCTGGCGCGCGAGCCGGGCGGCGGCGCGGCGGACGGCCGCTTCGGCCTGGCCCGCCCCCCGGAGGCGGAGACCTGGGAGCGCATCGATTTCGACTTCGACAGCACGTTGCCCGCGGCGGCGTTGACGCGGCTGCTCGGCCCCGGCGCGGAGCCGGTGTTCGCGCCGTATGTATTCACAAAACCACCACGCATCCGCATCGCGGGCGAGGCGCGCGGCGCGGACCGGCGCGACGTGCGCTTCACGGCGTCGACGGAGAGTGCGTTCACCTTCGCGGACTTCGGCGTCGAGTCGCTGCGGGTCGAGGGCCGCATGGTCGACCAGGTGTTGACGCTCGACCCGATGACCGCGCGCGTCGCTGGCGGAGAGCTGCAGGGGCGCGCCGTCGTCTCGGGTCCCGAGGACGACCGCTGGCTGGCGCTCGATCATCGGCTGACCGGCGCGAGCCTCGACGCCGTGCTGGACTTGCTCGCGGCGCGCGAGGCGGCGCAGGCGGCGACGCTCGGCGAGGGCGAGGCGAAGGCCGCGGGCGGTGGCCAACCCGCCGCCGAGACCGAACCGCGCCGACCGGGCGGCACGCTGGAGTTGACGTTGCAGGCCAACGGTCCGCTCGACCGTCCCGAGGACCTGCAGGGCGCGGGACGCGCGGCCATCACCGGCGCGCACTTCGCCGACATCAACCTGCTGGGACCGCTCTCGGAGTTGCTGGGGTCGACGGGGCTGGGGTTCACCTCGTTCTCGTTGGACAACCTGAAGACGCGCTACGAGGTGGACCGCGGGGTGTTGACCTTTCCGAACCTGAAGCTCAGCGGCAAATCCGCGGTGGTCGAGGCGAACGGGCGCTACGTGCTGGACGGCGGACGGCTGGATTTTCGCGCCAAGCTCTTCCCTTACGAGGGCCGGAGCGGCGTGCTCGGCAACGCGGCCGACTTCGTGCTCTCGCCCCTGTCCAACGCGCTGGAGTTTCGCCTCGTCGGCACGTTGGAAAAACCCGACTGGTCCTTCACCTACGGCCCGCGCGGTTGGTTGCGCGGCCTGACCGGCGAACGCGCCGCACCCGCGCCCTCACCCGATGAGGCCGCGGACGGCGACGGGGCGCGCTAGGCCGGGCGGGGCGAACCGCGGGGAACGGGTTAAATTCGTTGCTCGCCGAAGACTAGGGACATTTGTCTAGTGGTGTTCACATGGTGGTCATTCCCAGCATCTCCCGGCGCGATTTGTGGCTGTCACGCCTGTCCACGGGACTGGCCGTGGTGCTGGCCGTGGCCGGCGCGGTGGAGCTGCTTTGCTGGCAGATGTGGCCGGGCACGAGCCCGTTGATCTTCATCAAGGCCAACACCGCCTTCTGCTACCTCGTGCTCGGTGTCGTGCTGCTCTTGATCGAAAACCGTCACGAGCCCCTCCGCTGGCTGGCCGCGGTGCCGGCGCTGCTCAGCGGTCTGACGCTCGTGGAGATCGTCGGCCGCGTCAATCTGCGCATCGACACCCTGCTCTACCCCAGCGAAGGACTCGAAGCCGTTTCGCGCATGACGCCGATCAGCGCCATCGGCCTGCTGGTGGGCAGCCTGCTCCTGCTGCCGCTGGGTCACGTGAAGGCCACCACCAACATCGCCGTCAAGGCCATCGGCGGATCGCTGCTGCTCTCGGCGGGTTTCGCCAGCCTGCTGGGTTACCTGCTCAACTTGCCGGCCATCTACTCGTGGGGTTCGACCGGCAGTCTGTCGCCCGGCGGCGCCCTCTTGCTCAACTGCCTCGGTGCCGCGCTCATGTTGCCGGCTTGGCGCGCGCACCGGCTCAACGATCCCGGCATCCCCTCCTGGCTGCCCCTGCCGGTGGCGCTGGCCTCGGTCACGGTCACGCTCATCGTGTGGATCGGCCTGCGCGACCGCGAGCGGCTCTACCTCTTCACCACCACGCAAAACACGCTCAACGGCTACGCCTCCGCCGTCGCCCTGGAGTTCGACCGTGAGTCGGCCGACATCGAGCGCCTCGCCCGCCGCTGGAGCCAGCTCAACCCCATCACGCCCGTCGTCCAGGAAGCAGACGCGGTCACCTTCATCGGTGAAGGCACCGGCATCCGCACGCTCAGCTGGGTGTCGCCGGAGGGCGATACAGTCTGGTTCTACCCGCAGGCCGGCAACGAGACGCTGCTAGGCCTCAACCACCTCGGCGATCCGGTTCGCAGCGAGGCCATCCGGCAGGCCGCCGAGACCGACCGGGCCATCGTCTCCGGCAGCCTGCGCAACGCAGCCGGACGCCCCGGCTTCGTCATCTACGCGCCGGTTCACCAAGGCGGACGCCTCGCCGGCTACATCGCCGCCGGCTACGACTACGCCCGCTTCTTCAAGACCATCGACAACCAGCTCGACGTCTCCCGGCAGCATCACCTCGCCCTCTCCATCTCCGGCATCACGCTCTACCGCGCTCCCGAGGGCATCGGTCCGGAAAACTTCGAGGACGCCCTCGCCACCGTCCTCAACATCCACGATCGCCGCCTCCGCGTGGAGCTCGCCCCCTCCCCCGGCCAGATTCGCGACACGCGCCGCTATCTGCCCGAGCTCGCCCTCGGCTCCGGTCTCGGCATCACCGTGCTCCTCGGCCTCAGCGTGCACCTCGCCCGCTCCGCCTTCAACGGCATGGACGCAGCCAAGCGCTCCAACCGCCAGCTCCTCGAAGAAAACGAGGAACGCCGCCGCATCGAGGCCCGCCTCAAGCTATCCGATGAACGGCTGCGCCTCTCGCTCGACGCCACCCAGATCGGCATCTTCGAGTGGACCCCCGACAACGACCAGCTCTACATCAATTCCGGCTTCTGGGCCCTGCTCGGCCACCCCGACCACCTCTCCGTCACCACCACCGGCGAGTGGGCCGCCGGCATCCATCCCGACGACCTCCCCTCCTTCCAAGACTCGATCAACCGCCTGCGCAGCGGCGAGGAAAGTTTCAACTCCCCCGAATACCGCGTGCGCGACGCCGAGGGCCAGTGGCACTGGGTCTACGCCCGCGCCCGCGTGGTCGCCCAACACCCCGACGGCCGCGCCTCCCGCGTGGTCGGCACCGTGCAGGACATCACCGAGCGCCGCGCCGCCGAGGCCGCCCTGCGCGCCAGCCAGGCCTCCGCCCGCAAGCTCGCCCTCGTCGCCAGCCGCACCGACAACCTCGTCATCATCGCCACCCCCGAGGGCCGCGTGGAGTGGATCAACGAGTCCTTCGAACGCGTGCTCGGCCACACCCTCGAGGCCGTGCAGGGCAAGCCCCTCGTCGACTTCGTCACCGGCGCCGACACCCCCGAGACCACCCGCCGCATCATCCTCGAGGCCCTCGCCCGCCGCCGCGGCCTCGTCTGCGACGTCACCAACCACTCCCGCGCCGGCCGCAACTATCACCTGCGCCTCGAACTCCAGCCCGTGTTCGACGACCAGGGGGCCATCGAGAACTTCATCGCCATCCAGGCCGACATCACCGCCCGCGTGCAGACCGAGACCGAGCTGCGCCGCGCCAAGGCCGAGGCCGACGAGGCCTCGCGCGCCAAGAGCGAGTTCCTCGCCTCCATGTCGCACGAGATCCGCACCCCCATGAACGGCGTCATCGGCATGACCTCGCTCCTGCTCGACACCCCGCTCACCCCCGACCAGCGCGACTGGGTCAACACCATCCGCGTCTCCGGCGACTCGTTGCTCACCATCATCAACGACATCCTCGACTTCTCCAAGATCGAGGCCGGTCACATGGACCTCGAGCACGTGCCCTTCGATCTCGCCGTGTGCATCGAGGAGACGCTCGACCTCTTCGCCGCGCCCGCCGCCGCCAAGGGCCTCGACCTCGCCTACCACATGGGCCCCGACGTGCCCGCCTGGGTCGACGGCGACATCACCCGCCTGCGCCAGATCCTCGCCAACCTCGTCAACAACGCCGTCAAGTTCACCGAGCGCGGCGGCATCTCCGTCGACGTCAACACCACCTCTTCCGGCAGCCTCGTCTTCAAGGTCATCGACACCGGCATCGGCATTCCCGCCGACCGCCGCGACCGCCTCTTCAAACCCTTCTCGCAAGTCGACTCCTCGACCACCCGCAAATACGGCGGCACCGGCCTCGGCCTCGTCATCTGCGAGCGCCTTTGCCGGCTCATGGACGGCAGCATCCACGTCGAGAGCACGCCCGGCATCGGCTCCACCTTCGTCGTTGATATCCAGCTCAAGCCCTCCGGCGGCGTCAACGTCGCCCCGCCCTCGCTGCCTCCTGAACTGGTCGACCGCGACCTCCTCGTGCTCGACGTCAATCCCGTCAACCGCCGCCGCTACCACGACGTGCTCCTGGCCGGCGGAGCCCGCCCGCACACACTCGGCGATCCCGAGTCCGCGATCACCCTGCTGGACACGCTGGGCCGCCGGACCGGGGCGGCCGTCATCGACGCCTCCTTTGCCAAGGACACCGCGCTGCTCGCCGCCCTCAGCCGCTCCGGCTGCCTCGTCGCGTGGACCGTCACTCCCGGCAAGAACGGCGCCTGCCCGTCCACCGGCCCGCGCCCGCCCGTCACCCTCAACAAACCCGTCAAGACCCAGTCGCTCCTGCGCGCCTTGCTGCAACTCTGCAACCCGCTCGCCCCCGGCGCCCACACCTCGCCCGTCAACGAGACCGTCAACCAGCTCCTCTCCGTGCGCTTTCCCCTCCGCGTGCTGCTCGTCGAGGACAACCTCGTCAACCAGAAGGTCGCCCTGCGCTTCCTCGACCGCCTGGGCTATCAGGCCGACGCCGTCGCCAACGGCCTCGAGGCCGTGGCCAGTTTCCAAAACCGCCACTACGACCTCGTCTTCATGGACCTGCACATGCCCGAGATGGACGGCCTCGAGGCCACCCGCCGCATCCGCCGCGCGCTCGCCGGCCGCGAGCAGCCCTGCATCCTCGCCCTCACCGCCAACGCCCACGAGGCCAACCGCCAGGAGTGCCTCGACGCGGGCATGGACGGCTTCATCACCAAGCCCATCAAGCTCGCCGACATCGAGCAGGCCATCATCCGCCACGCGCAGGAGGCCTGAGCGAGGCTGGGGAATTGGATTTTAACGCAAAGACGCGAAGGCTCAAAGAGACGCGAGGGATACGTTGGCTCGATAATCTTTGCGACCTTTGCGGCTCCGCGCCTTTGCGTTAAACCCCGTCTCCCATGGTTCACATCCCATGGACCTTGGGCCCGGACCGGGCGCAAAAAAAGCCCGGACGCTCGGGTCCGGGCCGCATGGGTTGAAGTGAATTCCGCGTCACTCAGCGGCGGCCGCCGCGCAGGCCGCGCACGAGGCGGCCGGCCGGCTTGGCCGGGGCGATCTCGGCCTGCGCGTTCTCGTCGAACAGCGCCGAGTAGACGTAGGGGAAATTGTCGATGCGCTTGCGCTCGATGCTCGCGCCGATGAAGCGCTCGATGGAGCGGGCGTTGCGCACGTCGTCCTCGGTCACGAGCGTGAAGGCGTCGCCGGTGGTCTGCGCGCGGCCGGTGCGGCCGATGCGGTGCACGTAGTCCTCGGCGTTCTCGGGCACGTCGTAGTTGATCACGTGCGACACGCCGGCGATGTCCAGGCCGCGCGCGGCGATGTCGGTCGCGACGAGCACCTCGAACTTGCCGGACTTGAAACCCTCCAACGCCTCGACGCGTTCGCGCTGGCTGCGGTCGGAGTGGATCACGCCGACGGTGTGCTTCTGCGCCTGCAGGCGGTGCGCGATGCGGTCCGCGCCCATCTTGGTGCGGGTGAAGATGATGATGCTCTTGAAGTCGGTGCGGCCGAGCAGCTCGATCAACAGGTCGAACTTCTGCGGGGCCACCACCGGATAGAAGGCGTGCGAGACGGTCTCGGCGGGCGAACGGCGCTGGCCGATCTTGATCTCGACCGGGTCCTTGAGCGCCCAGCCGGCGAGCTGCGCGAGCTCGGGCGGCAGCGTGGCGGTGAAGAACAGGGTCTGGCGGGCCGCGGGGCATTTTTGCACGATGCGGCGCACGTCGGGCAGGAAGCCCATGTCGAGCATGCGGTCGACCTCGTCGAGCACGAGGATCTCGATCGAGTCGAGGCTCAGCGTGCCCTGCTCGATGTGGTCGAGCAGGCGGCCGGGGGTGGCCGCGACCACGTCGACGCCGCGCTGCAGGTCGTCGCGCTGCTTGCCGTATCCAACACCTCCATACACGACGGTGACGTCGAGGTCGGTGTATTTGGCGTATTTGTGAAAGGCTTCCTCTACCTGCAGGGCGAGCTCGCGGGTGGGCTCAAGCACGAGGCAGCGCGGCTTGGCGGCGTGCGCGCCGAGACGGCGGATGATCGGCAGCGCGAAGGCGGCGGTCTTGCCGGTGCCGGTCTGCGCCGAGCCGGTCACGTCGCGGCCGGAGAGCACCACGGGAATCGCCTGCGCCTGGATCGGCGTCGGGGAGTTGTAACCCATCTCGGCCACGGCGAAGGCGACCGCGTCGCCCAGGCCCAGCCGGCTAAACTCGGTGTCCTGCGGCGGGATCTCGACCGGCACGGCCGGCTTGATCGAGGGGCGCGCGGCCTCCTCGTGACGCTCGGGACGGGCGGGTTTGTCGCCGCGACCGCCGCGACGTCCACGGCCGCCGCGTTCACCGCGATCGCTTCGTTCACCACGTTCGCCGCCGCCTTCGGGGCGCGGACCGCGTTCGCGACGGGGACGGTCGCCACCGCCCTTGCGCTCGCCGCCGGAGTAGCCGGGCTGGCCGGATTGCGCGGGGCGTTCGCCGGACTTTTCGTCGGCGCGCGGGCGGCGCTTGCGGGAGGATTTGCCGGACTGCGCCGCGGCCTTTTCGAGGGCGGGGTGCGTCGACGCGGGTTGGGAAATGGGAGCCTTGCCGGACGAAGGGGCCAGGGTCTGGCGCAGCTTCGAGATTAACTTTTTGAGCATGTTGAGGGCCGAGCTTTGGTCTTTTGCCCCCGTTGGCAACCTTGGATGCGGCGGGCTCAGGCGCGCCGGCCGCGACGCAAACGCATCGCCAGCAACGCGCCGGCCAGGAACCCGCCCGCATGCGCCCACCACGCCACGCCGGCCTCGATGTCGGCGTTGCCCATGAGCACGCCCACGCCGTTCATCGCCTGCAGCACGAACCACAGCACGAGGAACACCACCGCCGGCACCGGGATGATCGGCACGATCCACGGCACCAGCGTCACCACCCACGACCGCGGGCACAGGATCAGGTAGGCCCCCAGCACGCCGGAGATCGCCCCGCTCGCCCCGACCATCGGCACCGAGGAGCCCGGACCGGCCAACACCTGCGCGGCGGCCGCCGCCACGCCGGTGAGCGCGTAGAGCCCGAGGTAACGCACGGGGCCGAGGCGGCACTCGACGTTGTTGCCGAACACCCACAGGAACCAGCAATTGCCCAGCAGGTGCGACCAGCCGCCGTGCAAGAACATCGACGAGAAAACCGTGCCCCACTGCTCCGCGTCGCGCCAGCCAGCCAGCAGCCGCGCCGGCACCAGGCCGTGGCGCATGACAAAGCCCTCTAGCGCCGCCTCGCCCTGCGCGGCCACGAGCAGCTCCTTCACGAACACCGCCAGGCACGCGCCGATAATCAAGAGCGTGATCACCGGCCGGCGGCGGTGCGGTTCCGTGTCCCAAAGCGGCAGCATCCCGCCAGCATCACCGCCTGTGCGCTCCGGTAACAAGGCGCAAATGAGCGCGTTGCCCGTTTCGGTGGCGGCGTTGGCTTGCTCCTTGCTCAGGCGGGGCCCTCCCGACAACCTCGGCCCTTTCATGTCTCCGCGGACCCTGAGCTCGCCCAAACTCCACCCGTCCCAACTGCGCTCGCTGCGCGGCCGGCTCCGTCTGTCCATCCGCGACGCCAGCCTCACCGACCTCTCCCCCAGCGCCCGCGAGACCGGCCCGTTTTGGGACCTCGACCCGCAGCCGCTGGTCATCGCCGCCGACGAGTGGAAACTGCTCTCCGCGGCCGTCACCCAGCGCGCCCGCCTCGTCAACGCCCTGCTCCGCGACCTCTACTCCGAGCAACGCGTGCTGCACGAAAAGATCCTCCCGCCCGAGCTCGTTTTGGCCGACCCGTATTTCCGCCGCCCCTGCCTCAACGTCGACCCCGGCCGCACCAATCCCGCCAATCTCCTGCGCTTCGATTTGGTCAAAGACGAGTCCGGCTGGCGTTTCACCCAGACCCGCGCCAACACCCCCATCGGCCTCAGCTACGCGGTGCAAAACCGCCGCTTTATGACCCAAGAGGCCGGCGACCTCTACCGCGCCCTGCCCGACTACCACAGCGTCATCAATTTCCCGCTCGTCCTGCTCGACGCGTTGCGCGCCCTCTCGCCGCGGCAGGACACCGCGCCCTCCATCGTCGTGCTCACCGCCGGCCCGCGGGACCCGTTTTTCTCCGAGCACAGTTTCCTCGCGCGCAAGATGGGTCTGCCCCTCGCCCGCGGCGACGACCTGCTCGTCATCGACAACTGCGTCTACTTCAAGACCGTCGCCGGCCTCGAGCGCGTCGACGTCATCTACCGCCGCCTCAACGACGCCTACATCGACCCCGTCGTCTTCTCCACCGACCGCGAGACCGCCGGCATTCCCGGCCTGCTGCAGTGCATCCGCACCGGCAACGTCGCCCTCACCAACGCCATCGGCGCCGGCGTCGCGGAGAGCCGCGCCCTCGAGTCCTACATCCCGCAGCTCCTGCGCTACTTCTTCGGCGAACGTCCCCTGCTGCCCTCGTTGCCCACCCGCACTCTCGGCGACCACGACCAGATGGAGCAATGCCTCGACCGCCTCGGCGACCTGCGCGTGTTGCCCGCGCACGACCCGCTGCCCTGGCAGACGCCCGTGCGCGGCGTGCACACCAACCTTGTCTCCGCCCGCGGCCTCGCGCCCGCCGTGCGCCAGAATCCGCACGCCTTCGTCGCGCAGGACCGTCCCGGCAAGGGCGCGTTCACGCTGAGTTCCTTTGTCCTCTGCCTCGGCCGGCGCTTTGATGTTTTCCCGGGCGGTCTGGTGCACCTCGGCGCCGAGGGACCCGACCGCGACCGCGTCGGCCACACCGCCGACGTGCTCGTGCAGCTCGACGCCCACAGCACCGGCAGCATCGCCGACCTCGAGGTCGCCGACACGGGGGTCCGCGTGCACACCCTCGGTTCCCGCGCCGCCGAGCACCTTTGCTGGTTGGGCCGTTACCTTGAGCGCGCCGAGAACACCGCCCGCATGCTCTCCATCCTCGAGGACGTCGCCATGGAAGAGGTTCCCGCGCGCGATCGCCGCCGCTGGTTGCCCGTCTGGCGCGGGCTGCTCGAAGCCACCGGCCACGCCGCCGAAAAACTCAACGCCCGCGCCGCCCCCGTCACCACGCTCGGCCCCGACCTGACCTGGCGCATGACGCTCGACGCGACCAACCCCAGCTCGATCTTTTCCTCCGTCAGCTGGGCCTACGAAAACGCCCGCCAGCTGCGCGACCACGTCAGCCCTGAGGCCTGGAGCGTGCTCGTGCGCCTGCGCGGCCGGCTCGACCCGCTGCGTCACGCCGGCGACCGCGCCACCGCCGCCGGCGACGCCATCGCCGCCGTGCTCGCCGAGACCAACGCGTTTTTCAGCACCGCCGAGCGCACCATGCTGCACGACGCCGGCTGGCAGTTTCTACGCATCGGCGCCTGCCTCGAACGCGCATCCATGACCTGCGCCGCCCTGCGCCCCATCCTCGGCGCGCACGACGAGAGCCTGCACCAACACCTGACCTCGGTCGACGAGAACGCCTACCGCGACAACCCCGAGCTCTCCGCGCTCCTGCGCATGCTCGGTTCGCAGGACGCCTACCGTCGCCTCTACCAGACCCGCAGCCAGCCGCGCCGCGTGGCCGAGCTGTTTTTGCAGGAGTTGTATGCCCCGCGCAGTATCTTCCACCTGCTGCATCAGATCAAAAACAGCCTCAAGGCCATCCACCACGACCTCGGCGAAACCGAACCCAACGCGCCGGTCAACCAGGTCGAGCAGGACCTGCACTTTTTGGCGTCATTAAGGTTGTCGGACTACTTCACGCCCGAGCCTGTCACCCCGACCATCGGCGACCACCTCGCCAACCTGCGCGAGCGGCTCGACGCGTTGCATCCGTTGTTGAGCGATCACTATTTCAGCCATCAGGCGCGCCTCGGCCTTGGCACCGACCAGATCGAGTTGCCGCTGTAAGACGGCGCCGTCGTTGAGTTCGGTCGTTGAGTCCCTCGGACGACTTGTTCACCCGAAGGCGTTTTTGCGAAGGCCACGGAGGGTGTTGAGTTCGCCCCAGTCGGTCACGCTTGGCAGCGGTCGCGGCGCGGTGCGTTCGCGGCGTCCTTGGGTGCGCCGGTAGGTTTGGAGATGCGCGGCCACGAATGCCTGCGACCCCAGCACGGCGCCGTCGGTGAAGTAACGCACGCGGCAGCGCAGCACGGTGTGCAGCGGCAGGTGCCCCTTGTCCTTGACGACCTTTTGCAGCTCTTCGGGCGCGATGCCGCCGCCCTGTTCGCGCGGGCCGGCGCCGGTGCCGAACAGCACTTGGCGATAGCCGGCCTGCACGGCGCGCCAGCCGCGCCCCTCGGTGACGCGGGCGAGGCCTTTTTGCGCGGCGGGATTGCCGGCGATCGCCTCGGCGTAGCCGCAGAACCGGTAATCCTTCGGGTCGTCGGCGAGACCGGCGCGCACGCAGTTCAGGTCGATGTAGGCGGACATCGCGGTCAGCGCGCGGCCGTCGCCCTCGACGAGCACGCTCTTGAAGCGTTCGGCCCAGAGGGTGCCGTAGCGGTTGTGGGTGCGGTTAAACCAGACCGCGAAGCGTTGTTTCACCAGCTTCATGAACTGGGAGACGTCGCCCATGAGGGCCAGTTGCCGTCTGCGCCAGGCGACGGCGTCGGGGCCTTCGGGATCGGCCTTGAGAAGTTTGGCCAGCACCTCGTGGTGGGCCTGCTGGTATTGAGTGGGCTTCGGGTAAAGCACCCGGTAGCGACGCAGGAGTTCGTCATCCGAAATCGCGTTTCGCTGCGGCACCTGGAGCAGGACGTGGAAGTGATTGGACAGGATGGCGTAGGTGATGATCTGCACGCCGCAGTAGTCGGCCACCTGCCAGAGCTGTTTGCGCAGGATCTCCTTGGCCGCGTCGTCGAACAGCCGCTCGCCGTTCACCGTCCGCGTCATGCAGTGGTAAAGCGCCTCGCCCTCCTCTGACGAAACCTTGATCCGCGCCGTTCTCATCGCGCCAGAGCAAGGCAGCCCGACAACCCGGCGACAAGCATTTTTAGTCTGTCCCCTTAAATAGAACCAAATTCGCGCAGTCACCGCCAAGCACTGCGCAGTCCATAAGCGTGGTTTCTGGCAACATGGAGTTGTCCTCCACGCCATGATCATCGCCGACGACCTCAACCTCGCCCTGGTGCGCAAATACAACCAGGCTGCGCCCCGCTACACCTCCTACCCGCCGGCCAATCACTTCACCGACGACCTCAGCGCCGTCCGCCCCGACGAACTCATCGCCGCCGACAACCGCTCGCCTTCCCCTCTCTCGCTCTACTTTCATCTGCCCTTCTGCGCCGCCCGCTGCTGGTTCTGCGGCTGCACCAACATCATCACCACCCACCGCGGCGCGGCCATCGACTACTTGGACGACCTCGCCGCCGAGATCGCCCTCGTCTCACCCCGCATCGCCAGTGGTCGGAGGGTGACCCAACTCCACCTTGGCGGCGGCACACCCACCTTCTTCCCGGCCGAGCAACTCCATCGCTTCGCCGAACTCGTCCACCGGCATTTCCGTTTCGCCCCCGCGGCCGAGATCAGCGTCGAGATCGACCCTCGCCACCTCGACGCCCACCAGATACTCGCCCTGCGCATCCTCGGCGCACGCCGCGCCTCCATCGGCGTGCAGGACACCAACCCCGAGGTGCAGGCCGCCATCCACCGTATCCAACCGATGGAGACAAACCGCCGCGCCGTGGACAAACTCCGCGAGGCCGGCTTCACCTCGATCAACGTCGACCTCATCCACGGCCTGCCCCTGCAAACCGAAGCCACCTTCGCCAAGACCATCGACGACGTGCTCACGCTGCAGCCCGACCGCCTCTCGATCTTCAGCTACGCGCACATCCCCTCGCTCAAACCCGCCCAGCGCATCTTCGAGCAACGCGGCGAACTGCCATCCGCCGAACAAAAGCTCGCCCTCCAGGCCCTCGCCCACCGCCGCCTGCTCGATGCCGGCTACGTCGACATCGGCCTCGACCACTACGCGCGCCCCGAGGACGAGCTCGCCCGCGCCCACCTCGCCTCCTCCGGCCTGCAGCGCAATTTCCAGGGCTACTCCACCCGCGCCGGCGCTTCGCTCTACGGCTTCGGCATCTCGGCCATTTCCTCCACGCCGGACGGCTACTGGCAGAACACCAAGGATCTCTTCGAATACCGCAACGCCCTGGCCGAACGCCGCCTGCCCGTCGACCGCGGTCACCGCCTCACCGCCGAGGACAAACGCCGCCGCACCCTCATCATGCGCCTGATGTGCGAACGCCGCCTCGACTACGCCGCGCTCGGCGAGGAGCTCGGCTGCGACATCCCCGCCACCTACGCCCGCGAACTCGCCTCGCTCGACGACCTTGAGGCCGACGGCGTGGTCGTGCGCGAACCACACGCCCTTGTCATCACGCTCGCCGGCCTGCCGCTCCTGCGCGTGGTCGCCGCGCGCTTCGACGCCTACCTCGCCGGCTCCAAGGCCCGCCACTCCCAGGCCGTCTAGCCCAACCAGCCACCCATCATTTCCTCCCCATGCCCTACCGCATCTGCAAAACCTTCACCGTCGAGAGCGGCCACCTGCTCAGCAAACATCCCGGCGACTGCCGCTTCCCGCACGGCCACAGCCGCACCATCGAGCTGGTCCTCGTCGCCGCCGACCTAGACGCCCGCGACATGGTCTGCGACTTCAAGGCCCTCAAGCCCGCCATCGCCGCCTGCGCCCGCCGCTACGACCACGCCCTCGCGCTCAACACCGCCGACCCCCAGTTCGCCGCGCTCCACGCCGCCTACGGCGACCGCGTCACCGCCTTCGCCGACTGCGACCCGACCAGCGAGGCCATGGCGCGCGACGTCTACCAAACCGTCGCCGCGGTGCTCGCCGTCCCACCCGCGCCCAGCGACTTCCCCATCGGCCCCGGCGTGCGCCTGGAAAAGGTGCGCGTCACCGAGACCGCCACCAGCTGGGCCGAGTATTGGGAATAAGGATACGCGGCGCTCACACGCCGAGCGCCGCGGAAAGCAGCGGGGCGGGCTTGCCGAAGCGCTCCCGGTAATCGGCCAGCGTGGGCAGCAGGCGCACCTTCACCTTGGCCTCGTGGTTGAGCGCGATGGCCGAGAGCTCGTGCTTGAGGAACGGGTTGCGGAAACGGTCGAGCGTCGTGCGGGCAAAACCCTCGGCGTCGACCACGCGGTCGGCGATCACCGGCACGATCTCCTCGCGGAGCACGCGCTCCAGCCAGGGGCCGACCTCGGGGTGCTCGACGCACTCGCGCACCGTCTTCAGACCGAGCGGCACCGCGTGCGCGACCAGCGCGGTGTGCGCGCCGTTGAGAATGCGGACTTTTCGCAGGTAGTAAGGCCGCAGATCGTCGGTGAGCGTGACCGCCGGATGACTCAGGAACGACCCGCCGGACGCGCTCGCCTGCACGCCCCAGAAGGCGAAGGGCTCGGCGCTGAGCAGCAGCGGGTCGCTCGCCTTGAGCGGGTGCTCGGCAGGAGCGCCGGGCACGATGCGGTCGACGAGGTTGTCGAGCCACACACAGGCGTCGGTCAGCCAGGCGACGGCGGCAGGCGCGACCTGCCAGCGGGCGGCCTGGGTGAGCACGAGCGTGCGGAGTTTTTGGCCGTTCTGCTCGATGAGCTCGCAGGGCACGATGGTCGGCGCGGGCAGCCCGGCGGCGTGGCGGGTGAGCAGCACGTCCAGGAGCTTGGCGGGAAAAGAATGCGGCGCGACGGCGTCGGCGGGCCGGGCGACGTCGCGGTCGTCGATGGCGAAGCCGGCCTCGGTCGTATTCGAAAAGATGTGACGCAGGTCCGGCGAGGCGGCGACGGCGCGAACCTCGGACCACTGCGTGCCGGCGTGGAGGGCGCGCGAAACGGAGTCGACGGACTCGACCTCGTCGACCACGCGGCCGTCGGCGAAGCCGCGCACGGCGACGTGGTAGCGGCCGCCGGCGGCGTTGAGCGCGTCGGCGCGGGCGCGGTCGGTGGATTGCACGACGACGATCTTGCCGACGGCGGTGGCGGGATCGCGGTTGACCTGGGCGACGAAGAGATCGGCGAAGGCGCGCAGGAAATTGCCGGCGCCGAATTGGAGAATGGTTTCAGACATGGGGAAAGTTGGGTTGGCCCACGAAACACACGAAAGGACACGAAAATCAGAGTATCGAGGAACGATGTCGCGGGGTTTTCATTTCGTGTCTTTTCGTGTGTTTCGCGGGCGATGAACGCAGGGGCTCAGAGCGTCACGCCGTCCTTCCAGATGGCGATCTCGCGCTGGCCGCGGAATTCGTTGCGGGCGAGACGGCGGCCCGAGGCGACATCGAGCACGAGTTGCCAGAGTTCGTCGGAGAGTTGCCCGAAGGTGGCGGTGCCGTCGGCGATGGCGCCGGCGTTGAAGTCGATCCAGGCGGGCTTGCGTTCGGCCAGATCGGTGTTGCTGGCGATCTTGAGGGTCGGCACGGGGAAGCCCATCGGATTGCCGCGACCGGTGGTGAAGAGCACGAGGTGCGCGCCCGCGACGGTCATGGCGGTGCCGGACACGCCGTCGTTGCCGGGCCCCTGCACGAGAGCGAGTCCACCGAGCCCGGGGGCGGCCGGAGCACCGTAGGGGAGCACCTGCGCGACAGGTGCGGAGCCGCCCTTCTGCACGCAGCCTAGGGACTTCTCGGCGAGGGTGGTAATGCCGCCGGCCTTGTTGCCCGGGGACGGGTTTTCATCGACCGGCTCGTTGTGCTTGCGGAAGTAGGCGCGGAAATCGTTCACCAGATCGACCACGCCGGCGAAGGCGGTCTCGTCGACGGCACGCTCCAGCAGCACGCGCTCGGCGCCAAACATCTCGGGGACCTCGGTGAGCAGCGTGGTGCCGCCGGCCGCGCAGTGACGGTCCGCGATGCGGCCGACGAGCGGGTTGGCGGTGATGCCGGAAAACCCGTCGGAGCCGCCGCACTTCATGCCGAGGATAAGCTCGGAGGCGGGAATGGGCTCGCGCTTGAACCGGCGGGCGTAGCCGGCGAGCTCGCGCACGGCCTCGACGCCGGACTCGATCTCGTCGGAGACCTCCTGCGCATTGAACCAGCGGATGCGCGCCTGCTCCTGCGGCCCGAGGAACTGCAGGAAGGAGTTCATCTGGTTGTTCTCGCAGCCGAGGCCGAGCACGAGCACGGCGGCGGTGTTGGGATGGCGGGCGAGGCCGGCGAGCACCTTCTGCGTGTAGCGCAGGTCGTCGCCGAGCTGCGAACAGCCGAAGGGATGTGGGAACGCATACACGCCGTCGATGCCGGTGCCTGCGAGCTCGACATGCGCGGCGGCGGCGATCTTCTCCGAGGCTACGTTTACGCAGCCGACGGTGTTGACGATCCAGATCTCGTTGCGCGTGGCGGCGCGGCCATCCTCGCGACGGTAACCGTCAAAGGTGTCGGCGACCCGGCCGCCGGCGGGAACGTCACCCGCACCGGACCTGGCGACATCGGCGAAACGCAGGTCGTCCAGCCGGTCGGTGAGCGCGCTGCGGAGATTGTGCGAATGCACATGCGAACCGGCCGCGATGTCGACGGAGGCAACGCCGAGCGGGTGGCCGTATTTGACGACAGACTCGCCCGCGGCGATGTCGTGCAGCGCGAGCTTGTGGCCGGCGGGAATGGGCTCACGCGTGGTCACACTGGCGTGAACGACGCCGGCATCGGCGGCGCGCAGGGCGACGGCGACGTTGTCGGCGGGATGGATCTGCAAAAAGGCGGGGCTGCTCATGGCGGGTATGGACGCATCCTGAGCCAAGACGCCCTCCGGCCGAAGCAGATTGAGATAGCAACAGCCGCCAACATGACACAAACTGCATGCATGGCAGAAACCCACCACGTCACCGTAAAACCTCCCCCGGGCCGTCCCTGCTGGGTTGGCGAGGGTGACGTCCCGCTGCGCTATCTTGGTTGGGGCACGAGGGATTTCAGCTCTTTTCCGGTGAACCGTCACCGCGACGTTGGCGTGAGTTTCTATTTGGTGACCAAGGGCGATCTGGTTTTATCCGAAGGCGGATCGGAACATCGCGTGTCAGCACCGTGCGCGTGCATCATTGACAAGGAATGCTTGTTCGGAATCAGCAACGGCCAATCGCCAGGCGTGGAGATACTCGTATGGGTCTGGCGTGATCCGCCGTTGGAGAGGGCGTTGCGTCCGGCGGCGGCGGGAGTGCGTTTTCTGACGTTGCGACCGGAGTCGACGTCCCGACTGGCGGAGTTGCACCGGCACTGCCGCGAGGAGGCCGCGCGCAACGACGCGTCATCCAGCCAGCGCACGCTGCCGGCGCTGCGCACGTTGATCGAGGTCGAGCTGGTCAGGGCCAGCGCCCCTCCCCTGCCCGAGGACGGTCTGCGCTGGGAACAGGTGAAGGCGTGGATCGGCGCCAACCTTTCGATCCACGCGCCGATCCCGGCGTTGTGCGACTACCTGCGCATGTCGCCGAGCACGTTGAACCGTTTTTTCGTGAAGCACGCGGGGGCGGCGCCGGGCGTGTATTTCCGCGAGGCCAAGTTGAACGAGGCGCGCCGTCTGATCCGCAACGAGGGCTGGCCGGTGAAGACCGCGGCCTTTCACCTCGGCTACCGCCATGCCACGGACCTAAGCCGTGCACTGGCAAACGC
>JAUWBF010000106.1 GCA_030601755.1 Verrucomicrobiota bacterium | reverse complement strand
CGGGCCTCCGGCGCGGCCGCTGCCGCGGCCGCATCCGAAGGCTCCGTTTTGGGGGTCGTTTGGCATGTTTTGCAGGTCGGTTGCAGTCTCAATAAGCTGCGACTCAGGCCGCGGCCGGACGCTGGATCTTGCCGGATTCGTCCATGGTCGGCGGCGTGGCGGCCGCGTTTTCCGCGTCCTTGGCCCGCCAGAGGCAGTTTTTGGGGGTGTCCCATACCTCGGTCACCCTCACGAGCTCCAAGGCCGTATAAGCCTTGGAAACGCGGCCGGCCTGATACGCGGCCTTGAGCTCGTTGGAGATTTGCACCTGGGCGACGACCTTGTGCGCGGCCGCGATCTCGATGGCTTCGTGTTCGAAGACCCCGCCCTCAAGCGAGCAGGGCGTGCCGTCGGCACCGATGAAGGTCAGGATCTGCTTGCGGCGGGTCTTCGACACCTGCCACTCGTCCTTGCCGTTGATGTTGACCGGCTCGCGGATCTCTTCGGTCGACAGAATGACCGACGAGGCCGAGCCGGCCGATTTGATTTCGATGGTGGAAACGGCCGACGGGGCCGCGCTCTTGGTTTCGAGTTTGATCATGTTGGTTGTGGGTTAGGGAGAGGGGAGAAAGTGCGTGTCTTCGTTGTTGGTGATGCCGTCACGGATGAGGGCTTGCTGAAGGGTAAAGGCCTGGGTGAAGGCCCGGAGGACCGCGGCGGATTCGGAGCCGAGCAGGACGACAGTTTGCTCGCCGTTCTCGTCCTCCTCGCCGTCCTCGGTGCAGACGGTCAAAAGCAGGTCGTTGGTGCCGGCCTCGATGGTGATTTGCTTGATCATGGTTGAACGTGGAAAGCGGCCGGCGTCATTCGACGACGAGGCCGCAGGGGAGGAGTTCGCAGACGTCGATTTCCCAGGAGAGGCAGTCGAGTTCGTGCCGGATCTTGTCGGCGAGGGTCGCGGCCGCGGCGGGATCGGTGAACGGCTGCGCGCGGTGCGGGAACTTGGTCCAGAAGGGCAGGGGCGTGCGGGTCAGGAGGTATTCGTCCCAGGCACCCGAGCCGGGGCGTTGCCGGCGAACGATGAACACCGACCGCGGGGAGACGCGGCCGGCGTGATGGTCGGGCAATGCTTGGGCGAGGGCGATCATGCCGCGGCCGGTGAGTTGAGCACGGCACCGGAGGCCGAGCCGCAGAGGTGGAGTTCGCCCTGCTCGCCCTGGATGCGTTCCAGGTCGAAGGAGAGCTGCTGGATTTCCTGATTGAGGGCGTGGATCTTCTCGCAGTTGTCGGCCATCTCCTGGAATTTGCCGGCGGCCGACGCAAAAAAGCCCGCCTCCACGTTCTGGAAGGCAAGCAGCTGGTTGTCCGTGATGAACTCCGTCAGGTGGGCGACTTGGGCCCGCTTTTGCGCGATTTCGCGCTTGGTTTGGTGTGCGTTACTCATGGCGAAAATCATTCGGTGTCGTGTTCGTCCCAAAGCTCGGCCGAGCAGTGTTCGCACACGGTTTTGTGTGGCTCGGAATCACCACCGCACAGGGCACAGCATCGCCACGTCAGGCGGTCGAATTGGGCCAGGCCCGTATCATCGGTTCCCTGTTTGCTCATGAGCGGTAACCGTAGGTTTGGGCGGCTTGCAGCCCCTGCAGGCCGTGCTCCTTGAGCGTCTTGAGCGTGTCGCGGGAGATCCGCGTGCAGCCGGGGCCGTAGCTCTTGGCGGGGATGATCCCCTCCTTCACCCGGCGGCGGATCGTTTGGGAGGAAACGCCCAAAGCATTGGCGACTTGGGCGATGGAATAGCCGGTCTTCATGGCTGCGTTTGCTACATAATGTAGAAAACGTAGCAAGTGCATTTTGTTCCAAAAGTGCCAAGGGTGTCCGGGAACGTGAAACGGTCCCTTCAAATCAACGCACGTATCTCTCCGGAGGTGCGGGATATACTCGACAAGATCGAGGCCGAGACAGGTCTTAAGGATCAGCCGGTGTTAAAGGCATTGATTCACGCTCTTTGCTCTCATTACCAAGAATATGGGAAACTTACGCTTCCGATAAAGCTGGTCGCGGAGCACGAAACGCAAAAAGCGGGGATTAGCGGAGCCCCTACGAAGCGCGCATCTTGAGGTTCCCGGATGGTGTTCCGCTAAACTGAAATGGCGCGCAGAAGAACAAAACAGGAAGCAGCACTCGATTTCGTGCCAAAAGCACTGGGACTGATCATGCTGGGGTGCTTCTTTGTGCCTTTATTTCGATGGATCACGTTGGCAGTCCTCGGCGTGATCACTGTTGCCGGCCTCGCGTTCGTCATCGTGAAACTCGTAAAGGGCCGATCACCGGAGAAAACAGACTGTTTTTACAAGGAAGCCCCGATGATTCAAAGCGGCGACAGGCGCTATACTCGGGCTGAAAGCCTGATCACGGAAGGCGAGCGAGAGTTCTACAAAGTGCTGAAACGGGCAGTCCCGGAAGCGGAGATCCACGCAAAGGTAAGGGTTTCCGACGTAATACGGTCCACCGGAATCAGGTTCGCCAAGATATCCACGCAACATTTCGATTGGGTGGTGTGTGATCCGACCGGATGCGAGCCGCTGCTGGCGGTCGAGCTCGATGATGCATCACACCTCAGATGGCAAAACAGGGTGAACGACCGAAAGAAAAACGAGGCTGCGGAAATAGCCGGATTTCCCATCCTGCGCTTCAAGTGGGCGAAGAGCTACGATGAGGACATGGTGCGCAATCGGATCGCGCATGTCGTCAATGCAATCGCTGACAGAAAAACGCTTCGGCAGTCTCAACCGGTGCCAGTTGGTAGTAGTGCCGATAAATAATATCGGGTGAATTCCCCGCCTCGCGGGCGACCTGCACCTCGTCGCCCACCATGGCGAGCCGGTAGGAGATCCAGCTATGCCGGCAAATGTCCGGCTGCCAGTCCACGACGGCGCGGATCTTCCGCGAGTCCCCTTTGCCCACCAAGGGCAGGCCGCGTTCGCGGACCCACTCCAGCCAGTGCCGGAGAATCGGGAGAATCGGCACGATGCGGACCGAGCGCCGGCCCCGGATCTTGCCGCGGCCGACACGGATGATCGGGTTTTCCTCGGTGAGGTGGATGTCCTCCCAGGTGAGTTTGAGGATCTCGCCGTGCCGAAGGCCGGCATAGAGGGCGAGGGCGTAGAGGCCGGCGAAGTGGCCGCCCCGATACTCGGCGGCCTTGTCCATCACGCGGCGGGCCTCGTCGGGCGTGAGGATGCGCGGGGGCGTGAGATCGTAGTGGGCGACGTCGATGTAACGGGCGGGGTTTTCGGGGATGTATTGGCGCCGGGTGAGCCATTCGCCGAAGCCGTTGAGGCGGGCGCGGTGGTTGCGGATCGTGAGCGGAGGGAAGGGGAGTTTGTCCAGGTAGCCGGTGAGGGCGGCGCGGGTGTAGTCCGAGACCAGGGAGGCGCCCGTGGCCTCGACGAAGGCGCGCAGGGTCAGCTCGAGGGAGTGGATCGTGCGGGGAGAGCGGCCGATGCGGCGCTTCTCCTGGAGGAAGGCGTTCAGGGCGTCCTGGATCGGCGTCGCCCCGAGGCCGACGGGCCGGTGCGCGAGGTAGAAGCGCACGGCGTCCATGATCGGCACGCCGTCCAAGGCGCGGCGGGCGGCGAAGTAGTCGGCGCGCATCTCGGCGTCCAGAACAAGGCCGACCGTGCCGGCGACCTTGGCCTTGGCGAGGAGTTCGCGGTGGTAGGCGTGCGCGGCCTTCGGGTCGGCAAAGTGCCGCAGCTTGCGCCGGCCGGCCGGATCGGTGAAAACGACGCGATAGGGCGAGCGGGGATTGTTGACCGTGTAGAGCTTCGGGAGCATCCGCCCCAGCATATTTTGCTTAACCAAAGCTTAACCAAATTTTTGGCGTTTCTGGAAAACTTGGCGCTTTTGGCACAGGGCCAAAAGACGCCGTTTTCCCTCTGAAAACGCGGTTTCCGAGGGAACGCGCAAAAACGCGCGTTCCGTTATCGTAAACCGCTGGTCGTCGGTTCGACTCCGACCATCGGCTCCAGCTTACCGCGTAAGATGGAATGGCTTGTGACGGTCACAGGTCGCACGATCCATTGCGTGCTTAACCACGAGTTAACAATCGCTCGGAAGTATTCCTTCCATTGGTTTAGCGTCTCGTCGGTTCGCCAGGTGTTTTAGTTTTTGATGATGTCCCCGTCCGGTAGGCCTCCCTGCAGGCGTCGGGCGAGTTGCAGCGAAGTGATTTCTTGCTGCAGCTTGGCGTTAAACAGGCGCAGGCGGGTGTTCAGATTGAGGGTTTCAAGCAGCCGCTGCTTAAGGCGATGGTCTTCGCAAAGGTTAAATGCGGCCACATCGACGAATATTTCAGGATCGTCGATTTCCTGCAGATACTGGCCGAGCTGCACGGAGGTCTTGCCGCTTAACTTTTGTTTGGCTGCGAGGAGCTTGTTCAGTTGACGGCGAAGCGCCTCGTTTTCGGCTGGCTTTGCACCTGGTTCGCTGACCAGTGCTTTGACTTTGATCAATCGATAGGGCTCCTCGCGCACGATCGATTCAATGCGCACCCGCACCAAACCCTGGATGAGTAGGTTGGAGGTGCCATCATCGGCTTGCTGGCATGCGCGGATCATGCCCACGGTGCTTACGCGGCAGGGGGTCTCCGGATCGCTGGGGTCGTCGCGCGGCGCCAGTTTGGCCACCGCGAACATCCGGTGCGTGTCCAGCACGTCGGCCAGCATCGCCCGGTAGCGCGGCTCAAAGATATGCAGCGGCAACAGCGCCTGCGGGAAAAACGTCAGCTCGGGCAACGTCATGACCGCGATCTCGGCCGGCAGCGTGATTTCCATTTCCATCGCGCCAACGTAGAGCCCCTTTTCGTAAACTCAACCCGTGTCACCGGTGTGTCACTCTCGCACCTCGGCTCCCGCAACTGTGACACAAGGTGTGCCACGCTGGCGTGGTTTTATGTTTTTGAGCGTGCCTCGGAAAGCGCCGCTAAAATTGTTAACTGTTGATATTCATTTAAATGCGATTCTTTAGCCGTTGCGAGCACATGGTCTGCTAAATGGTGCGCATGAGCCGCATACTCGGAATCGATCTCGGAACCACTAACTCCTGCATGTCCATCATGGAGGGCGGCGAGCCCGTCGTCATCCCCAATGCCGAAGGCGCCCGCACCACGCCCTCCATCGTCGCCTTCACCAAGACCGGTGAGCGCCTCGTCGGTCAGGCCGCCAAGCGCCAGGCCGTCACCAACCCCAAGAACACCATTTTCTCGGCCAAGCGCCTGATCGGTCGCAAATTCGCCGAGTGTCAGGAAGAGGCCAAGAACCTCCCCTACAAGGTCGTGGCCGGCAAGAACGGCGACGCCTACATCGAGGCCCAGGTCGGCGACAAGACCGAGCAATTCGCGCCCCAGCAGATCGCCGCCTTCGTGCTCGGCAAGCTCAAGGCCGACGCCGAGGCCTACCTCGGCGAGAAGGTCACCCAGGCCGTCATCACCGTCCCCGCCTACTTCAACGACGCCCAGCGCCAGGCCACCAAGGACGCCGGCAAGATCGCCGGCCTCGAGGTGATGCGCATCATCAACGAGCCCACCGCCGCCTCGCTCGCCTACGGCCTCGACAAAAAGAAGGATGAAAAGATCGCCGTGTTCGACCTCGGCGGCGGCACCTTCGACGTCTCCGTTCTCGAGATCGGCGACGGCGTGTTCGAGGTGAAGGCCACCAACGGCGACACCCACCTCGGCGGCGACAACTGGGATGAGACCCTCATCAACTGGCTCGTCGACTCCTTCAAGGCCGAGCAGGGCATCGATCTCCGCAACGACGCCATGGCCCTCCAGCGCCTCAAGGAAGAGGCCGAGAAGGCCAAGATCGCCCTGTCGTCCACCCAGAGCTACGACATCAACCTCCCCTTCATCACCGCCGACGCCACCGGGCCGAAGCACCTCAACATCAGCCTCAGCCGCTCCAAAATGGAGCAGATCTGCGACAGTCTGTTCGCGCGCTGCAAACCCCCCTTCAAAAACTGCCTCAAGGACGCCGACGTCTCCTCCATCGATGAGCTCGTGCTCGTGGGCGGCATGACCCGCATGCCCAAGGTCGTCGAGATCGCCAAGCAGCTCGCCGGCAAGCAGCCCCACCAAGGTGTCAACCCCGACGAGGTCGTCGCCATCGGTGCGGCCATTCAGGGCGGCGTGCTCAAGGGCGACGTCCGCGACGTCCTCCTCCTCGACGTCACCCCGCTCACCCTCGGCATCGAGACCGCCGGCGGCGTCTCCACCCCGATGATCTCGCGCAACACCACCATCCCGACCAAGAAGTCGCAGGTCTTCTCGACCTACTCCGACAACCAGCCGGGCGTGGAGATCGTCGTCCTCCAAGGCGAGCGCCCCATGAGCCGCGACAACAAGAACCTCGGCACCTTCAAGCTCGACGGCATCCCGCCCGCGCCCCGCGGCACCCCGCAGATCGAGGTCACCTTCGACATCGACGCCAACGGCATCCTCCACGTCTCCGCCAAGGACCTCGGCACCGGCAAGGAGCAGAAGATCACCATCCAAGGCTCCTCCGGTCTCTCCAAGGAAGAGGTCGAGAAGATGACCAAGGAGGCCGAACTCCACGCCGAGGAGGACAAGAAGCGCAAGGAGGCCGTCGAGACCAAGAACCAGCTCGACTCCACCATCTACGGTATGGAGAAGTCCATCGCCGACGCCGGCGACAAGCTCCCCGCCGAGATCAAGGCCAAGGTCGAGCCCGCCATCGCCGACGCCAAGAAGGCCCTCGAGTCCAACGACACCGAGCAAATGAAGGCCGCCATTGAGAACCTCCAGAAGATCGGTGCCGAGCTTTACCAGGCCGCCCAGGCCGCCGGCGCCGCCCCCGAGGGTGCCGCTTCTCAGCCCGAGGCCGGCGCCGCCTCGTCCTCCGGCAAGAAGGCCGAGAAAAAGGCCGACGTCGTCGACGCCGACTTCGAGGTCGTCGACGAGGACAAGAAGTAAACCAACCCTTTCACGACCCGCGGCCGGCCCCACCGGCCGCCGCGGGCCGTGTCGTCAAAAAACGAATACACCAACCTCCCTGAAACAAAACCCAAACCCATATGGCCAAAGTCAAAATCAAGCCCCTCGGTGATCGCGTTCTCGTGAAGCACATCGAAGAGAAAGAACAAGTTCGCGGTGGTATCATCATCCCGGACTCCGCCAAGGAAAAGCCCCAGGAGGCCGAGGTCATCGCCCTCGGCACCGGCAAGAAGGACGAAGCCGGCAAGGCCGTCTCCTTCGAGGTCAAGGTCGGCGACAAGGTGCTCATCTCCAAATACGGCGGCACCGAGGTGAAGGTCGACGGCGAGAAATACACCCTCGTCCGCGAAGACGACATCCTCGGCATCATCGCCTGAGCAGCATTCATCACTTAAACTTCAACTTAAACCTAATCTACCACTATGGCCGCTAAACAACTCCTCTTCGACGAAGCCGCTCGTCAAAAAGTTCTCCGTGGCGTCGAGCTCCTCGCCCGCGCCGTCAAGGTCACCCTCGGTCCCAAGGGCCGCAACGTCATCATCGACAAAAAATTTGGCTCCCCGACCGTCACCAAGGACGGCGTGTCCGTCGCCAAGGAAGTCGAGCTTCCCGACGCCTATGAGAACATGGGCGCCCAGATGGTGAAGGAAGTCGCCTCCAAGACCAACGACGCCGCCGGCGACGGCACCACCACCGCCACCGTGCTCGCCGAGGCCATCTACAAGGAAGGCCTCAAGAACGTCACCGCCGGCGCCAACCCGATCTACCTCAAGCGCGGCATCGACAAGGCCGTCGAGGGCGCCGTCGCCGAGCTCGCCAAGATCTCCAAGAAGGTGAACTCCTCCGAGGAAGTCCGCCAGGTCGCCACCGTCTCCGCCAACTGGGACTCCACCATCGGCGAGATCATCGCCGACGCCATGGACAAGGTCGGCAAGGACGGCACCATCACCGTCGAGGAGAACAAGTCCATCGAGACCACCCTCGACGTCGTCGAGGGCATGCAGTTCGACAAGGGCTACCTCTCGCCCTACTTTGCCACCAACGCCGAGGCCATGGAGGCCGTCCTCGAGGACGCCTACATCCTCATCCACGAGAAGAAGATCAGCTCCCTCCAGGACCTGCTCCCCCTCCTCCAGGCCGTCTCCAAGACCGGCAAGCCCCTCCTCCTCATCGCCGAGGACGTCGAGGGCGAGGCCCTCGCTGCGCTCGTCGTCAACAAGATCCGCGGCACCCTCAACGTGTGCGCCGTCAAGGCCCCCGGCTTCGGCGACCGCCGCAAGGCCATGCTCGAGGACATCGCCGTCCTCACCGGCGGCCGCTGCATCACCGAGGACCTCGGCATCAAGCTTGAGAACGTCCAGGTCTCCGACCTCGGCCGCGCCAAGCGCGTCACCGTCGACAAGGAAAACACCACCATCGTCGAGGGCTCCGGCAAGTCGTCCGACATCCAGGGCCGCGTTAAGCAGATCCGCCGTCAGATCGACGAGACCACCTCCGACTACGACCGCGAGAAGCTCCAGGAGCGCCTCGCCAAGCTCGCCGGCGGCGTGGCCGTCATCAACGTCGGTGCCGCCACCGAGACCGAGATGAAGGAAAAGAAGCAGCGCGTCGAAGACGCCCTCCACGCGACCCGCGCGGCCGTCGAGGAAGGCATCGTCTCCGGCGGTGGCGTCGCCCTCATCCGCACCGGCAAGGCCATCGACGCCGTCATCGCGTCCCTCGAGGGCGACGAGAAGCTCGGCGCCCAGATCGTCCG
>JAUWBF010000117.1 GCA_030601755.1 Verrucomicrobiota bacterium | reverse complement strand
GAGCTCGATCTGAAGCTCGTGCTCACCGCGACCGGAGACGCCACCTACCGGTCGACATTGACCGCGCGCTTCCTGCAAGTCGCCGGCCGCACCGACATCCCGATCGGACTCGGCGTCGACTCGCGCCCCATGGTCGACGGTCGCAACCAAGAGCCGTGGCTCAAGGGCTACGACATCGCCACCTATCCCGGCGAGCTGGTTGAGGACGGCGTCGGCCGCTTGATCCGCATCATCGAGGAATCGCCCGAGCCGATCACCATCATCGCGATCGCCCCGTCGGGCAACCTGGCCGCCGCCCTCGCCCGCGCCCCGCACATCGCCGCGCGCTGCCGCCTCGTCGGCATGTTCGGCAGCTTCGACATCGGCTACACCAACGCCCCGCCCGCCAGCGCCGAGACCAACGTCCGCCTCAACGTCGCCGCCCTGCGCGCCGTCTTCGCCGCGCCGTGGCTGGACGTGCTCATCACGCCGCTCGACACCTGCAACGCCGCCATCCTCGACGGTGATCTCTACCACTCGATCTGGAGCGCCACCGGCGATCCGGTGCTGCGCGCGTTGATCGAGAACTACTGTTATTTCGCGCCACTCGTGCGATGGATGCACTGCAACTTCTTCGCCGTGCGCTCGACCATTCTCTTCGACTGCGTGGCCGTCTGGCTCGCCTACGCCGAGGACTTCGTCGAGACTGAGACCGTGCGCTTCAACATCACCGATGACGGCTTCACCGTGCGCGACGAGGCCGCCGGCGATTTCACCGCCCGCGTCGCACTGCGCTGGAAAGACCTGCCCGCCTTCAACGCCCACCTGACCGAGACGCTGCACGGGCGGCGGCTCCAAACGCGGCAGTGAACGCCGCTTTCTCTTCACTGCGAGGAAAACCTGTTCCGTCCACTCACACGCGAAGACCGCGCAGAAGGTCGGCCTGCTCGGGTGACAATGCCTTCTTGGGCAGCGCAAAGACCAAAGTCCGCTGCCGCTCGAAAAAGAAGCCGTCCGACGTTTCCCTGACGTTTGTGATGTATTGAAATCCCCACGACGTCGAGTGCCCTGCGAATTCGACATGCAGCCCGCTCGCGTCGATCCGCAGCGAACGCCAGCCCCAATGCGATTCCGGCATCGTCCTCACGGTCCGGCAAATGCCCCGCTCAACCGAGGTCCACAACCAGCGCACGCCATAAAACAACATCACCGTCAACAACGGCACCTGCACGAGCAGGGCGATTAACAGCGAGCCCAACCGGCTGGGTTCGCCATTAAACAGGCTCTCCGGTGGATTTGTCACGGCATAGAGCACGGCCAGCGACAAGGACACCGCGATCAAACGCCAGCGCACGGGCTTGAGCCAGGGTCTGGTCGAATACAACCACGACCGGAGCAACGCCTCGGATTCCTCGAGCGAAAACGTGTATTTGACGGACAGCTCCATTGCTCAGCGCCTCTGGCGTTTGCGGTTGGCTTCCTGCCGCTTGAAGATCGGCAGCAGTCGCGCTTCGATGTAGGCGAAGGCTGCGGCCAGGCCCTCGGCACGGTAAACGACACCGATCTCGGCCTCGACCTTGGTCGGACGGCCGGCGCCCTGCAGGTATTCGTTGGAGGTCAGGTGAAGAAATGCCTTGGTGTCGATCACGCCGCGTTCGCTCAGCACGCGCTCGCGTGCCCACAATCCCAATACGGCGTCGCCGACCCACGCCAGCTCCTGCTCCGCCGTCGGGTCGGATGGCGGAACTACGGGTGTAAAGGCTTGCGCGGCGTCGTTCATGAAAGAGTCCCACGCCAACCCAAAAATCGCCGCCCGACAAGCGCATCCGCCCCCTCCCATGGACAAGCCGGCGATCCCTTCAACAATATCGTCAACCCCACGGTTGACCCCATGCACACAAAGCTCCTGCTAACCACCGACCCCCTGCGCAAACCATGACCCCCCCGACCGACCGCCACGCCGCGCCCGATAGCGTCACTTCCTCTCTCTGGGGAGCGAACGGTGAACTCTGGGATCCGGCCGGTCGTCTGCCTGACTTTTCCTGGGCCGGCTATCATGGCTGCGCCGAGGAGCCGCCCGTGCTACCGCGCGGCACCAGCGTCCGGGATTTCGGCGCGGTCGGCGACGGCCAACACGACGACACCGCCGCCTTTGAGCAGGCACTGGCCACGGTGAACGGCGTCATCGAGATTCCCGCGGGCCGCTACGTCATCACTCGCATCCTGGAGATCAACCGCCCCGGCGTCGTGCTGCGTGGCTCCGGGCCCGACAGCGCCGTGCTCGTCTGCCCGATCCCGTTGTCCGACATCCAACCCGATTGGGGCGCGACCACGGAGGGGAAACGCACCTCCAACTACTCGTGGGCCGGCGGCATGGTCTGGATCGTGGGCCGCCCGCAGGTTCGCGACCGACTCGCCGCCATCGTCGCCCCCGCCGCCCGTGGCGACTGTTTTCTGCAGGCCGACTCCACAACAAACCTGCAGCCCGGCCAGCGCGTGCTCGTGCACCAGCAGGACAACGCCGACAACACTCTTGCGCGTCACCTCTACTCGGATGATCCGGGCGAGACCCACGAGCTCAAGGGCTCGACCACGTCCCGCCTCATCTGCCGCATCGTGTCCATCGACGGCGACCGCGTGGAGATCGACCGTCCCCTGCGCTGCGATATCCGCGCGGAGTGGACGCCAGAGATGCTGCCGTTCGCGCCGAGCGTGACGGAGTGCGGCATCGAGCACCTCGGCTTTGAGTTTCCGGACCAGCCCTACCCCGGCCATTTCAACGAGCTCGGTCACAACGCCATCGCGATCCAGAACGCCGCCGACTGCTGGGTGCGCGACATCCGCATCCACAACGCCGACGGCGGTATCTTCATGAAGTCCGCGTTTTGCAGCGTGCTCGACGTGCGCTTCACCTGCTCGCGCGCGCCCGACGCCGACGGCTGCACCGGTCACCACGGCGTCTACTTCGCGGGAGACGACAACCTCTACAGCCGCTTCGATTACCAGACCCGCTTCATCCACGACATCTCCGTCAGCCTGAGCGCAGGCAACGTGTTCTCCGACGGACGCGGCGTCGACCTCGCCTTCGACCATCACAAGCGCACGCCCTACGAAAACCTGTTCACCAACGTCGACACCGGCCGCAGCACCCGCCCGTGGCACTGCGGTGGCGGCGCCGCGCTGGGCAAACACTGCGCCGCACGCGGAACGTTCTGGAACCTGCAGAGCGACCAGCCCCCGACCTACCCGCCGGAACGCTTCGGTCCGGCCTCGATGAATCTTGTGGGTATCCGCTCCGACGATACGCCGGAAACCGCCACCGACGGCCAATGGCTGGAGTGCGTCGCCGGCCCGATGGTCACCCCAGCCAACCTGCACCTCGCTCAACTGCGGCGACGCACCCAAGTCCGCTAGCGTCAGACGGGCTTCTTGATCGTCGCAATTCGCCCTGTTACGCACGGCGCCGATGCCAGACACCCCTTCCCTCAAGCGATTCGAAATAGCACTGGAGTCATCTCTCGCGGAGGGTTGGCGAATCTTGCAAGCCGACGGCCTCCTGCCCGAGCTCATCGGCTACGACATCATCGCCCCCGAGGGCATGGAGTCCGTGGAACCGTTTGTGCTGACACGCGCCGACGCCGCGGCACGCCTCGCCGAATGGGAATCCCCCGACGAACCGCCTTACACCGCGCTGCTGTATCCGTCGGTCAACCACCAAGGCGGACGACTGGAAATCGTGTTCCAGCCCGCCACCGAAGCCTATCAACAGATCGAGATCACCGAAGCCGAGTCCGAAGACCCCGGCGCGCGCGCCATCATCGAGAACGTGGCGGCCCGGGTGTTCCGACGCTTGCTCAAAAAAGGCTGCTTCGGTGATCGCAGCGGCGACGAGGGAGCGTTCCTCGGCTTCTTTGGCTATGAGACCGGCGAGGAGGTCATCACCGGACATCTGCGTGAAATCAACCCACCCGACTGGGTGGACCGCTGGTTTGGAAACGACAGCAACACACCTCCCGGTGAACTGCGGATGCACGGCAAATCGGCCAACGCCGACGTGTCGGTGGACGATCTCACGCTGCATCCCGCCGCCGGCTTGGTGGTCAATACCTCGTGGGGCGGACTCGTGCGATTCTGGGATTTGAAGGACCTGTCCGCACCGATCTATTCACGCACGGACTGGGAGCACGGCGTCACCGCCCACGCCGCAACGACAGACGGCGAGGAACTCTACCTCGCATGGCGAAACACCATTCGGAAAACCTCCGGCCTGCTGGCCATGCACACGAAAAAGCGCAAACGGCGCGACCTGGGGCTTCGCCTGCGCGACGAGTCCTGGGCGCTGGCCTGCCACCCGCGCGAGCCTTGGCTCGCCATCGGCACAAAGCAGGGCCAAGTGGTCCTCTGGGACGTGAAACTGGATGTGGAGGTAAAACGCTGGTCCGGCCTGCGAGGTTCGGTGCGGAGCCTCGTTTTCTCCCCGGACGGAAGGACAGTGTTCGCCGGCGCACGCGAAAACCGGCTGGTTGCGTGGGACATCACCGAAGACCGGCAGATGTTCGCACTGCCTCTGTGCACGGAATCAATCACACCGACGCCGGACGGCAGAGAGCTCGTGGTGCTGGCGTGTGACATCAACGATTCATCGATAGAAAGCTACGTCACATTCGTTGACGCACAGAGCGGCCAGGTCTCACGAACAATCAATCTGGGCGCCTCGGAAAAGCATTCCGACTCCATGAGCTGTGGCGCGCGTTGCGCGGCCATTTCATCCGATGGCTCCCGCCTGGCCCTTGGCGTCGGCTTTGGCGTGGAAGTCGCGCATGTTCGCCTGTTGGATTACACCAGCGGACAGGAAATCGCCCGCGCCAACCTCGGTCACGAATACCTCAACGGCCTTGCGTTTATGCCGGGCGACCGCACGCGCCTGCTTTGCACGGGCCGCCACCATCGCGGCGCTCCGCTATACGAGTGGGTCGTGCCTTGATGACCAAGACGCCAAAAAAGCCGCGTGACATCGCACGCGGCTTTGGGGGGTGAAACCGTTTGAACCGTGGCCGGACTTACTTGCCCAGCACCCAGGCGAAGATCAGCGGGGCGACGATGGTCGCGTCGCTCTCGACGATGAACTTCGGGGTCTTCTGGCCGAGCTTGCCCCAGGTGATCTTTTCGTTGGGGACCGCGCCGGAGTAGCTGCCGTAGGAAGTGGTCGAGTCGCTGATCTGGGAGAAGTAGCCCCAGAGCGGCACCTCGTCGCGGCCGAGGTCCTGGTGGAGCATCGGGACGACGCAGATCGGGAAGTCGCCGGCGATGCCGCCGCCGATCTGGAAGAAGCCGATGGAGCCTTCGCCGTTTTTGAGGAGCTTGGCGGTCTTGGTATACCAGTCGGCGAGCCAGGCCATGTATTCGATGCCGGTGCGCACGGTGTGCACGTTCTTGATCTCGCCGGTGATGACGCGGCCGGCGAACATGTTGGCCAGCGTGGAGTCTTCCCAGCCGGGGACGATGATCGGGAGGTTCTTCTCGCAGGCGGCGAGCATCCAGGAGTTGGCCGGGTCGATCTGGTAGAACTTCTTCAGCTTACCGGAGCGGATGACCTTATACATGAACTCGTGCGGGAAGTAGCTCTCGCCGGCCTTGTCGGCGGCGACCCACTCCTCGGCGACGGCGGCCTCGATGCGGCGCATGGCCTCGCCCTCGGGGATGCAGGTGTCGGTGACGCGGTTCATGTGGCGGTCGAGCAGCGCCTGCTCGTCGGCGGCGGTGAGGTCGCGGTAGTGGGGGACGCGCTCGTAGTAGTCGTGGGCGACGAGGTTGAAGATGTCCTCCTCAAGGTTGGCGCCGGTGCAGACGATGGCGTGGACCTTGCCGGCACGGATCATCTCGGCGAGGGTGAGGCCGAGCTCGGCGGTGGACATCGCGCCGGCCAGTGTGACCAGCATCTTGCCGCCGGCCTTGAGGTGGTCCTCGTAGCCCTTGGCGGAGTCGAGCAGGGCGGCGGCGTTGAAGTGGCGGTAGTTGTGCGCGATGAACTGCGAGATCGGGCCCTTCTTGGCGGCGAGCTTGGCGTTGATGTCCTCGGGGCGCTTGGTCTGGCGTTTGG
>JAUWBF010000073.1 GCA_030601755.1 Verrucomicrobiota bacterium | reverse complement strand
CCAGATGCCCTTCATCTCGCCGCCGCTGTTGCCCGTGTAGATGCTCTTGCGTTTGCAGACCTCGGTGCCCTCGGTCTTGAAGTTGGTCGTGTCGCGGGAGCGCAGATCGTCCAGTTTCTTGGTGCCGACGACCGGGCGTTGCGTGCCGAGGTCGGCGAAGGTGTTGGCGTGAAGGTTGTATTCCACGCGCAGGCCTTGGATGGGGCGCAGGTGCTTGTTGGTGATCTGAATGCTGTAGCCCCACATCTCGTGGGCGTGCTTGTATCCTTCGTATTGATACATGGTGCTCGAGCTGAGCTTCACCCTGCTCAGCCCCACCGGCAGATATTCGGGGTTGGGCTGGAACTCAGCCTCGACCTTCTTTGGCTGCTTGGCGGCCCATTGGCGGATGGACTTTTGGTCCTCGACGCTGAGGTTGCCGATGGGGAGGTCGAAGACTACGCCGTCGTCGCGGCGGATTTTCAGCGTGTCGCCGTCGAGCTCGAGCACGTCGGCGGTGATGGTGCGGCCAAATTGGTCGGTGAGGGTGCGGACTTCGGCGTGCGTCCAGGTGGCGGCGCATAGGCAAAGTCCGATGCAGGCGAGAATCAGTCGAGGCATGGCGTTTGGGGATTCCACGGCCTTGTTGGAAGATTTCAGCCGGGATTACGAGGTTTCATTTGTCATGTTTTTGTATGGTGGATCATGACTTATGTCGGCCATTTCATAGCAATTTCGACGCCCGGCAGCATAGCAAACGGCACCACCCCCTCCGGGGGCGGTTGGCGCTGCGGGAGGAATACCGTCGCAAAAAAGCCCCGCTCGTCCTGAGCGGGGCTTGGGGCGCGAGATCGCGTTGGTCACGCCGGTCAACGCCGGCGGCGCAGCATGGCCAGGCCAAGCCCGGCCATGCCGGCCAGCGTGGCGAAGGAGGCAGGCTCGGGGATGACGGCACCGGTGTAGTCGAAGGTCATGCTCAACGTGCCCGAGGTGAGGGTGAACTCGCCGGCGAGGTTGGGGCTCGAACCGTTCAGAACCAAAGTCGGGTAAAAGCCGAACGTCTCGGTGCCGGACCCCATGAGGACGGCCAGCTGCATCGGATCGGTGGTCGTGAGCGTGCCGTTGATCGCCGCGTCGAAGTCGATCGTGTCCAGCGGCACCGGCGTGTTGTCGCCACCGCTGACGCCGGTGCCGTAGAGCATGGAGTCTCCCCACGTGAAGCCGCCGCCGCCGCCGGCCACGGTCACCCAGCCGTCGGCGCCGCCGCTGACGTTGGTCACATTGAAGGTGAAGCTGAAGGTGAAGGTGGCCGCGGTCAGTTCGCCCAGGGAGGGATCGAACAAATCGAACGTGCCGGCCAGCGCCGGCGTGAAGGTCAACTGGCCGGTTTCACCCATGGACGCGAACGACTCGGAAAAGTCGGCGGGGCCAAAGCTGGCCGATTGAAAAAGGGTCGCGGCGGGCGACATGGCGGCGGTCAACGCGAAGAGCCCGGCGACGCCGAGCGAGGATCGGATGGAGCGGATGTTCATGACGGATCGGATGATTGGTGCGAAAGGCTTGGGCGGGACCGCTTCAGCGACGGCGGCGGCGCAGTGTAGCGCCCGCGAGCGCGAGGACTCCGGCGAAGGCGGCGAAAGTCGACGGCTCGGGGATGGCCGAGGTCTGCACGCTCACGTCGTAGCCGTAGCCGTCGGGGCGAAAGAGCACGAACTCGCCCGCGCCGCGCGGGAGCACGTCGCCGTAGATCTCGTAAAACACGCCGTCGGTGTCCTCGGTGCCGGGCAGCGGCGCGATGCCGCCGAGCGCTCCCATCTCGTTCTCAAGGCCGATGGTGGGCTCGTCGCCGATGAAGCCGTCGGTGAAGTCGCCGTAGCTGAAAACAATGTCGCCGGTGAGGAAGTCGAAGCCGTTGAGCGTGACCGCCGTTTCAAAGAAGACGGCCTGAAAGGTCGCGAAGTAGCCCCGTTGGTTCACGTTCTCGACGCCGGACCAGGTGACGCCGTAGTAGCCGTCGCCGGAGCTCTCGATGATCTGGCCGGACTCGCCCAACTGGTAATCCTGCCAGAGGGGAGCGATGCGGTTGACCTCGGTTACGCCGAGGGGGCGGTTGAAGTAGTCGCCGTCGCCCACGAAGTTGACGTGGCCGTTGATGCTGATCGTCGGCGTGTAGCCCTCGAAGTTTTGCCCGAAGTAGGCGCCGCTCATCGGGCGCGTGCCCCAGGCGATGCCGTCGTCCTTGTCGCTGTCGCCCGTCTCTTCGGAAATCAGCACGGTGCCGCCCGTCGGGTCGAGAAAGAGTCCGGCGTGGGCGGCGGTCGTGAGCGAGAGCGCGAGGCCCGTGACGGAGGCGAGTTGGCGGAAGTGCGTGCCGAGAGAGCGATGCATGGCGCTGACTCGCTAGCGGCGCACACTGTCTTGGCGATGGCCAAGGCCGGTCTGTCGCGAGGCGTCACGACAATGTCGCGGGGCGTCAGTCCCGGCGAAACACCGGCTGGATTCCGTGGTAGGCCCGGTAGGCGCGGTAGAAGTAACTCGTGCTCATGCCGACCGACGCGGCGACCTCGGCCATGGTGGCGAAGCTGCGGCGTTCAATGTGGTCGCGCAGATAGTGGCGCAGATCGCGGGTGTCCTCGATGATGAGCAACGTCCTGCTTGGGACGACACCGTCGGGCTCCGTTTCGGTCGCGTGCGGGTTGGCCGCCGGCGGCGGTTTGATCGCGGCGGTTTCCGTCGCCGCGGCTGTCGACGGAGCGGCGGCGATTTCCTCGGCGGTGATGTGTTCGCTGGTGAGCGGCAGGCGCACCTCGACGCTGGTGCCCTCGCCGGGCACCGACGCGAGCGAGACGACGCCGCCATGGCGCTCGACGATCTCCTTCACGAGGCACAGGCCGATGCCCATGCCGTCGCTCGGCTCGGCGCCGAAACGCGGGCCTTGGAAAAACCGCTCGAACGCCCGCGCGCGCACCTCGTCGTCCATGCCCTCGCCGGTGTCCGTCACGGTGAAGACCACGTGCGGCGACGGTGCGTCGTCCGGCTCGGCCACGCAGCGCACGTAGATGCGGCCGTCGCGCGGCGTATGGCGGATCGCGTTGGCGACGAGATTGGCGACGACCTTCTGCAATTGCGCGGGGTCGAAGAACAACCGGCACTCCAACGGGCCCTCCCAGATCAGGTTCAAGCCTGCTTCGGCGATGGCCGCGCGGTAGAGTTCGAGCTGCGTCTTGAGAAACGTCACCAGGTCGCGTTTCGAAAAGCGCAGGTCGCCGTGGTCGGTGTCGGCGCTCGACAGCTCCACCAGCTCCGACACGAGGTGGTTGAGTCGGTCGAGGTTGCGCAACGCCAGCGCGCAGGCCTCGGCGACGGCGGCCCCGGCGGCGGTGTCGGCGACGCTCGCCGGCAACGACTCGAGCGGCAGGCGCACGAGCGTGATCGGCGTGCGAAACTCGTGGGAGACCTGCGCAAGAAAACGCTTTTGCCGTCGGCTCAGTTCCTCGGCGGCGTCCTTTGCCCGGCGCAGCTCCTCCTGGGGGGCGGCGCGTTCGCTCACGTCGCGAAAGCTGTTGAGGATGCCCCCGATGCGCGGGTCGTCGAGGCAGTTGCACACGAAGCCCTCGAGCGTGACCCAATGGCCGCGTTTGTGCCGGAAACGCACCGTGTCGCTGTCCGTCGCGCCCGGCAGGCCGAGGATGCGCTGGAAACGCGCGCCGAGCCGCTCCAGTTCGTCGGGATGCAGAAACTCCATCAGCGACCGGCCGATCAACTCGTCCGGCGTCCAGCCGTGGATGCGGTGGTTGGACGGTCCCTCGAACTGGATGCGAAACGAGGCGTCGAAAACGGTGTAGTCGCCGCCGGAGCGTTCGAGCAGGGCGAGCAGGTCGAGTGAGGAGTGCGGTTCTGTCATCGGGCGGCGACACCCTGCGCGCCGCGTTGCTCCCCGCAAGTCGTTACCTCGGGGGAAAACACCCCACGCAATCCCGATGTAGTTGGTTTCTGGTTACGTGTTCGCTAGTTGGCCAGATCGAGGTGGGCGAGCACCCGGCCGGCCGAAAAGCCGTCGCGCCCGCGGCGGATGCGGGTCACCCGCACGTCGTCTCCGCAGAGTTCGACGAAGGCACCGCCGAAGGGGCGGCTGAAGGAGCCGGTGTTGACCACCACGACACCATCCGGCCCGTGCGGACGCCAGACGCCGGGATGGTGGGTGTGGCCCATCACGACCAGCCTCGCATCGGGTCGGTGTGCGCGGGCGAGGTCGGCGGCGCGCCGTGGGGCCTCGCGCCAGGCGCGCAGCATCGCGACGAGCCGGCGTGGCGGAAAGAGCGTGCGGACCAGTCGGCTGAGGCCGGCGAGCGGGTGGGTGTTGAAGAAGTCGGGCGGCTCGGGCAGGTCGTGGCTGGCCCGGCGGTTGAGCCGCAGACGGGTTTCAATGCGGTCAAGTTCCTCCGCGGGGATGTCGCGGGCCAGCGCGTCGAGGCGGCGTTTCAATTCTTCGGCATGACGGCTCCACGGCGCGATGTGGTTGAAGAGCACGTCGCCGTGGGTGACCCACACGCGGCCGTCGCGCAGGGAGAGTTCGGCCTGGTCCGTGATGTCGGGGTCGTGGTTGCCGGTGAGCAGCGTGATGGGAGGCAGGTCGTTGCGCGCGACGAAGGCCCGCACGGCAACGAGGTGCCCGCCGGTCTGCGGGGTGACGGTGTCGAGCGTGTCGCCGTTGAGGATGATGCGGTCCGCGTCGCCGAAGAGGGGGCGCAGCGCGTCGAGATCCCGCACCGCGCTGCTCGGGTCACCGAAGTGGATGTCGGAAAAGATGCGGATGCGCGGCTCGGGCATTGGCTCCATGCGAGCGGGCACCGCGGCGCGTGGCAATGGCGCATAGTGAAAGGCTCTCCCTTCGACGTGTGTCATTTCAGACTGAATACGGCGCTGGGGACGCGCAAAAAAGCCCCGCTCCGGTGAGGGAGCGGGGCTTGGAGTTTTTCAGGAAGCGATGACCCGAAGAATTACTTCTTCTTGGCGGCCTTCTTCTTGGCGGGGGCCTTCTTCGCGGCGGCGGGCTTGGCGGCGCGGGCCTCCTCGATCGCGGCCTGGGCGGCGGCGAGGCGGGCGACCGGCACGCGGTAGGGCGAGCAGGACACGTAGGTGAGGCCGACCTTGTGGCAGAACTTCACGGAGTCCGGATCACCGCCGTGCTCGCCGCAGATGCCGAGCTTGATGCCGGGGCGGGTGGCGTTGCCCTTCTCGGCCGCGATCTTGACGAGCTGGCCGACGCCGGTCTGGTCGATCGAGGCGAAGGGGTTCTTCTTGAGGATCTCGGCCTCGGCGTAGGCACCGAGGAAGGAACCGGAGTCGTCACGGGACATGCCGAGGCAGGTCTGGGTGAGGTCGTTGGTGCCGAAGGAGAAGAACTCCGCGGTCTGGGCGATCTCGTCGGCGGTGAGCGCGCCGCGCGGGACCTCGATCATGGTGCCGACCGAGTATTCGAACTTGGCCTTCTTGTCGGCCTTGCGCAGCTCGGCGGCGACCTCGTGCACGATGGCGGTCTGGAGGTCGAGCTCGCGCTTGAAACCGACGAGCGGGATCATGATCTCGGGCTTGGCCTTGTAACCCTTCTTGTTGGCCTCGATGGCGGCCTGAAGGATCGCGCGGACCTGCATGCGGGTGATCTCCGGGAACTTGATGCCGAGACGGCAGCCGCGGAAACCGAGCATGGGGTTGAACTCATGGAGTTCGTGCACGCGGGACATGATCTTCTCGACGGGCATGCCGAGCTTCCGGGCGAGGTCCATCTGCTGCTCCTTGGTGTGGGGCAGGAACTCGTGGAGGGGCGGGTCGAGGAGGCGGATGGTGGCGGGATAGCCCTTGAGCGCCTTGAAGATGCCGAAGAAGTCGGCCTGCTGGTAGGGGAGGAGCTTGGCCAGGGCGGCTTCGCGGGCCTCGAGGTTGTCGGCGAGGATCATCTCGCGCATGGCGTCGATGCGGTCGCCCTCGAAGAACATGTGCTCGGTGCGGGTCAGGCCGATGCCGACGGCGCCGAACGCGATGGCGTTCTCGGTCTGCTCGGGGGTGTCGGCGTTGGTGCGGACCTGCAGGCGGGTGGCCTGCGAGCACCACTTCATGAGCTGCACGTAGTTCTTGAACTTCTCGGTCTTCTGCGCGGCTTTGTTGCCGTTGAGCAGACCGTCGATGATCTCGGAGGGGGCGGTCTTGACCTGGCCGGCGTAGACGAGGCCGGTGGTGCCGTCGATCGAGAGGAAGTCACCCTCGGCGTAGCTCTTGCCGTCGATGGTGGCGGTGCGGGTGTCGTAGTCGATGGCGACGCCGGCGGCGCCGCAGACGCAGACCTTGCCCATCTGGCGGGCGACGAGGGCGGCGTGCGAGGAGACACCGCCGCGGGCGGTGAGGATGCCGTCGGCGGCGATCATGCCGCGGAGGTCTTCGGGGGAGGTCTCGACGCGGACGAGGAGGACCTTCTCGCCCTTCTCGGCGGCGGTGACGGCGCGGTCGGCGTTGAAGTAGATCTTGCCGGTGGCGGCGCCGGGGCCGGCGGGGAGGCCGGAGGCGATGACCTTGGCCTTCTTGACCTCGGCGAGGTCGAAGATGGGGGCGAGGAGCTGCTCGAGCTGGTCGGCCGGGTTGCGGAGCACGGCGGTCTCCCAGGTGATGAGCTTCTCCTTGACCATGTCGGCGGCGAACTTGAGCGCGGCGGCGGCGGTGCGCTTGCCGTTGCGGGTTTGCAGCATGAACAGCTTGCCTTCCTGGATGGTGAACTCGATGTCCTGCACGTCCTTGAAGTGCGACTCGAGGGTCTTGCGGACCTTGAGCAGCTCGGCGTAGGACTTCGGCATCTCCTTCTTCAGGTTGATGACGGGCTCGGGGGTGCGAACGCCGGCGACGACGTCCTCGCCCTGGGCGTTGATGAGGAACTCGCCGTAGAACTCGTTGGCGCCGTTGGCGGGGTTGCGGGTGAAGGCGACGCCGGAGCCGGAGGTGGCGCCGGTGTTGCCGAAGACCATGGCCTGCACGTTGACGGCGGTGCCCCACTCGGAGGGGATGTTATACTTGCGGCGATAGACGATCGCGCGGTCGTTCATCCAGGAGCCGAAGACGGCGCCGGCGGCTCCGCGGAGCTGGTCCCAGGCGTCGTTCGGGAAGGCCTTGCCGGTGCGCTCCTTGACGAGGGCCTTGAAGCGCTTGACGAGCTCCTGCTGGTCCTCGGCGGTGAGCTCGGAGTCGATGATGTCCTTGTGGTAGACCTCGTGCTTGAAGTTGTGGATGACGGTCTCGAAGGGCTCGTGGTCCTCGTCGGGGCGCTTCTGCACGCCGAGCACGACGTCGCCATACATCTGGATGAAGCGGCGGTAGCAGTCCCAGGCGAAGCGGGGGTTGTTGGTGGCCTGCTCGAGGGCGATGACGGTCTCGTCGTTGAGGCCGAGGTTGAGGATGGTGTCCATCATGCCGGGCATGGAGTCGCGGGCGCCGGAGCGCACGGCGACGAGCAGGGGCATGCCGGTCTTGGCGCCGAACTTGGTGCCCATGATCTTCTCCATGTTCTTCACGGCGGCCTCCATCTGGGCCTGCAGCGAAGCGGGATAGGTCTTCTTGTTGTCGTAGAAATAGGTGCAGACCTCGGTGGTGATGGTGAAGCCGGGAGGCACGGGCAGACCGATGCGGGTCATCTCGGCGAGGTTGGCGCCCTTGCCACCGAGGAGGGCTTTCATGGTCCCGTTGCCGTCGGCTTTGCCGGCGCCCCAGGTGTAGACGTATTTGGTGCCTTTGGAGGCGGGTTTCTTGGCGGAGGCGGAGGCCTTCGCGGCGGATTTCTTGGCGGGTTTTTTAGCGGCCATGGTGTGGGTTTATGGATGAAAAACGCAGGCTGATCAGAGTTGCGTAAAGGCGAGAGGAAAGAGCAGGCCCCCGCGGGCTGTCAACGGCGTAGCCGGTGGGTGCGGGGCGGGATGCGCGGCGGGTGGGCGGACGGGTTTGCCAAGGCGGACCGGGCCGGCAGGGTGGGCGGGTGCGCTGTTTTCACCATCCCGACTATACGTTTCCGCTGCCGGAGGAGCATCCGTTCCCGATGGACAAGTTCTGGCGTTCGGTCGACATGCTGCGCGCGGCGGCGCATCCGGCGGTGGAGCTGGTCGAGGTGCCCGGGCCGGTCGATGAAGCGGTCCTGCTGGGGGCGCACAAGGAGGCTTATTTGTGCAGGATTCGTGAGGGCGCGCTGACGCCGGCGGAGTCGGTGCGGCTGGGGTTGCCGGCGGGCGAGGCGCTGCTGACGCGTTCGCGGCTGGAGGTGGCGGGCACGCTGGGGGCGCTCGAGGCGGCGCTGGCGGGCGGCGGGTTGGCGTGCAATCTCGCCGGGGGCACGCACCACGCGTTCGCGGACCGCGGGCTGGGCTACTGTGTGCTGAACGACGTGGCGGTGGCGATACGCGCGCACCACACGGCGCGGCCGGACGCGCGTATTCTAGTCGTGGATACGGACGCGCACCAGGGCAACGGCACCAACGGCATCTTCGCGGGCGACGGGCGGGTGTTCACCTACTCGATCCACGTGGGCAAGAACTACCCGGCGGAGAAGACGTCGGGTTCGCTCGACGTGGAGTTGCCGCGCTTCGTGTCGGGCGCGGAGTATCTGGACCGGCTGGCGGCGACGCTGGGGCCGGCGTGGCGGGCGTTCGCGCCGGACGTGGTTTTTTGGATCGCGGGGGCGGATGTGCACGAGGCGGACCGGTTCGGCCAGATGCGGTTGTCGGACGACGACATCGCGGCGCGCGACGGGCACGTGCTGGACCTGCTGGCGGAGCGGCCGTCGCCGGCGGTCGTGCTCTACGGCGGTGGATACAACAAGGACCGCGTGCACACGGCGCGCATCCATGCCGACACGGTGCTGCGGGTGGCGGAGCGAGCGGCGCGGCGGGCGTTGGCGACAGATGCTCCTGACGCGCGACGTTGTCCTTTGTGCGGGCGGGACAATCGCTGCGGCGAACTCGCGGGCACGGGCGCGGGCGGCGGGCGGTGCTGGTGTTTCGAGTTGAAGGTGCCGGCGGAGTTGCTGGCGCGGGTGCCGGCGGCGGCGCGTGGAAAGGCCTGCGTGTGCCGCGGGTGCGTGGAGGCGTTTCAACGCGAGGCGGGCGTGTCGGCGGCCGGCGGGGGAGCGTCGGGGATTCCGGGCAGTCGTTGAAAGAAGCGGCGGAAGTCGAAATCGGTCTGGATGCGCACGTTGATGCCGACGTCGTCGCCGCGATCGCCGGTGCTCAGGCTGACGCCGAGGCCGAGGGTCCAGCGGTTACGCGCGTTGAACTTGAGCGCGGGGGGCAGGGTCCACTCGACGCCGGGCCGCAGCGCCACCTGCCACTGCGCGTCGTCTTCAAAACCGGCGGTGGAGGCGAGGTTGGTTTCCAGCGTGTAATTGACCGGGCCGCGGCGCCAGAGCAGGCCGGGACGCACGAACCAACTGTGTTCGCCAAAGTCGTCGGGGCTGGCGACGGGGCGGGCGCGGTCGACGAAATTGAGGCCGAAGCCCAGGAAACTGGTGAACTCGGGGCGCGACTCCCAGTCGTGGGCGAGCGTGAGGTAGGGCGTGAGGTTGCGGTAGGCGTCGGTGAACTCCGGGGGCGGGCGGCTGACGGGTGTGGTGTATTTGAGGCCGGCCGCGGTTTGCCAATACGGCTGCAGCCAGTCGGCGAAGCGGTATTTGACGCCGGTCTCGAACGAGGCGAGGCCGAGCTTTTCGCCGAAGCTGGCGTCGCCGAGGCCGTGGGCGACGTAGGTCTCGGTCTCGGCGGTGAACTCCAGTCGCTCGGAGAGGGCGTAGCGCAGGCCGACGTCGAGGCGGAAGTGGTCGTGGTTGACGAAGTCGCCGAAGTGCGGGCGCAGCGAGAGGCGTAGGTTTTCCGGGTTGAGCAGTTCGGGCAACTCGGTGGCGAACACGCCGGGCAGGTTGGCCGGCGTCGGGCGGGGCGGGGGAGGCGAAGCGGGCCGCGGGGCGGGCGGGTCGGCGCCGGCGACGAGCGTCGGCAGGAGGGCGATTCCCAACCACCGGCGGGGTGGGCGGCGCGGGGCGTTCATGGGGCGGCGGGGTTATGCCGACAGTGTATCGGCGGGCGGCGCGGCGGCAAGCGGGGGGCGACGAATCACCGCGCGCACAACGGGCATTGAAATCGGCGCGGGGGCGGGTTTGCTCCGGACCGAGTGAAAGTTCCCCAGCCAGACGAACCCGCCGACCTTGAGTCCGACGACGAGCCGATGAACCCGCGCGAAAAACCGATGGGGTTCCTCGACCACATGGAGGATCTGCGCTGGACGTTGATCAAGTCGGTGGCGGTGTTCCTGATCTTCGCGGTGTTGATCGGCTTCGGGCTGAAAGAGTTCAACCAGGCGCTGATGTGGCCGTTGCACGTGGTGAAGGCCGAGTATCCGGCCATGGTGATCGATCTGGGCACGACCTCGGTCATGGAGACGTTTTCCGTCGTGCTGCAGATCTGCGTGGTCGGCGGCCTGGTGCTGGCGGCGCCGTTCATCCTGTTCTTCATCGGCCAGTTCGTCGCGCCGGCGCTGACCGAGCGCGAGCTGAAGCTGGTGCTGCCGGTGTGCGGGTCGGCGTTCGTGCTGTTTCTGGCGGGCGCGGCGTTCAGTTTTTTCCTGCTGGTGCCGAGCGCACTGCGGGTGTCGGTGGAGTTGAACGAGCTGTTTGGCTTCGCGATGCGGTGGACGCCGGGCAGCTACTACAACCTGCTGCTGTGGCTGGTGGCCGGCGTGGGCGCGTCGTTCGAGTTTCCGCTGATCATCGTGGTGCTGGTCTGGCTGGGCATGCTGACCACGGCGTTTTTGAAAAAATACCGGCGCCACGCGATCGTGCTGATCTTCATCATCGCGGCGGTGGTGACGCCGACGCCGGACCCGATCACGCAGTCGATGTTCGCCGCGCCGCTGTATCTGCTGTTCGAGATCGCGGTCTTTGTGAGCGGCCGCGTCGAGAAGGCCCGCCTGCGGCGCGCCGCGGAGCTTGAGGGGCTGGAGTGATGCGGTGTGCCGTAGGGGCCTTGCTTGCAAGGCCCTTGGACCGATCGGGGCCGCGGAGCTCGTGATGCAACCGTGAGGAAACGCGCAACGGGTCTCGCGAGCGAGACCCCTGCGGGGTTCACGCCTCGACCACAAAGGGCTTGAAGAAGGCCGACTGCGACGGGGGGATGCGCGCGTGAAGCTTCACGCCCTCGTCGAGCATCTCCTCGGACTGCACGTGGCCGACGGCGTGGGCGCGGGCGATCACGTCGCTGCGGCTGTGCGGCACGAACAGGTGCATGCTGCCGAAGGCGTCGGCGATCATCTCGAGCGCATGGTCGACGACGGCCTCGAGGCCGTGCGCGGTCTTGGCGCTGATGAACACGCCGTCGGGGTCGAGCAGCTTGGCGCGGTGGAGGTGCGACTCGTCGGCGAGGTCGGCCTTGTTGAAGAGCGTGAGGATGCGTTTCTCGTCGGCGCCGAGCTCCTTGAGCACGGAGAGGGTGGTCTCGTGGTGCGCGGCGAGGTTGGGCGCGGTGACGTCGAGCACGTGTATCAGAAAGTCCGCGACGATGGCCTCCTCGAGCGTGGCCTTGAACGCCTCGACCAGGCCGTGGGGCAGGCGGCGGATGAAGCCGACGGTGTCGGTGACGAGCAGCTTCTGGTTGCCGCGCAGCACGAGCTGGCGGGTGGTGGGGTCGAGGGTGGCGAAGAGCTTGTCCTCGGCGAGCACGCCGGAGCCGGTGAGGGCGTTGATGAGGGTGGACTTGCCGGCGTTGGTGTAGCCGACGATGGCGGCGGTGGGCACGGGCACGCGCTGGCGTTTGTGACGTTGCACGCCGCGCTGTTTGCGCACCTCGACGAGCTCGCGCTTCAGGCGGGTGATGCGGTCGTTGACGATGCGGCGGTCCTGCTCGAGCTGAGTTTCGCCTTCGCCGCCCATGCCGCCCTTGCCGCCCTGGCGGGACAAGTGGGTCCAGGCACGGGTGAGGCGCGGGAGCGAATACTCCATCCGGGCGAGGGCGACCTGGAGCACGGCCTCGCGGGTCTGGGCGCGGTCGGCGAAGATGTCCAGGATGACCTCCTCGCGGTCGATGACGGCGAGGCCGGAGGCCTTTTCCCAGTTGCGCTGCTGGGCGGGGGAGAGCGACTCGTCGAAGACGATGAGGTCAGCCTGCTCCTCCTTGGCGGCGGCGATGATGCTCTCGGTCTTGCCGCTGCCGATGAGCGTGGCGGGGTTGGGCTGGCGCAGGTTCACGACCTCGGTGCGGATGACCTCGATGTTGAGGTTTTCAACGAGCTCGCAGAGCTCCTCCAGGAGTTCGTCGGCCTCGCCGACCTCCATGCGGGAAGTCTGCACGCCGACCAGGTAGGCGCGTTCGCAGCGTTTGCGGTTGGAAGGACCTTCGTCGAGAAAATCGGCCATGTAAGTGGATCAGAGAAAACGCACGCAGACCGGGCGGGCAAGCGCGACCGGCGGATGGCCGGAGGGCGTCAGCTCGCCGGTGGCCGGGTCGATGCGGAAGACGGTGATGTTGTCCGTGTCCTGATTGGCGCAGAGCAGCCAGCCGCCGTCGGGCGATAGCGCGAAGTGGCGCGGGTGTTCGCCGCCGCAGGAGACGATCTGGCGAAGGGTCAACGTGCCGTCGGCGGCGTCGCGGGCATAGACGGCGATGCTGTCGTGGCCGCGGTTGCTGCCGTAGACGAAGCGACCGTCGGCCGACACGGCGACCTCGGCGGTGGTGCTCTGGCCGGTGAAGTCGGTGGGCAGGGTGCCGATGGTCTGGATGGTCTTCAACGTGCCGGCGGCGGCGTCGACCGCGGCGACGGTGATGGTGTTGTCGAGTTCGTTGATGACGTAGAGTTGTCGGCCGTCGGGGGAAAACTGCGCGTGGCGCGGGCCGGCACCGGGGGCGATCTCCAGCCAGGGCTGGGCGGCGTGCGGCGCGAGGGTGGAGTTGGCCGCGTCGTGCGCGTAGAGGTAAACGCGGTCGCCGCCGAGATCCGGGGAAACGAGCAGGCGGTTGTCGGGCGAAAAGGTGACGCCGTGCGCGTGGGGCTTTTTCTGGCGGTTGGGATGCGCCTCGCTGGCGTGGGTGTGCTGGTCGAGCGAGGTCTGCGCCGCGAGGGAGCCGTCGTCGTTGAGGCGGTAGGCCACGGTGCTGCCTCCGCCGTAGTTGGCGATGGCCACGGTGCGGCCGGTGGCGTCGACCGCGACATCGCAAGGACCGCCGCCGCCGGAGGGGAGATCGTTGAGCTTGGTCAGCGTGCCGGCCGCGGCATCGAGGGCGTAGGCGTGCAGGGCCTTGGTCGGCTCGCTGACGGCATAGAGCGCACGGCGATCGGGGGTGACGGCAAGAAAGGAAGGGCTGCCCACTTCGGCGGCGAGCGTCGGCTCGCTCAGAACGCCCGTGGCCGGGTCGAACCTTGCGGCGTAGATGCCCTTGGCGGTGGTGTTGGTGTAGGTGCCGATGAAGAGGCGTTGGGGGGCGGCGTGCACGGAAGTCATAAAAACGAAGGGCAGAACAAGGGCTGGCAGGGAAGGGAAGCGCATGGGGTGAATCGTGACTGTGCGCAGGTGCGGGGTTGCGTGCAAGCGGCGGGATTTTCAGATTGGGCGGTTCATGGCCCTTTTCAGTCTTCTCGATTTGTCCCACGCGTTCGGCGGTCCGCCGGTGCTCGACCACGTCAACTTTCAGATCGACGCCGGCGAGCGCGTCTGCCTCGTCGGGCGCAACGGCGCGGGCAAGTCCACGCTCATGAAGCTCATCGCCGGCGAGGTGAAACCCGACAGCGGCCAGGTCTTTCGCCAGCCCGGCGCGCACTTCGCCCGCCTCATCCAGGAGGTGCCCGCCAACCTTCCCGGCACGGTGCACGACCTCGTCATGGCCGGCGTGCGCAACGACGGCCTTGAGGAAGACTGGGAGATCGAGGTGCGCATCGAGCAACTCCTCGAAAAGCTCCAGCTCGATCCCAACGTCGAGTTCGCCACCCTCTCCGGCGGTCTGCGGCGCCGCGCGCTGCTCGGCCAGGCGCTCGCGAGCAAGCCCGACCTGCTCCTCCTCGACGAGCCGACCAACCACCTCGACATCGACAGCATCCTCTGGCTCGAGGAGTTTTTGCTCTCCGAAAAAATCGGCCTCTTCTTCGTCACCCACGACCGCGCGTTTTTGAAGAAACTCGCCACGCGCATCGTTGAGCTCGACCGCGGCATCCTCACCAACTGGGACTGCGACTACGACACCTTCCTCATCCGCCGCGACGAGCGCCAGGCCGCCGAGGAGCGCCAACAGGCCGTCGCCGACAAACTCCTCGCGCAGGAGGAGGAATGGATCCGCCGCGGCGTGAAGGCTCGCCGCACCCGTGATCAGGGGCGCGTCGCCCGCCTCAAGGAACTGCGTGCCGAACGCCGCGCCCGTCGCGAGAAATCCGGCAACGTCACCATGCGCATCTCCTCCGCCGAGCGCTCCGGGCAGAAGGTCGTCGACCTCGAGAACGCCAGCTTCGGCTACCCCGGTTGCGCGCCGCTGATCCGCGACCTAACGACCACCATCGGTCGCGGCGACAAGATCGGCATCATCGGCCCCAACGGCGCCGGCAAGACCACCCTCATCAAGCTCCTGCTCGGCCAGCTTGAGCCCACCGCCGGCACCGTCGACCAAGGCACGCGCCTTGAAGTCGTTTACTTCGACCAGTTCCGCGCGCAGATTGACGACAACAAGACCGTGGCCGACAACGTCGCCGACGGAAACACCACCGTCACCGTCAACGGCCGCAGCCGCCACATCATCGGCTACCTGCAGGACTTCCTCTTCGATCCGACCCGAGCCCGCACGCCGGCCCGCGTGCTCTCCGGCGGCGAGCGCAACCGTCTGCTCCTTGCGCGCCTCTTCACCAAGCCGGCCAACGTGCTCGTGCTCGACGAGCCGACCAACGACCTCGACGCCGAGACGCTCGACCTGTTGGAAAACCTGCTCGTCGAGTTCGAGGGCACGCTGCTCCTCGTGAGCCACGACCGCGCCTTCCTCGACGAGGTCTGCACCAGCACGATGGTCTTCGAGGGCGACGGTCGCATCGGCGAATATGTCGGTGGCTACACCGACTGGGTCGCCGAGAAGGCCAAGCAGGAAGCGGTCGTCGCGCGCGCCGCCGCCGA
>JAUWBF010000013.1 GCA_030601755.1 Verrucomicrobiota bacterium | reverse complement strand
AGGCGGCGCGCGGTCTCGATGCGTGCATCCACATTTCCGATACGGCCGGAGTAGGCGTAGGCCATGCGCGGCGGAAAGAGCGACGCCAGCCGCGAGGGTTCCTCCTCGGAGACGGTGAGGGTTTGCGCGACGCCGTGTTGGGCGAAGAGTTGTTCGCGTTGCCAGGATTGCCAGAGGCCGCCGGCCAGGCCCGCGATCATCAGCGCGACGATGAGCCAGTGGAGATACGTTTTCATGCGCGGGGGCGGCGTTGTTTGAGCAGGGCGAAGAGGACCAGCGCGACGATGAAGTCGCCCGCTGCGAGCAGCAGTCGCACGGGCAGGGGCAATCGCAGCGGCAGGACGAGGATGGCGATGCCGCCGGCGAAGAGCAGCACGGTGACGATGGCGAGGCTGGCGCGTTGGCGCGCGAGCCGGTTTTCCGGGGTGGGCATGGGGGGAGGGGGGCGGGTTCAGCCGGCGAGCGGCAGGCGCAGGCGCATGGTGGTGCCGCCGGGACCGCTGGCGTGCAGGAGGATGTCGCCGTGGTGGCTGAGCAGGATGCGCTTGGCGATGGAGAGGCCGAGGCCGGTGCCGTCGGGACGGCCGGAGAGGAAGGAGTCGAAGATGCGGCCCTGCATGTCCTCGGGAATGCCGCGGCCGGTGTCGATGATGTCGATCACCACGCAGGGGAGCGACTCGTGCTCGATGGTCTCGAGGGTCACGGTGATGTCGCCGCCCTCGGGCATGGCCTGTGTTGCGTTGATGAGCAGGTTGAGCAGCACCTGCTGGAGCTGGCCCTTGTGCACGTCGACCACGATCTGGCGGGCCGGCGGGGTGAAGTGCAGGTGGATCTTGCCCTGCGCGAGCTTGAGACGGATGAGCAGGAGGGTGTCGGTGATGATGTCGGTGACGTTCCAGCGCGAGTGGAGGCTGGAGGGGGCCTTGGCGAAGTTGAGCACGCGCGAGACGATGGCCTCCAACTGGTCGAGTTTTTCGCCGATCACGCGCACGTCGGTGCGGCGGGGGTCGCCCTCGGGGAAGTCGAGGTCGAGGTAGCCGAAGAGGAGTTTGATGACGGTGAGCGGATTGCGGATCTCGTGGGCAATCTCGGCGGCGAGCAGGCCGAGGGTGGTGAGCTGCTCGTTCTTGCGCAGGGACTCCTCGCTTTGGAAGACGCGCGAGTAGAGCCGGGAGTTTTGCAACGTGACGGCCGCGAGGCTGGCGATGGCGGCGAGCAGGCGTTTTTCGTCGTTGTTGTAGCGGTGGGGGTGGTCGGTGAAGGCGACCAGCACGCCGACCATCTCGTGCTCGACGCGCATGGGCACGGCGAGCATGGAGCGCAGGTGTGGGTCGCGGGGCAGGTCGACAACGTCGATGTATTCTGGCGACTGGATGTTGAGAAACTCGACGGCGCGGCGGGTGTGGGCGACGGCCGCGACGAGGCAGGACTCGAGGGGCAGGTCCTGGCCGAGCGGAGCGCAGGAGGGATCGCCGGTGAAGGACTCCATGCGGGCGGTCTCGCGGCGCGGGTCGAGCAGGTAGAGCGCGCAGGCGCGGCAGCCGAGGATCTTGCGGGAGTCGCGGGTGATGGTGTCGTGCAGTTCCTGCGGCTCGAGCTTGGTGACGAGGGCCTGGCCGACGGTGACGAGGTTCTCGAGCTGGCGGGCCTTGCCTTGGAGGTGGCGGAGTTGCCAGACGCGCTGGAGGACGGAGGTGGCCTCGTCGGCGAGCTTGCCGAGCTGGGCGAGGTGGTCCTCGTCGAAGGCGGCGAGGCGGTCGCTGTCGAGGTTGATGACGCCCAGCACCTGGCCGTTGGACTGCACGAGGGGGAAGGTCATCTCGCTGCGGACCTCGGGGCGCACGGGGATGTAGCGGGGGTCGGCGCCGACGTCGGGCACGAGCTGGGGCTTGCCGTGAAAGGCGACCCAGCCGGTGATGCCCTGGCCGAGGCGGAGCGCGACCGAATCGATGTCGTCGGGCATGCCGCGGTGGACCTCGATCTCAAGTTTGCCGGTGTCGGGGTTGAGCAGCGAGATGGTGCCGGAGGAGGCGTCGAAGTGGCCGCTGCAGATGGCGAGGATGGACTCCATGGCCTCGCTCGGATCCTTGGCGCGGCTGGCCAGCGCGCTGATGTGGTAGAGGGCGTTGGTGAGGCGGGGGTCGACGGACTCCGTGAGCATGGGGAGGGGTTATGGGGAGGCGCGCGGCGGTTGGCAACAGGGCTGCGGGCGGATGTGCAAATCGCGGGCGGCGGGGGCGGAAGGGCGTGGCGAGGGGGGGGGGGGACGGGCGGCGGTCAGGCCGCCGTCGAACCGGTTGGGGACAACCGGTTCCACCTGGCCGTGCGGCGCGTCGGGCCGGCGACGGGCGCGCGTCGCCGGTTTTTGAATACGGACGAGCCGTGAATGCTCAGCCGGCGGCGGGCAGCTTGACGGGCGTGATGACCTCGGAAAGGGCGTCGCGCAGGGCGGTCAGGCGGTTGGTGTCGGCGGGGGCGTCGGGCCGGGCGTTCTCGATGTAGAAGCTGTCGATGGCGATGGAGCGCTCGGTGCCGATGCGGGCGAAGGTGATGTCGAAACCGTGTTCGCTGATCGCGCGGGCGAGGCGGAAGAGCAGGCCGATCTCGTCGCGGGCCTGCACCTCGACGATGGTGCGCTCCATGGAGAGTTCGTGGTAGACCTCGACGGTGGGCGGGAAGGAGGCCTGCAGGGGCTCGCTGTTCTTCACCACGCCGAAGCGGGGAGCCTGGCTGCGCTTGGCCTGCTCGGCGATGGCGGGGTAGAGGTCGCGGTTATTCATGAGGGCCTCCTCGACGGTCTTGGCGAAGAGTTCCTGGGCCTTGGCGCTCTGCACTACGCCGCGGCCGGGCTCGACGACGTAGAAGGTGTCGATGGCGATGTGGTCGCTGCGCGAGATGACCTTGGCGGAGAGAATGGAGAGGCCGGCCACGGCGAAGGCGCCGGCGAGCTTGTAGAAGAGGCCGGCGCGGTCCCAGGTGACGACGTTGACGACGGTGAGCGAGCGGTTGAGGTCGTCCTGCCACTCTATCACGGGCTTGAGCGCGCCGATGGAGTCGGCGGCGGTGATGGACTTGAGCAGCCGGTTGACCATGCCGATGTGCAACGCGATCTCGTTGGTGTCGGTCTGGATGAAATAACGCTCGGGCAGCAGATTGAAGTGCGCGGCGATCTCGTCCGTGCTGATGCCTGGGATGTTTTTGGAAACGAGTTCCTGGTAGGTCATTTTGATGCGCTGGGTGTGGCGGGTGGCCAAAGCCTCGCCAAGGGTCAGCTGTTCCAGGGTTGCTCGAAAGAGGGTGGTGTGGAGCGTGTCCTTGTAGCCGTTCCACAGGCCGGACGCGGTGCCGCGGGCATCACAGAACGTGTGAACGTAGAGATACCGGAGTTGATCGGGGTCCGAAACGAGTTCGGCGAAAGCGGCTGCGGAGGCTGGGTCATCGACGTCACGCTTCTGCCAAAAGCGTGCCATGATGAGATGATTTTTGATGATGAAGGTGACCGTTTCCTGGCTCTCGGCGTCGATGCCGAGGCGCGCCAAAATCGGGAGCGCGATGTCGACGCCGGCCTCGGCGTGACCCTTGATACCGCGGGCCTTTCCGATATCATGCAGCAGAAGAATGAGATACAGGAGTGTCGGCGCGGGGGTCTCGTGCAGGGTATCGCGATATTTTTTCGCGAGGGGCTCGGTCTGGGTGAAGATCGCGTCGAGTTGGCGGATGGCGTTCAGCGTGTGGATGTCCGCTGTATAACGATGGTAAAACTCATGCTGCACGAGGCAGGTGAGTTCGTCGAACTCGGGGATGAAGCGGCCGAGCACGCCGAGTTCGTGCATGAGCGCGAGGGTGGGGTGCACGGAGCCGGCCTCGTCGAGGATGGCGCGGAAGCTGATGTTGGCCGCCTCGGAGTGGGTGACGTGCTTGGTGATGAGGGGCAACGATTCGCGGATGAGGTTTTGCAGCGAGAAGTCGGGCTGGGCGCCGAGCAACTGGCAGTGGCGGAACACGCGGATGAGGCGCGCGGGGTCGTCGCGAAAAACCTGCGAGTGCTCCATGCTGAGTTCGCGGCCGCGAAAGATGAAGCCGTCGAGGCGACGGGTCTTTTGATACCGGTGCGCGCGCACGGCCTCGCGAAAGGAGATCTTGCCGCCGTCGTCGGTTTCGAGGGTGAGCGCGAGGCGGTTTTCGACCAGTCGCGATATGCGGTAGATGGTCTGGGCGGCGCGGTAGTAGTCGCGCATGAACTGCTCGACGCGGCCGAGTGGATCGCGGTGCACGTAGCCGATGCCGTAGGCGATGCGGGGCTGGGCCTCGAGGTCGAGCAGGTCGGTGGGACGCTTGCTTTGAAAGTGCAGCTCGTTGCGGGCGCGCAGGAGAAAGTCGTAGGCGCGCTTGAAGTCGCGCAGTTCGTTTCGCCGAAGGTAGTTTTGGGCGAGCAGGTCGTCGATGCGGTCGATGCCGAGCTTCACGCGGGCCATCCAGACGGTGTTCTGGTAATCGCGCAGGCCGCCGACGCCGCTCTTGATGTCGGGTTCCTGGAGAAAGACGGTGTCGCCGTATTTACCGCGCCGGGTGGCCTGGTCCTCGAGGCGGGCGGTGATGTAGGCCTTGGGGTGATCGGTGGTGTAAAAGCTCTTGTAGGCGCCGATGAACGACTCGAAGAGGGCGGTGTCGCCCGAGATCTGGCGGGCCTCGAGCAGGGCGGTCTTGGTCTGGATGTCCTTGCGCGCCTCGCTGAAGACGTCGTCCACGGTGCGGGTTGAGTGGCCGACCTTCAGGCCGCAGTCCCAGAGGATGTAAAGGACTTCGTCGATCAGGTGCTGTTGCAACGGCTGGATGGCCGACAGGCGCACCTTCGACGGAAACAGGAACATGATGTCGATGTCGCTCAGCGGACTGAGTTCGGCTCGCCCGTAGCCGCCCAACGCCAGCAACGCGACGGGCGAGGGGAGCTTGCCGTGCGTCGTCTGATAGGAGGCCAGCGCGTGGTTGAACAGGTGCGTCAACATCACGTCGACCATCGCCGCGAGCGCCTTGGCGATGGCGCGGCCGTCGGCGCCGGCGTCGTGCTGCATGCGGATCATGGCGTTCTCCAGGCGCAGGAAGGTCTTGCAGGCGGCCAGGCGTTTGGGCGCGGGGGTGTCCGCGGCGAAGGCGAGGCGTTCTCGAGCGTGTTTCTGGAGGCGTCCGTTCATGCGTGGTTGATCTGGGCCGTGTGCAGGCGCCCCAACATCGGCCAACCCGCCCGCAAGTTCCAATTCCTAAATTGCGAAACCCCGCCGACCTGCGCCGGTGGGAAAATGCCGCGGTCTCCGCCCGGTTTCCCCTCTTGCCAGCGCCCCTCGCCGTGGTTGGATCACCCTTTATCACTTTACCCATGGCCGAGATCACCAAGAGCTACGAACCGCAGGACGTTGAAAAGAAATGGTATGCCGCCTGGCAGGAAGCCAAGTGCTTCGCCGGCACGCCCAAGCCCGGCCAGGAAACCTACTCGATCGTCATCCCGCCGCCCAACGTCACCGGCATCCTGCACATGGGCCACGTGCTCAACAACACCCTCCAGGACGTGCTCATCCGCCGCGCCCGCCTCGAGGGCAAGGCCGCCTGCTGGATCCCCGGCACCGACCACGCCGGCATCGCGACCCAGACCATGGTCGAGAAGCACCTCAAAAAATCCGAGGGCAAGACCCGCCACGATCTCGGCCGCGACGAGTTCCTCAAGCGCGTCTGGGCCTGGCGCGACGAGAAGGGCGACAAGATCCTCCAACAACTCCGCGAGCTCGGCTGCTCCTGCGATTGGGACCGCACCCACTTCACCATGGACCCGGCCTACAGCCGCTCCGTCCTCACCGCCTTCGTCCACCTCTACAAACAGGGCCTGATCTACCGCGGCAAACGCATGGTCAACTGGTGCCCCGCCTCGCTCACCGCCCTCTCCGACGAAGAGGTCGAGATGCGCCCGACCAAGGGCCACATCTACCGCCTCCGCTACGAACTCGTCGAGCCGTCCACCACCACCGACGAAGAGGGCAACACCCTCCCGCTCACCCACCTCATCCTCGAGACCACCCGTCCCGAGACCATCGCGGCTGACGTCGCCGTCGCCGTCCACCCCGACGACCCCCGCTTCAAGCACCTCGTCGGCAAGTCCGTCTGGCGTCCGCTCGGCGAGCGTATCCAGATTCCCATTATCGGCGACACCGCCGTTGAGATGGGCTTCGGCGGCGGTGCGCTCAAGGTCACCCCGGCCCACGACCGCGTCGACTTCGAGATCGGCCAGCGCCACGGCCTCCCGATCATCGACTGCCTCAACGCCGACGGCACCATGAATGAGTTCGCCGGCCCCGAGCTCGCCGGCATGGAACGCTTCGCCGCCCGCAAGAAGGCCGCCGAGATCCTCGCCGAGCGTGGTGCCCTCATCGAGGCCAAGCCCTACGAGAACAACGTCGGCTTTTCCCAGCGCGCCGGCGTGCCCATCGAGCCCCGCCTCACCCAGCAATGGTGGCTCAAATACCCGCGCGTCGAGGAGGCCAAGCAGGTCGTGCGCGACGGACTCGTGCAGATGCACCCCGAGCGCTGGTCCAAGGTCTACCTCAACTGGCTCGACAACATCCAGGACTGGTGCATCAGCCGCCAGCTCTGGTGGGGCCACCGCATCCCCGTCTGGTATGCCAAGGGCGTCGACCGCGAAAACCTCACGCCCGCCGACCTCGCCGACCCAACCAAAATCCATGTCTCCCTCGAAGGTCCGTCCGACCCGGAGAACTGGGACCAGGAAGACGACGTGCTCGACACCTGGGCCTCCTCCTGGCTCTGGCCCTTCGGCACGCTCGGCTGGCCCGAAGGGGACGCGCAACTCGCCGCCGACTTCAAGGCCTTCTACCCGACCACCACCCTCGCCACCGGCGCGGACATCATCTTCTTCTGGGTCGCCCGCATGATCATGGCCGGCTTGGAGTTCACCGGCTCGCAAAGTAGCGCAGGCTTCCAGCCTGCATCCGAATCCGACGGCAGGCAGGATGCCTGCGCTACTCGGGAGCCGCTCTCGCGCGAGGAACTCGCGCGACGCATTCCCTTCAAACACGTCTACTTCAACGGCATCGTCCGCGACAAGCAGGGCCGCAAGATGTCGAAGACCCTCGGCAACTCGCCCGACCCGCTCGACCTCATCAAAGCCTACGGCGCCGACGGCCTCCGCTTCGGCCTCCTCCAGATCGCCCCGCTCGGTCAGGACGTGAAGTTCGACGAGACCCGCATCGAAGGCGGCAAGAACTTCTGCAACAAGCTCTGGAACGCCTGCCGCTTCCGCCAGATGAACGGCGAGATGAACGACAACACGTCGCTCGACGCCATCCTCGGCCGCATCCAACCGGAGCTCCTCGACGAGGACGACCATGCCATCCTCGCCGCGCTCCGCGACACCATGGCCGTGCTCGAGAAGAGCTTCGCCGAGTTCGAATTCGCCGCCGCCACCCAGAAGCTGTATTCCTTTTTCTGGACCGACTTCTGCGACTGGTATGTCGAGGTCTCCAAGGCCAAGGTCGCCGACCCCGCCACCAAGCAGCACTGCCTCGCCGTGCAGGACCTCGTCATCCGCGAGTTCCTCCTCCTGTTCGAGCCCTTCGCGCCGTTCATCACCGAGGAACTCTGGCACCTGCTCGGCTACGCCACGCCGAACCCCGAGCGCGGTTCCTTCCTGCAGGACACCCGTATCGAAACCGTTGATACGTTCAACGCGCTGCTCGCCCAGCGCGGCTTCGCCATCGACGCCGCCGCGTCGGGCCGCGTCGAGCAACTCAAGGCCTTCACCTCGCTCGCCCGCCAGCTCAAGCTCGACCAGTCCGTCGGGCAAAAACGCGACGTCACCTTCCAGCTCCTCGCTGGCGACACCGACTGGGCGTTCATCGATTCTGCCTCGTCCAAGCTGACCCGCCTGATCGGCGCGTCCGCCATCGAGCGCACCACCGCCGAGCCGGCGCTGCCCGCGGCGGTCACGCCCTTCGGCACGCTCTATCTCGACACCGGCATCAAGGTCGATCCGGCCGCCGAGTCCGCCCGCCTCACCAAGGAGATCGCCCAAGTGGCCAAGCACATCGCCGGCACCGAGGCCCGCCTGTCCAACGAGGCCTTCACCAGCAAGGCCCCGCCCGCCGTGCTCGAAGGCGCGAAGAAGCAGCTCGCCGACCTCCAGGCCAAGCGCGCCGAACTCGAGCGCCTGCTCTCCGCCTTGGGGTGATCGGTGGTCATAAAAATTATTAACTGAAAACGCCTTGTGCGTTTTCGCCTTCCGGCCGTTGTATCGTGATACGAGCAACGGCCGGTTTCATTTACAGTCGCGCACATGGCGCAAAGCGCGGTTGATTAGCCACTTTGATTTGGGCGTGTAGTCGCGGTTATTTCGCCTGAAGCCACATCAGGCGCTTATGTTTACCCCGGTTGAACCGAAAGAGGGGTAAACCCATGAACCTCTCCAAGCTCACCATCGGTCGTCGTGTGTCCCTCGGATTCCTGCTGATCCTCCTGTTCGGCCTCGGGCTGGGCGGCCTAGCTGTCTGGAAAATGTATTTCGCGACGCAAGGCGCGCGCTTTCTCTCCGACGCGGTGGCGCCGCAGACCGCGGTGGCCAGTGCGATCTCGGAGGCCTCCGCGCTCGCGCAGCGCTCGTTCCGCACCTACGGGCTCACCGGCGATACCGACGAGCTTGCGCGAGCCCGCGAACATCTGGCGGCGGTCAAGGCCGCGCTCGAAAAGGCCGGCGCACTGAGCGAGGCCCAGCCTCAGCTCACCTCCCTCGCCGAGGGCCTGCAGGCGGCCAACCAGTCGTTCGTCCAATATGTGCAGTCGGCCGACGCCACGGTCGCCAACCTGGAGCAGCTCGCCGCCGTGCGTGGCCGTCTGGATGACGCGGCGACCGTGTTTATCCGGGCAATCAACGACTTCATCCATGACCAGCAGGCCAAGATGGCCTCGGAGATCGAACAGGGCATCTCCGCGGAAAAGCTCAACGAGCGCCGCGTGAAACTCGAGATTGCCAATGACATCATCGAGCGCGGCGACGCGATCCGGATTCTAGCCTACAAGTCCCAGGCCTTTCGCAAACCCGAGTTGGTGGAGCAAAGTTTGCCGATCTTTGACGAGGTCGGGACGTTGCACGGACGATTGCTCGCGCTGACCTACGATGACGCCAACAAACGCCAGCTCGCGACGGTCGCGCAGACGCTCGAAACCTACCGTTCGGGAGTTCTCGCGCTCGTCGCCAATTACGCCGACGCCGCCAAGCTGCTGCAGTCGCGCACGGTCGCCGCCGAGAGCTTTAACGCCGTCACGAGCGATCTCCTGCAGCGCTCCGTGGAGCGCATGCTGACCAACGCCGACGAGTCGGAAACCTCCCTGGGGGCCGGATCGCGGCTCATCCTCTCCGGTCTCACCGCGATGGTGCTCGTCGGTGCCGCCGCCGCGTTTGTCATCATCCGTGGCGTCAACAAGGCCCTCACCCGCGCCGCCGACTCGCTTTCCCGCGGCGCCCTGCAGGTGGCCGCCGCCTCCGGTCAGGTGTCCTCCGCCAGCCAGTCGCTCGCCGAAGGCTCCAGCGAACAGGCCGCGTCGCTCGAGGAGATCAGCTCCTCCATCGAGGAACTCTCCAGCACCACCAAGCGCAACGCCGAGAACGCCGACGCCGGCAAGGTGTCCGCCGGTCATGCCCGTGACGCCGCCGAGGCCGGCGCTGGCGAGATGCAGCGCATGCAGGAGGCCATGGACGCCATTCAGCGCTCCTCCGACGATGTCTCCAAGATCATCAAGACCATCGACGAGATCGCCTTCCAGACCAACATCCTCGCGCTCAACGCCGCCGTCGAGGCCGCCCGCGCCGGTGAGGCCGGCGCCGGCTTTGCGGTCGTGGCCGACGAGGTGCGCAACCTCGCCCAGCGCTGCGCCGTCGCCGCCAAGGAAACCGCCGACAAGATCGACGACGCGACCCGCCGCAGCGCGCAGGGCGTCGAATTGTCCGGCCGCGTCTCGGCCGAGTTGCAGAAGATCGTCGAACGCGCCCGCGAGGTCGACCAGCTCGTCGCCGAGGTCGCCGTGGCCTCCCGCGAGCAGAGCGACGGACTCGCGCAGATCGGCACCGCCATCTCGCAGATGGACAAGGTCACCCAGACCAACGCCGCCAACGCCGAGGAGACCGCCTCTGCCGCCGAGGAACTCAACGCCCAGTCTCAGGAGTTGAAAAACACGTCCGGCGAACTCGCCTCCTTGGTCGGCGCGAGCCTGGAAGACGTCGCCCGCGCCTGATTTGCTCCTCCGGGACGGGCGGGCTCAACCCGCTCCCCGGACCGACAGGCCGGGCGGGCAACCCCGCCGCCGCGCAAACCACGCCGAGAAGTGGTTGGGCGAACGGAAGCCCAGCTCGTAGCCAATCTGCTTCACCGTGCGACCGCCTTCATTCAGGAGGTCGCGGGCCATGGCAAAGCGCAGGTCGTCGAGCCAGCGCTTGGGCGTCACGCCGAGGTCGCGGGCAAACAGCCGCTTGAACTGGCTGAGACTCAGCCCCACGCCCTCCGCGACCGCCTGTTCGGTCAACACCTGCCCGAGCCGCAGTCGAGATTCCATCAGTCGCACCGCCTCCTGCATGCGGGCGTCCAGCAGCGGGGGGCGATGCTGCTCGCGACCTTGCGCCGCCATCAACTCCGCGTAGGCGAGGAACCAGCGGTCATGCAAGGCTCGCAGCCCGATATGCCGGGCCAGGTCGACCGGCTGGCGCTGCATCGGCAGTCCCGGACGGTCCAGATGCGTCTTTTGGAACTCGACCAGCGCAAAGGCCGCCTCGTCCAAAGCCCCCGCCTTTCCCGCGGCGATCACCAACGGGCGGGCATGGTCGAAGAGCGAGACGCCGCCGGGCCAGTGGGCATGGAAACGCACGGAGACAAATTCCGTGCCCTCCGCGAAGACCCGCGTGCCGGTCCCGGTGCCCGGCAGCACCCATTGGCCGGCCTTCACCTCGAGGCGGCCCGACGACAGCCGAAACGTGATCCGCCCGGCCAGCAGCCTCCACGCCACGATGCGTCCCGCGGGGTCGTAACGGCGGTGCCGATACGCGTCCTCGATCACCGCGCGGCGGATCCAGACCAGGTCGCGGCACAGGTTGCCCCAGTCGGCGAGCGGAAGTTCGGGTGACGTCATGATGAACCGTATTTGTCATGTAATGACCCATTTTCGCAATCCAATCGTGTTGGTTTTTCCAGAGGATTTTAAGAGGGTTTTGGCATGAGCCAACCCCGTCGTCCCCACATCCTGCTCATCACCACCGACCAGCAGCGCGCCGACGCGCTCGGCATCAACGGCAACCGCTTCGTCGAGACTCCGAACCTCGACCACATGGCGTCGCGGGGCGTCAACTTCACACGCGGCTACTCGACCTGCCCCGTCTGCATTCCCGCAAGACGCACGCTGCTGTCCGGCATGAGCCCCGATGAACACGGTTTGCGCGGCTATCGTGACGGGCAGGAGTTCGACCCGCCCTCGACCCTGCCCGGCCTGCTCTCGGCCGCGGGTTACCAGACTCAGCTCATTGGCAAGATGCACCTGCATCCGCAGGGCAAGCGTTACGGTTTCGACAACATCATCCTTTCCGAGACCTCCAATTGGAGGCCGCGCTGCGAGACCCAAAAACGCAACGACTACGTGCCGTGGTTGCGTCAACGCGGCATGGATTGTCATCCGCACGATCACGGCATCAGCGGCAACGGCCGGTTGGTGCGACCCTGGAGCCATGCCGATCACCTGCACCACAACAAATGGCTCGCCGAGGAGGCCGCCCGCTTCCTGACGGAGCGACGCGATCCGAGCGCGCCGGTTTTCCTGCACCTGTCGTTCTTTCACCCGCATCCGCCGTTTGTGCCGCTGGATCATTATCTGTAACGTTACCTCGCGAAGGATCTGCCGCCGGCGAGTCTGGGCGAGTGGTGCGCGGACGTGCCGCCGCGCGTCGTCGCTCCGGATGCGCCAAGCGGCCCGTTCGACCCGGAGATCATCCGTCGGGCGACGGCGGCGTATTATGCGTTGATCAATCACATCGACGACTGCATCGCGCACGTCATCGAGCAGTGGACCGGCTACGGATCGTCCGACGCCGGCGCGCCGTATTACGTGCTCTTCAGCTCGGATCACGGGGAGATGCTTGGTGATCATCAGCTGTTCAGAAAATCGCTCGGTCACGAGGCATCGTCGCGGGTGCCGTTCTTCATCACCGGCGCCAACGTGCCTCTGCACCGTGCGAGCTGCGACGAACTCGTGTGCTGGGAAGACATCGCGCCGACGCTGCTCGATCTTGCCGGCGTCGACATCCCGCCGCACATGCACGGCCGCTCGCTGGCGCCGCTCGTGCGTGGCGACGACGGCGCATCGGCGGCATCGCCGGACGCGCGCGATCACCTGTTCGGCCAATGCGAGGGCTGGCATCACAACCTCTGGGTGACGACGTCGCGTTGGAAATACCTGTGGTATCCGCGCACCGGCGAGGAGCAGCTTTTCGACTTGGAAAACGATCCGCGCGAGCTGTGCGACCTGTCCGGCGAAAGCCCTGCGTTGAACGACCTGCGCGCCTTGATGGCAACGCACGTCGAGGGCCGCGGCGACCTCGACTATTCCCCGGCAAACCGCCGCCCTTGCGCCAACCGCCCGCCCCGCGCCTTCTGGCCCGAGTGATGGGATTAATCGACGCGCTTTAATCACAAGTCGCTCCGCCCGACGCCCTACACGATCTTCGCCGAAACCAAGCCGTTTTACACCAGCCGAAATTGTCACTTATTAAGTGACAATCGACTTAAGTTATTAATTTACCGTTTCTTATTTGTCACTTATTAAGTGACAAATGGGTTTTGAGGGCAGGGGATCGTGGGAGTTGTGTGGGGGGCGGCGGGCAAAAAGACCTGCTTGCTCGGAGGCGTGGAAGCGGGCTTGAAGGACGGGGGCGAGGGGAGGCAGACTGCGCGGCTTATGAACCGGACCGACCGTCTCGTGGCCATCGTGATGCATCTGCAGGGGCGGCGATTGGTGCGCGCCGAGGAGCTGGCGGCGAAGTTCGAGGTGAGCCTGCGCACGGTGTATCGCGACATGGCCGCGCTGGGCGAGGCCGGCGTGCCGATCCAGGGCGAGGCGGGGGTGGGCTACACGCTCGTGCGGGGCTATCATCTGCCGCCGGTCATGCTGACCGCGGAGGAGGCGGGGGCGCTGTTCCTGGGGGGCGAACTGGTCCGGCGTTTCACCGACGCGTCGTTGTGCGCGGTGTCGGACGCGGCGCTGGACAAGCTGCGCGCGGTGATGCCGGTGGAGCGGCGCGATCATCTGGAGCGGTTGGCGCGCGGGGTGGCCGTCGAGGGACCGGCGCCGGACTCGCCGCAGGCGGCGCGGGCGCGGCAGTCGTTTCTCGTGCCGGTGCAGCAGGCGGTGGCGGGACGGCGGGTGCTGCGTATGGACTACCGCGCCAAGGGGCGGAGCGAGGACAGCCGTCGGGACGTGGAGGCGCTGGGCGTGGTTTTTTACGGCGACGCGTGGTATCTGGTCGCGTGGTGCCGGCTGCGCGACGAGCTGCGTCACTTCCGCGTGGACCGTATCCAAAATATCGAGACGCTGGCGGAGGTGTTCGCGCCGCGACCGGATTTTTCGCTGGAGGATCATCTGGCGGAGCGCACGGAGGGCGGGCAGACGTTTCCGGCGCGGGTGTGGTTTGCCGACGGGGTCGTGGAGCGGGCGCAGCGCGAGAGCTACGCGACGCTGGAATTCGGGGAGCGGCGAGAGGGCGGTGTGGAGTGCGTGCTGTTCACGTGGTGCTACGACTGGTTGGCGAGGTGGCTGTTGTCGTTCGGGGACCAGGCCGAGGCGCTGGAGCCGGCGGAGCTGCGCGGCAAGGTGCGCGAGCAGGCCGGGCGGGTGTTGGCGCGGCACGCCGAGGCGGTCGGAGTTTGAGCGTGCGGGTGGCGGTGGCCGCGGGATTTTTTGCGGGCTGGTCCGGCTGCTGACATAGGGCTGTCACCGGCGCGTGCTACGGTGGAGGTCATGAACACTTCATCCGCTTCATCCGGTCATCCGTTCAAGGTTGTTGAATTCGCCTTCACCGGCTATCCGGTGACCGACCTGAAAAGGGCGCGGGCATTTTATGAAGGGTTGCTGGGGTTGCGTTCGGGCACGACCTGGGAGCACGGGCCGGACAAGGCGTGGATCGAATACGAGCTGGGCGGTCACGCGCTCGCGATCACCAATCTGGCCGAGGGGCAGTGGAAGCCGTGCGGAGATGGCCCGGCGTTGGCGCTCGAGGTGGAGGACTTCGAGGCGGCCGTGTCGGCGTTGCGGGCGGCGGGCGTGGTGTTTGTGATCAAACCGATGGATGAGCCGACTTGCCGGATGGCGGTGATTCAGGATCCGGATGGCAACAGCATCGCGATCCATCGTCGTGCGGGGCATGCCGGTCATGGGGCAGGGGAGGGCGCCCGATGAGCGCGGTGGACTCGACGGAGTGGCCGGTGTTTCCGGCGTCTTTTCACACGGGGTTGGTCACGCGGCGGTTTTTCGAATCGTGGGCTTTCTACACGGAGCGGCTGGGGTTTCGCACGGCGGACGAAGGCGGCGACTGGGTGCGCTTGGTGCACCCGTCGGGCGGGCAGTTGTTGCTGCTTCAACAGGAGACCAACGCGCCGGTCGCCGAGCTGGTGTCCGCGGTGGAGCCGCGTGGGGTGTGGCTGACGCTCGACGTGCCCGAGCCGGCGATGCTCGCCGGCGAGCTGCGGGATGCGGGTTGCGAGGTGGAGGCGATCAGGGAGAACGCGGGATGGGGGCGTGGTCTCTGGAGCTTGTCGGACCCCGACGGCGTGCGCATTTTCCTACGTCGTCGCGAGACGGGCGTTGGCCGGAGTCAGCACGGCGAGAAAATTCTGACCGCGTAACAGCGCGACGGCGCGAAAGGGACGACGAACAGCGGGCGGATTCACCAGACTCGGCTGGCTCGTTGCTCCTCGAGTTGGTTTTCGGCGGCGTCGGCCAACGCCGGGAAAAAATCGAGTCCGGTGCGAGCCTCGATCGTGTCGATGGTGGTGAGGTAACGGTCGAGTTCACCGGCGGCGTCCTGTGGGAATACGAAGGCCATGGCGCGGAGACGGCCGTCGCTTTCATCCAGGATGATCATGTAGCAGGCGTCGGGCACGGCGGGTCCGTCGCTGCCGAGCGTCGGCGGGGTGGGGCGCGAGAAGACCGGCCCGGCAAGCACCCAGACTTCGCCGAAGCGGGCGGGGTAGCTGGTGGCGATGCGTGTCTCAAGTTGTTTCCAGAGACCCGCGTTGAGCCCGTGTTTTTGCGGGATGATGTTGCTCAGCAGAAACGTCTCGCGTTGTGCCTGCTCGCCGTGGCGGGTGGCGATGGCGTAATTGGGCGCAAGGTGGCCGCGGTCGTAGCCGGTGTTGGTGTAGGCGTCGCTGCGCACTCGGCTCGCGGTGCGCGCATCCACCTCGAAGGTTTCGGGTCGCTCCGGCGCGGAGGGCAGGGGAGTGAGGTCGACCACGCGATAGGCGGCCCAGCGCGGCGAGGGCAGGGTGTCGTCGTAGCCGACGAGGTAGCCTTGGTTGGCGAGCAGCCGGAGGCCGCCGTCGCGGGCGTTGGCACCGGTGGCGACGGGAGGGCCGGCATACACGTGGGTGTGGTCGCCCGGCGCTGGCGGAACGGAGACGAAGTCGGGGCTGTAGTAGAGTTGGTAGATGTCCCACGCGACATCGAGCGGCTCGATGCGCTTGTCGCGGTCGAGGGAGTTGCGAAGCAGCCGGTTGACCTCGTCCCGACGGGCCGCCGGCTGGGTGACATACCAGCCGGCCAGCGCGGCGATGATGAGCAGGTTGAACCAGAGCGCCCAACGGGCGCGGCGTCGGCCGCGGGAGCCGTTCTTGCGGGAGGAGGCGGATTTGCCGCCGGAGGCGCGGGTGGACGTGGCGGAGGTTTTGCGGCGGCTCATGAAGGTGGGAGACGGTCGGTCGGGGAAGCGGGCACGGCAAGACGGTTTCGGGCCATCGACGGCGTGAGGAGTGGATGAAAGAAGTGGGTGTCGTGATCTGCGACAGTTGGCGGTTCCGCGACAGCGTTGGTTGTTGCGGTCTGAGTCAGGAGGCAGGCGGTAAAAATAGCCGATTTATTTTAAGATCCGAGAAATCAGCAGCTTTGTGGTTTGTGGCGACTGTGTGGCACGGGGGCGGCTTAGGGGCGGGTGCGATCGGACAACCGTAGCGTGCCAACAACGCGGTTCGGCCGGTGGCCAAAACTAACAACCAAACCAACAAGCAAGCTATGAAATCACGTCTAACGCTCGCCGCCGGCCTTTGCGCCGCGGTCGCTGCCTCGGCTCAAGCCGAAGTTAAGATCAATGACTACGTCGGCGTCGAGGGCTACGTCGCCGCCACCGCCGCGGTCAACGACCCCGAAGGTGCCTCCTCCACGACCTCCCTGTTCGACTCCGGCGCTTGGAATCTGGACTCCGCGTTCGTCGGTTTCCTCGGATCCTACAAGGATTTCTCGGGCAAGGTCAGCCTGTTCTACGTGCCTGCCGGCGGTGGCGCCGACACGACCGAGATTCTCGACCTTTATGTTTCCTACACTGTGGGCGATGTCACCCTCACCGGTGGCAAGTTCCTGAGCTACATCGGCTACGAGTCCTATCACCCTGCTTACATGAGCCAGCTGACCTGGGGCTATGCCTCTGGCGTCCCCGGCTATCACAGCGGCGTGAAGGCTGACTACGCCGCCTCCGACACCCTGTCGTTCGGCGTCTCCGTCACCGACTCGCTCATGCCCGGCGCCGGCGCCACGCTCGCCGACGAGGGTGACTCCGACTGGAGCGACGGCCTCGGCTACGAGTTCGTCATGACCTACACCGGTGTCGAAAACCTCACCGTGTTCGTGGGCCTGACCCTCGACGATGACGACGCCGCCGTTAACGACTACGGCATCGACATCTGGGCTTCCTACGCTGTCAGCGACGCCCTCACCGTCGCCGGTGAAGTGTCCTACTACGACGACGCTTCCACCAGCTACATCCTCTTCGGCAAGTATGACTTCTCCGAGAAGTTCTACACCGTCGCCCGCTGGAGCTTCCAGGAGGTCGACGCCACCAACGAGTATGGCACCTACCTGACCCTCTCGCCGGGCTACGTCATCAACGACAACTTCACCGTTCGCGCCGAGGTTTCGTATGCCGACTCCGCGGCTTCTCCGATCGCTTACAAGGGCCTGTTCTACGGTATCCAGGGCCTCTTCACGTTCTGATCTGAACGTTTGAACGCAGTTTGACTTCAGGCCCGCCGCCAAGGCGGCGGCGGGCCTTCCTTTTTTGCAGCTCTCTCCACTTTCCTTCTCCCATCATGATCAAATCCATCACTCGCACCCTCGGTCTCAGCGCGCTTGCGCTCGGCACCGCCGCCGGCGCTCTTCGCGCCGAGGACACCGTCAAAGTCGGCGTTCTTCACTCCCTTTCCGGAACGATGGCCATCAGCGAAACCTCGCTGCGTGACGTCCTCCTCTTCACTTTCGACGAGATCAACGCCAAGGGTGGCGTGCTCGGCAAAAAGATCGAACCCGTCGTCGTCGACGGTGCCTCCAACTGGCCGCTCTTCGCCGAGAAGGCCAAGCAGCTCCTCGAGCAGGACAAGGTCGCCGTGACCTTCGGCTGCTGGACCTCCGTCTCCCGCAAGTCCGTGCTTCCCGTTTACGAGAAGAACAACGGTCTCCTGTTCTACCCCGTGCAATACGAGGGTGAAGAAGAGTCGCAAAACGTGTTCTACACCGCCGAGGCCGTGAATCAGCAGGCCACTCCGGCCGTAGACTATCTCCTCGAGCAAGGCTACAAGAAGTTCTACCTGCTGGGCACCGACTACGTCTACCCGCAGACCACCAACCTCGTTCTCCTCGAGTATTTGCTCAGCAAGGGCGTTCCCCTCGAGAACATCGGCGGCGGCTACCGCAAGGACGACTCCGGCAAGATCATCTCCGCCGGCAAATACACGCCCTTCGGCCACACCGACTACCAGCAGATCGTCGCCGAGATCAAGCAGTTCGCCGCCGGCGGTGGCGCCGCCGTGGTCAGCACCCTGAACGGTGACACCAACGTTCCCTTCTTCAAGGAATACGCCGCCTCCGGTCTCTCCGCCGAGACCTGCCCGGTCGTCTCCTTCTCGATCTCCGAGGATGAGTTCCGCGGTCTGCCCGCCGACCAGCTCGTCGGCCAGCTCGGTTGCTGGACCTACTTCCAGTCCATCAAGAGCCCCGCGAACAAGAAGTTCGTGAAGGACTTCGAATCCTGGCTCAAGAAGAGCGACGTCCCCGGCATCGTGAAGGAAGGCCGCGTCACCTGCTCCCCGATGGTTCTTTCCTACAACGGCGTCTATCTCTGGAAGGCCGCCGTCGAGAAGGCCGGCACCTTCGATGTCGACGCCGTGCGCGAGGCCCTCAAGTCGGGCATCTCCTTCGACGGCCCCGGCGGCACCGTCACCACCCAGCCCAACATGCACCTGACCAAGAACGTGTTCATCGGCGAGACCAAGGCCGACGGTCAGTTCAAGATCCTCAAGGAGTTCAAGGACGTATACGGCGAGCCCTGGCTCAAGGGTAAGTTCAAGTAAGCCTTACGGTCACCTTACAAGGAGTCCGTTTCAGAAAGTTAGTTAGTTTGTGGTTTCGAGGGGCGGGTCATCACGCGGCCCGCCCCTCTTTTTTTGGCCCAACCTTTGCTATTCGATTTTTTGTGAAGCTATTCCACGCGCTCATCCTGTTTCTCGCCGTCTGCGGACTGGCCCGCGCCGAGTCCACGCCCCGCGAAGTCATCGCCAAGGCGGCCGCCGCCGAAGACGCCTCCGAGCGCATGACGCTCATCCAATCTTTGCTCGGTCGCGGCGACGCCGACGTGCCCGTCCTGATGGACGCCTGGCGACGCGACCAAATCTTTCTCTACGCCGATGCGGCCGGAACGGTGGTGCCGGTCACGCTCACCGGCGAGGCCGATGAAAACGACGCCCAGTCCGCCGTTCGGGTGGACAACGCCCAGCCTTTGACGGGAGCGGACGGCAAGCCCGTGCGAGTCGTCGCCGACGATTGGGACACCGCCGAGCACGACGCCCGTCTTCGCCGCGCCATGAAGGCCGTGGTGGACCTGATCGATGTCGGTTCTCCAGATCTTGCCACCCGTATCAAGGCCATCAATACGGTCGGCTATTCCCAGGATGCCGAGAAGCTGCCGGCCCTGATCGCCCGCGCCGAGATCGAGACCGATCCGAAAGCGCAGGTCGCGCTCCGCGAGGGTATCGCGCTGACCCGTCTGAAATCTTCAGATCGCGCCGAGCGCCTCGCCGCCCTCGGTGAGTTGCGCGAGCTGCACACCCTTTCCAGCACGGACTTTCTACGCAACGCCCTGCGCGATGCCGAGCAGGCCGGCGACAAAGAGGTCGCGGCGGCCGCCGCCAAGGCCATGTCGGCCGTCGAGTCGCATCGCAAGACCGTCAATTTCTTCGGCACCATTTTCCGCGGCGTCTCGCTCGGCAGCATTTTGCTGGTGGTGGCGCTCGGCCTCGCAATCACCTTCGGCTTGATGGGCGTCATCAACATGGCGCATGGCGAGATGATCGCGGTCGGGGCCTACGCGACCTACATCGTGCAAAACCTCTTCACCACCGGCTTGGCGATTTCGCCCTTCGGCATGTCGATCAAGCTGCCGGGCATGGGTGCCGAGGGCTGGCTTCGTGAGTCCTATTTCCTCTTCGCGCTGCCGATCAGCTTCCTTGCCGCCGCCTTTGTGGGCATTCTGCTTGAGCGCGGTATCGTGCGGTTCCTTTATCGCCGTCCCCTGGAGAGCCTGTTGGCGACGTGGGGCGTCTCGTTGATTCTGCAGCAGCTTTTCCGTCTGATCTTCGGTGCCAACAACGTGCAGGTCGGCAGCCCGTCCTATCTGAGCGGCAACTGGACGATCAACGACATCATTTTCGGCTGGAACCGCGTCTTCGTGATAGGGTTCGCCGGCCTGATCGTGTTCGGCACCTGGCTGGTGCTCACGCGCACTCCGCTAGGTCTGCTCATGCGCGCCGTCATGCAAAACCGGCAGATGGCCGCCTGCATGGGCGTGCGCACCCAGCGGGTCAACATGATGACCTTCGCCTTTGGTTCGGGTCTCGCCGGTCTCGCCGGGGCCTTCCTGAGTCAGATCGGCAACGTCGGCCCCTCGCTTGGTCAAAACTACATCGTAGATTGTTTCATGACCGTCGTCGTCGGCGGTGTGGGCAACATCGCCGGCACCGTGTTCAGCGCGCTTGGCATCGGCCTTGTCGACCAGTCCATCCAGCAGATCCTGCTCAACCCGGTGATCGGCAAGATCCTCGTTTTGTTGGCCATCATCCTCTTCCTGCAATGGCGACCGGCCGGTCTCTTCGCCACCCGCAGCCGCAGCCTCGATTGATTTAACAAGCATGACCTTTTCCGACTCCGCCGTCATCGCCGGCATCGATTTCCGCTCCCGTCACACCTGGGGCTTTATCGCCGGTGCGTTTTTTCTGATCATTCTGTTCCCGGCGCTCAATGCCGCGGGCATGGTCAGCAACTTCACGATCAACCTCTGGGGCAAATACCTTTGCTACGCCCTGCTGGCGCTCGCGGTCGACATCCTCTGGGGCCGCACCGGTCTGCTCAGCCTCGGTCAGGCTCTCTTCTTCACCCTCGGCGGCTACATGATGGGCATGTATCTCATGCGCATGATCGGCGACCTCGGCCAATATAAGCAGCCGATCCCCGATTTCCTCGTGTTCCTCGGCTGGTCGAAGCTGCCGTGGTTCTGGGAGCCGTTCGACAGCTTCCAGTTCGCGTTCTTCATGATCTTGCTGGTGCCCGGCATCGTGGCCTTCGTGTTCGGCTATCTGGCTTTCCGTTCGCGCATCAAGGGTGTCTACTTCTCCATCCTCACGCAGGCGCTGACCTACGGCGCGGCGTTGCTTTTCTTCCGCAACGACCTGCTGATGGGAGGCAACAACGGCTTCACCGACTTCAAGTTCGTCCTTGGCCACGACGTGCGCGACGCCGCCACCATGCGCGGGTTGTTTGTGGTGACCGCGATCACCCTGGCCGCCGTCTATCTGCTCTTTGCCTGGCTCAAGGGAACCAAGTTCGGCCTCGTGCAGCAGGCGATCCGCGACGGCGAGAACCGCGCTCTCTTCAGCGGCTATGCAACCGCTCACTACAAGCTCTTCATCTTTGTTCTCAGTGCCATTGTCGCCTCGATCGGCGGTGCGCTCTACACGCCGCAGGTCGGCATCATTAATCCCAGCGAGATGACTCCCGAGAAATCGCTCGAGGCGGTCGTCTGGGTCGCTGTCGGCGGTCGCGGCACTTTGCTCGGCCCCATCATCGGAGCGATTGCGGTCAACGCGCTCAAGAGTTGGGCGACCCGTGCCGCGCCGGACTTGTGGCTCATCATGATGGGCGGCATGTTCATCCTGGTGGTGCTCTTCCTGCCCGGCGGCATCGTGAGCATCCCGGGCAAGATCCGTGATGGCGTCGCCATTCTCCGCCGTCCCAAGACCCCCGCTGAGGCCGTCGTTGCCTGATACGAAACTCATGAGCCATCCCATTCTCAGTGTAGAAGGCGTCAACAAGACCTACGACGGCTTCAAGGCCATCACCGAGCTCAACTTCTACCTCTTCGAGGGCGAGCTGCGCACGGTCATCGGTCCCAACGGCGCCGGCAAGTCCACTTTCTTCGACCTCATCTCCGGCCGCGCCAAGCCCGACACCGGCAAGCTCGAGTTCGGCCAGAACACTGACCTCACCAAGCTCAACGAGTATCAGATCAACCGCCTCGGCGTCGGTCGCAAGTTTCAGGCCCCGAGCGTCTACGCCGAGCACACCGTTTACGATAACCTCGTGCTCTCGCTCAACCGCCCGCGCGGAGTTTTCGCCTCGCTCTTCCAAAAACTCGACTCCTACCACCGCGACAAGCTCGACGAGTTCCTCAAGCTCATCCGCCTCGACGCCAAGCGTCACTGGAAGGCCGGCCTGCTCGCCCACGGCGAGAAGCAGTGGCTCGAGATCGGCATGCTCCTCGCCCAGGAACCGCGCCTGCTGCTTGTCGACGAACCCGCCGCTGGCATGACCGACGAGGAGACCCATCGCACCGGCGAACTCCTGCTGAGCCTCGCCGGCAAGCACAGTCTCATCGTCATCGAGCACGACATGACCTTCGTGAAACAAATCGCTCAAAACGGTAAGGTCACCGTGCTTCATCAGGGAAGCGTGCTCTGCGAGGGCAAGTTCGACGACATCCAAGCCAACCCGAAGGTCCGCGAAGTCTACCTCGGCCGCGGCAAAGCCAACTGACCAGCCGACCCCGCGAAGCACCATCATGTCCGAAATCCTTCTTTCCGTCTCCAACGTCGAAGCCGACATCGCCGGCTCCCGCATCCTGCGCGGCGTCAACTTCGAAGTCCGCACCGGCGAGCTCGTCGCCCTCATGGGCCGCAACGGCGTGGGCAAGACCACCACGCTCCGCACCATCACCGGCGTGCTCGGCATCAAGGCCGGCTCCATTACGCTCGACGGCCAGCGCATCGAACGCATGACCGCCGAGGCCCGCGCCAAGTCCGGCATCGCCTACGTGCCGCAGGGCCGCGACATCTTCCCGCTCCTCACCGTCGAGGAAAACCTGCACATCGGACTCGTCGTCCACGGCCGCAAGGGCAAGGAGGCCAAGGACGCCCTCGACCGTGTCTACACGCTCTTCCCCGTGCTCAAGGAAATGCTCGCCCGCAAGGGTGGCGTGCTCTCCGGCGGTCAGCAGCAGCAGCTCGCCATCGCTCGCGCCCTGCTCACCAAGCCCAAGCTCCTCATCCTCGACGAGCCCACCGAGGGCATTCAGCCGTCGATCATCGACCTCATCGGCGACACGCTGAAAAAGCTCAAGAACGACGGCGAGCTCTCCATCCTGCTCGTCGAGCAATACGTCGATTTTTGCCGCGAGATCGCCGACCGCTTCTACGCCATGGATCGCGGCGCGGTCACCATCTCCGGCCCCATCGCCGACCTCACCGACGAGGTCGTCAAGGAACACCTGCAAGTCTGACCTCGCATGCACCTCACCCCCCGTGAACGCGAAAAACTCATGGTGGTTGTCGCCGCCGACCTCGCCCGCCGCCGCCAGGCCCGCGGCCTGAAGCTCAACTACCCTGAGTCCATCGCCATTATCACCTACGAAATCATGGAAGGTGCCCGCGACGGCCGCACCGTCGCCGAGCTCATGAGCTTTGGCACCACCATCCTCAAGCTCGACGACGTCATGGAAGGCATTGCCGACATGATCCACGAGGTGCAGGTCGAGGCCACGTTCCCCGACGGCACCAAGCTCGTGACTGTGCACAACCCCATCCGCTGAACCCTCCGCCATGATCCCCGGAGAAATCATCCCCGCAGACGACCCGGACAACACCGGTCTGCCCGCCAATCTTGACCTGGACACCATCACGCTGGACGTCGCCAACACCGGTGATCGTCCAGTCCAGGTCGGGTCCCATTTCCATTTTTACGAAGCCAACTCGGCCCTCGAGTTCGACCGGGCCGCTTCGCGTGGTTTCCGACTCAACATCCCCGCCGGCACCGCCGTGCGTTTCGAGGCCGGCGACACCAAGCAGGTCGAGCTCGTCGCTCTCGCCGGTCGGCGCGAGGTCTACGGCTTCAACGCCAAGATCAACGGCAAACTCTGAACTTTCGAACCTTGGCCACAGAGTTCACAGAGCGCCGATACAGAGTGCACAGAGTCCGATCTATTCCGAACTCCGTGACCTCTGTGTCCGAGCTCCGTGTCCTCTGTGGCTAAAACTCCGTCTCCTTCGATGCCGCTCAAACTAACCCGCCGCCAATACGCCGAGATGTTCGGTCCCACCGTCGGTGACCGTGTCCGTCTCGCCGACACCGAACTCTTCGTCCAGGTTGAGCGCGACCTCGTCGCCGAGTCCGGCGGCTATGGCAACGAGATCAAGTTCGGCGGCGGCAAGGTCCTCCGCGACGGCATGGGCCAGTCCTCCACCGCCACCGATGCGGAGTCGCTCGACCTCGTCATCACCAACGCCCTGATCCTCGATCCCATCCTCGGCGTCATCAAGGCTGACATCGGCGTCAAGCACGGCGTCATCGTCGGCATCGGACACGCCGGCAACCCCGGCATCCAGCGCGGCATCGGCTCCGTCTACCCCGATCCCAAGACCGGCAAGTGCAACCCCATGATCGTCGGCGCCTGCACCGAGGCGCTCGCGGGCGAGGGCTGCATCGTCACCGCCGGCGGCATCGACACCCACATCCACTTCATCTGCCCGCAGCAGATCGACGAGGCCATCAGCTCCGGTGTGACCACCATGCTCGGCGGCGGCACCGGCCCTGCCCACGGCACGCTAGCCACCACCTGCACGCCCGGCGAGTGGAACATCCGCCGCATGCTCGAGGCCGCCGAGGCCTACCCGATGAACCTCGGCTTCCTCGGCAAGGGCAACTGCGCCACGCCCGAGCCGCTGCGTGACCAGGTCCGCGCCGGCGCCATCGGCCTCAAGCTTCACGAAGACTGGGGCACCACGCCCGCCGCCATCGACACCTGCCTCGGCGTCGCCGAGGAGTTCGATGTGCAGGTCGCCATCCACACCGACACGCTCAATGAGGCCGGCTTCGTCGAGGACACGCTCAACGCCTTCAAGGGGCGCGCCATCCACACCTACCACTCCGAGGGCGCCGGCGGCGGCCACGCGCCTGACATCATCCGCGTATGCGGCGAGGCCAACGTCCTGCCGTCCTCCACCAACCCCACGCGTCCTTACACGGTGAATACGATCGACGAGCACCTCGACATGCTCATGGTCTGCCACCACCTCGATTCCAAGATCCCCGAGGACGTCGCCTTCGCCGAGTCGCGCATCCGTCCCGAGACCATCGCCGCCGAGGACCGCCTGCACGACCTCGGCGCCATCTCCATGATGTCGTCCGACTCGCAGGCCATGGGTCGCATCGGCGAGGTCATCTGCCGCACCTGGCAGACCGCGCACAAGATGAAGGTGCAGTTCGGCAAACTCTCCGGCCCGAAGCACAACGACGCCGACAACTTCCGCGTGCTCCGCTACCTCGCCAAATACACCATCAACCCCGCGCTCACGCACGGCATGGGCCACATCATCGGCTCGATCGGCGTGGGTAAACTGGCGGACCTCGTCGTGTTCAAGCCCGCGCTCTTCGGCGTCAAACCCGAGCTTATCCTCAAGGGCGGCTTCATCGCGTGGGCCAACATGGGCGATCCCAACGCCTCGATTCCCACCCCGCAGCCCATGTTCTACCGTCCGATGTGGGGGGCGGCCGGCAAGGCCATCGGCTCCACCAACATCACCTTCGTCTCCGAGGCCTCCCTCGCGGAAGGTCGTCTCGCCGATCTCGGACTCAAGCGTCGCCTCGAACCCGTCACCAGCTGCCGCAGCGTGCGCAAGACCGACATGGTGCTCAACGACGCCATGCCGAAAATCGAGGTCGACCCCGAGACCTACGTGGTCAAGGCCGACGGCGAACACCTCACCTGCGAACCCGCCAAGGTTCTGCCGATGGCGCAGCGGTATTTCCTCTTCTGACCGCGCGTCCGCCCGCGAAGATCGGACCAATCAGCCTGATCCGTCTTATCCGACCGATCCCCATGCCCGAACCCCGCAAAAAACTGCGTCCCAGCGGCGGCTACCGGAGCACCGCCAGTTTCCAGACGGCCACGCTCATCTACGACGCCACCTACTGGTTTTGCGAAAAGTTTGTGGACCCGCGTTCCCGCACCGCCGACCAAATGGTGCAGGCCGCCCGCTCCGGCCGCCAAAACATCGCCGAGGGCAGCCGTGCCTCCGCCACCTCCTCGCAGACCGAGCTCCGCCTTGTGAACGTGGCCCGCGCCAGCCTCGAAGAACTGCTCCTCGATTACGAAGACTACCTGCGCCATCGCCGCCTGCCCCAATGGGCACCCGACGGAGCTGAGGCCAGCGCGGTGCGGGCCGTGCCCACGCGTTTCCGGAAAGATCAGACCGATCGGTCGGATCAGTCCGATCTGACCGCCCTTTCCGATCAGCAGCGCTACGCGCTCTACGCCCGCTGGCTCGACCACGCCGCCGCCGCCGTTCGGGCCAACGCCCTCATCTGCCTCATCCATCAGGCCAATTTCCTCCTCGACCGCCAGATCGCCGCCCTCGAGGAGGCCTTCATCACCGAAGGAGGCTACTCCGAACAGCTCGCTACCGAGCGCCTGCGGCAACGGCGCACGCCCATAGCCCAGACGGAGCGGGCCGATCTACCGAAGCCGCCCAAATGTCCCAAGTGCGGCGCGCTGACCGTTCTCCGCACCGCCAAGGCCGGCAAAACCCCCGGCTCCCAGTTTTGGGGCTGCACCCACTACCCCAACTGCAAAGGCATCGTCGCACTCTGAAAATCAGTCCGATCAGTCTGATCCGACAGATCAGTCCGATGCCCAGCTCAACATGACCACCGATAGCATCATTACGCGGACGCGCTGGCATCGTCCTTGCTGAACATAATTCATCAAATGATACTCATTCATAACTCGATCGCCGACTTCGACCAGTCCCTGACGGTGGTCCCGCTCAAGATCGAGCGCCGCCGGCTGGCCAAGCGAATCTGGCGGGGCAGGGCGGAGGACGGGGTTGAGTTTGGGTGTCAGCTTGAGCGTCCGTTGAAGCATGGGGCGGTCATTCATCAGAGCGCGACCGCGCGTTACGTCATCGAGCAGACTCCCGAGCCCGTGCTGTCCGTCGATCTGGAGGGCATGGCTCCATCCGCCGCGGCCGCCATCGGCTGGGCGGTCGGCAACCTGCATCTCGAATGCTGCACCGAGCCAGGACGCCTGCTCACTGCGGACGAACCGGCCGCGCGGCAGCTGTTTGATCGTATCCAGATAACCTATACGTCGGTCGTCGCCGTCTTTCGCGCCGGTCGTTTCTCCCGTGGCCTCGCCGTCACGCAACCCGCCCATGAGCTCGGCCCCAGCCATCAGCACTGAGGTGGAACGCGTTGTCCCCAACGCGTTCGTGCGACGTGGGATCGCCCGAACCGAGCGTCTTGGGGACAAGCCGCTCCACCTTCACCCGGCCTGCCGATGATAGCGTCCACCGCACCAACGTCTGTCGCCGACGCCGCCTGGCTCTGCGCATTGTTGCAGGCCGGGGATTCGTATTACCCGACCGGTGCCTACGCGCATTCCTATGGGTTGGAGGGCATGGTGCAGCTCGGCGTGGTTGAGGATCGCGACACGTTGCGGGCGTTCATGATCGACTCGGCCCTGCCTGCGTTGCGTCAGGTCGAGTTGCCGCTGGCCGCTCACGCCTGGCGGGCGCTCGAGCCGGCTTCACCCGATTGGGAGGCCGTGGCGGAACTCTGCACGCTCACCCATGCGCTCAAGTCCGCGCGCGAGCCGCGTTTCGCCGCCGAGAATATCGGGCGTCAGCGCGCCGAGTTGTTGTCCGGCTTGCATGGTCATCCGCTGGCCAAGGCCTATCTGGAGCGTTCATCCGCCGGAGCATGGGCGCACTCGACCGCGGTCTCGGCAGCGCTTGAGGGGCGGGTGCACGGGGCGCCGCTTGTCGCGGTGTTGTCCGGGCTGACCTACGCCAATCTCTCCGGTCAGATCGCCGCCTCGATGAAGCTGATTCGCATCGGCCAAAACGCCGCGCAGACGTTGCTCACCGAGTTGTTGTCCAAGGCTCCGGAGGTAGTCGCGGCAGCCACCGAGGTGCCGGTCGACGAGATCGGCTGGTTCAACCCTTGGCTGGATATCGCCTGCGCCCGGCACGAGACGTCCGACTTTCGCCTGTTTATTTCCTAACCCCGTAATTCCCTATCATGACCCGTCCTCCACGCATCGGCATCGGCGGTCCTGTCGGCTCCGGCAAGACCATGCTCTGTCTCAAACTCTGCCAAAAACTCCGCGAGCGCTACTCGATGGCCGTCGTGACCAATGACATCTACTGCTCCGAGGACGCGCAGTTTCTCACCAAGCACAGCGCGCTCGCACCCGAGCGCATCGTCGGTGTCGAGACCGGCGGCTGCCCGCACACGGCCATCCGCGACGACACGACCATGAACGAGCAGGCCTGCAACGGTCTCGAGACCGCGTTTGCCGACCTGCAGCTCATCCTCGTCGAGAGTGGTGGCGACAACCTCACCGCGACCTTTTCCCCCGAGCTGGTCGACGCCTTCATCTACGTGATCGACGTGGCCGAGGGGGACAAGATTCCCCGCAAGGGCGGCCCGGCCATCCGTCACAGCGATCTGCTCATCATCAACAAAATCGATCTCGCCCCGTTGGTCGGAGCCGATCTCGACATGATGGCCCGCGACACCAGCAACCAGCGCGGGAACCGCGCCTTCCTGTTCTGCGATCTCAAGCGCGAGCACAATCTCGACTCGGTCATCGCCTGGATCGAGCAGGAGGTGCTCTTCGTCACCAAGGCCAGGGCCTGATGATCTCCGCGCCGGCCACGTTCCACGGACAGCTATCGCTCGGCGCCACCCGGCGCTCCGACGGTCGCACCGTTCTGTCGAAACAGGCTTTTCGCGCGCCGTTTCATCTGAGCAAGCCTTACTGGGATTTCGACACCTCGACGCTGCTGGTGCAGGTGGTCAATCCGACCGCGGGTATCCTCTCGGGCGATACACTCACGTCCTCCGTGCAGGTCGGTCCCGAGGCGGCCCTGCTGCTCACCACGCCCAGCGCCAGCCGCGTGTTTTGCATGCGCGAGGGCAGGGCGAGTGCGCGCCAGACCTTCAAGGTTGATGCCGGCGGCTGGCTGGAGGTGTTGCCCGAGCCACTCGTGCCGCACCGCGCCAGCGTGTTTGACCAAACCACGGTGCTCGACGTGGCGAGTGGCGGCGGTGCTTTCTATGCCGACCTGCTTTATCCGGGTCGGATCGCGCACGGCGACGCCTGGGCCTGGACGCAACTCCTGCTGCGGCTGGAGGTGCGCGTCGACGGCCGACTGGTGTTGCGCGAACGTTTCGAACAATCACCGCAGAGTCTGCTGAAACTTGCCGCGCATGCCGGCTTCGGTGAGAGCACGACTTTCGGCAACGCCGTCTTTATTCCCGCCGTCGCCGAGAGCGCTCCGACTTGGCGCGCCGCTTTGCATGGCTTGCAGGGCGACGGTGTTTGGATCGGTGTTAGCCAGCTGCATGGCGCCGTCGGTTGGAGCATCAAGTTCGTCGCCGCCGATGGTGTGAAACTCCGTCGCACGCTCGCCGCCGTGCGCAACGTGCTGGCGGCCGCGGCACCTCATCTCCGATGCGATGCCCGCAAGCTATGAGCCGGCGCAAAAAAAGCGGCACCGTCGGGTGCCGCTCGTCGTTGATCGCTGGATTTGTTGTGTCAAACGGCCAGCAGGATCGCGCCGATGACCGCGATGAACATGCCGGCGGTCTCGGCCAGCCAGCTGCGCTGCGCGGAGACGAGCTTTCCAAAGCCGTAGCCCGCGCCATGGAGCAGGGCGGTCGCGACTACGAAGCCGAAGCCGTAGGACCATGCGCCGGACGCCGCGGGAATCTCGGAGCCGTGGGCAAAGCCGTGGAACGCGGCGAAGAGCGCGGTCAGGCCGATGCCGGCGTAGAGCGGCATGCGCTTGGCCACCGTGATCATCAGTCCGAAGGCAAGCAGCGAGGCGGCGATCATTTGTTCGACGCCGCCCGGCACGATGCCGTTCATGCCCAGCGCCGCGGCGGCGACCATCACGCCGACAAAAGTCGCCGGCACGGCCCAGCGGGCGCGACCGCCGAGCTGGGCGGCCCACACACCGACCGCCACCATGGCGAGCAGGTGGTCCAGACCGCCGATGGGGTGGGCAAAACCGCCCGCGAAGTCCCACTCAAATCCATGGCCACCGTCGTGACCGGGGTGGGCTTGCAACGAGGCGGCGCTCAACACGAGACCGGAAGCAAGGGCGGAAACACGGGCAAGGGAGAAGGAGGGAAGCTTGGTCATGACTGGGGCGATAAGCTGCAAGATATGTGCCATCAGGTCAGGCCAAAATGAGCGCATTTATCCGTATTCAGCGACCTTCCGCGGCAACGATCCTGCTTATGCGCAGATTGGTAATGGTAATAAAAAACTAAACTTTCGTCATACTAATCGTTCCTTCGACCGTGTTCACCAAAGTCCTCATCGCCAACCGCGGCGCCATTGCCTGCCGTGTCATCCGCACCCTGAAGAAAATGGGCGTCCGCTCCGTGGCCGTCTATTCCGAGGCCGATGCGCATTCGCTGCATGTCGCCCAGGCGGATGAAGCCGTCAACATCGGCGCCGCGCCCGCGACCGAGAGTTATCTGAACGTCGACAAGATCATCGCCGCCGCCAAGTCGACCGGCGCCGAGGCGATTCATCCGGGCTATGGTTTCCTGTCGGAAAACGCCGAGTTCGCCGAGGCCTGCGCTGCCGCCGGCTTGGTGTTTATCGGCCCGACGCCGCAGCAGATGCGCGATTTTGGCCTCAAGCACACGGCCCGGGCCCTCGCACAGCTCAACGGCGTGCCCATGCTCCCGGGTTCCGAGCTGCTCGCCGACCTGACCGTCGCCAAATCCGAGGCGGCGCGCATCGGTTATCCCGTCATGCTGAAGAGCACCGCCGGTGGCGGCGGCATCGGCATGCGCGTCTGCAATGACGAGGCCGCGCTCGTCGACGCCTTCGAGTCGGTCAAGCGTTTGGCCGCGTCCGCGTTCAAGCAAAGCGGCGTGTTTCTCGAAAAATACGTCGCCACCGCGCGCCACATCGAGGTGCAGATCTTCGGCGATGGCAAAGGCCGTGTCGTCGCCCTGGGAGAGCGCGATTGCTCCGCGCAGCGTCGCAACCAAAAGGTTGTCGAGGAAACCCCCGCTCCCGGTCTGTCACCCGAGTTGCGCGCCGAGTTGCTTGAGTCGGCGCAACGTCTCGCCTCGGCGGTCGGCTACCGCTCGGCCGGCACCGTCGAATACGTCTTCGATGTCGCCTCGCTCCGCTTCTACTTCCTTGAGGTCAACACCCGCCTGCAGGTCGAACACGGCGTCACCGAGGAGGTGACCGGCGTCGATCTCGTCGAGTGGATGATCCTCGCCGGTGCCGGCGAACTCGACCTCTCCGACTACGCGCCCAACGTCAAAGGCGCCTCCATTCAGGTCCGTCTCTACGCCGAGGACCCGAACAAGGACTTCCAACCTTCCAGCGGCGTGCTCACCGCCGCGGAGTTCCCGGCCGACGCGCGCGTCGAGACCTGGGTCGAGCGCGGCAGCGACATCCCGCCGTTCTACGATCCGATGATCGCCAAGATCATCGTCACCGCCGCCGACCGTCCTGCCGCGCTGGCCAAGCTCGCGGTGGCGCTCGCGAAGACCAAGGTCGCCGGCATCGAGTGCAACCTCGACTACCTGCGCCAGATCACCGCCAGCGCCGAGTTCGCCGCCGGCGACGTGCACACCAAGTGGCTCGCCACCTTTCCCTACAAACCGTCCACCATCGACGTCATCGAGCCCGGCACGCAGACCAGCGTGCAGGACTACCCGGGACGCGTCGGCTACTGGTCCATCGGCGTGCCGCCCTCCGGTCCGATGGATGATTACGCCTTTCGCCTGGCCAACCGCCTCGTCGGCAACCCCGATGACGCCGCCGGCCTCGAGATCACCCTCGCCGGTCCGACCCTGCGCTTCAACCTCGACACCACGGTGGCCCTCTGCGGCGCGGCCTTCGAGGCCGATCTTGATGGAAACGTTTGCCCGCTCTGGACCGCGGTGCATGTGCGCGCCGGCTCCACGCTTCGCATTCGCACGGTCAAGGGCGCCGGCTGTCGCGCGACCCTCGCCGTGCGCGGCGGCTTTGACGTGCCTGATTACCTTGGCAGCAAGTCGACCTTCGCGCTCGGCAAGTTCGGCGGTCACGCCGGCCGCGTGCTCCGGCATGGCGACGTGCTGCCGGTCGGCCGCGTCGAAGAACCCTTCGCGCCGGTCGTCGCCGCACCCGCGTCGTTGGTTCCCGAATACGGCGCCCGCTGGGAGATCGCCGTGCTCTACGGACCGCACGCCGCGCCCGACTTCTTTACGCCGGAGTTCATCGAGACCTTCTTCGCCACCGACTGGAAGGTGCACTACAACTCCAACCGCCTCGGCATCCGCCTGATCGGCCCGAAGCCCAGCTTCACGCGCCCCGATGGCGGCGAGGCCGGCCTGCACCCGTCGAACATCCACGACACCGAATACGCAATCGGCACCATCAACTTCACCGGCGACATGCCCGTCATCCTCGCCAAGGACGGCCCCTCGCTCGGAGGCTTCGTGTGTCCTGCGACCATCATCCAGTCGGACCTGTGGAAAATCGGACAGCTGCGTCCCGGCGATACCATTCGCTTCGTGCGCACGACCTTCGCCGAGGCTCTGATCGCGGAGAAACGCGTCGACGCCGCCATCGCCGAACTTTCCGAACAGGTGGAACGCGTTGTCCCCAACGCGTTCGGCTCGGAAGAGCGTGTTGGGGACAACTCGCTCCACCTTTCCGCGATCATCCGCACGCTGCCCGCCACCGACACGCGCCCTGCGGTCGTCTACCGCCAGGCTGGCGACAAATACATCCTCATCGAATACGGCCCGCTGGTCCTCGACCTCGAGTTTCGCTTCCGCGTGCACGCGCTCATGGAGTGGTGCAAGGCCCACCCCATCCCCGGCGTCATCGAGCTCTCGCCGGGCGTGCGCTCGCTGCAGGTCAACTTCGACAGCCGCCGCATCGCGCTCGACACCCTGCTCGACACCCTTGTGCGCGCCGAGGCCGAGCTCCCGCCGGTCGCCGACATGGAGGTGCCGACCCGCGTGGTCCGCATGCCGCTGGCCTTCGATGCCGACACCACCCGCGCCGCCATCGCCAAGTATCAGCAGTCCGTGCGCGCCGAGGCCCCCTGGCTGCCGAGCAACATCGAGTTCATGCGCCGTATCAACGGACTCGATACCGTCGACGCCGTGCGCGAGACCATCTTCAAGGCCAGCTACCTGGTGCTCGGCCTTGGCGACGTCTACCTTGGGGCGCCCTGCGCCGTGCCGGTCGACCCGCGTCACCGGATGCAGACGACCAAATACAACCCCGCCCGCACCTGGACCGCCGAGGGCGAGGTCGGCATCGGCGGCGTCTACATGTGCGTCTACGGCATGGAGAGCCCCGGCGGCTACCAGCTCGTCGGCCGCACCGTGCCCGTCTGGAACACCTACAAACTCACCAAAGAGTTTCAACCCGGCCAGCCGTGGTTGCTGCGCTTCTTCGACCAAGTCCGCTTTTTCCCGATGCCGGAAAAGGACCTCAACGAATTTCGCGAGGCCTTCCGCCGCGGCCAGGTTTCGCTCGATATCACCGAGGAGCCGTTCAGCGTGCAAAAATACCGTGATTTCCTCGCCCGCGAGTCCGTCGAGATCACCGCCTTCAAGACCGCGCAGCAGGCCGCCTTCGACGAGGAGCGCGAGCGTTGGGCCCGCGACGGCTCGGCCGAGATCCCGCCGCCGCCCGAGCCGCCCGCCGGCGCGGACGAGGGCGAGGTCGTTGTTCCCGAGGGCGGCGCGCTGGTTGCGTCGTCCATCTCGGGCAACGTCTGGGCGGTGCCGGTCAAGGTCGGCGAGACCGTCGAGGCCGGGCAAAAGATCGCCATCATCGAGGCCATGAAGATGGAGGTGCCGGTCGAGGCGCCCGTCGCCGGCATTGTCGCGTGCATCATCGCCCCGCCGGGCAAGCTCGTTTCCGCCGGACAGCCGCTGGTCGTGCTCGCGCCGGTCGGAGCGCCAACCCCGTCCGAACCAGCATCGAACGGCGTGGGCTCCCCCAGCCTCGACCTGCACAGCGTGCGGGCCGCCTACGATGAGGGGCTCGATCCCGAGTCGCTGGTCGACCTCGTGCACGACCGCATCGCCGCGCGCGGCGACGACCACGTCTGGATTCACCTGATCCCGCGCGCCGAGGCCCGCGCCGCCGCCGCCGCCCAGCGCGCCCGCCGCGAGGCCGGCGAAAAGCTGCCTCTCTACGGCGTTCCCTTCGCGGTGAAGGACAATATCGACGTCGCCGGCTGCCCGACCACCGCCGCGTGCCCGAAATTTGAATACACCCCGGATAAAAACGCGCCGGTCGTCGAGGCGCTGATCGCCGCCGGCGCGGTCTGCATCGGCAAGACCAACCTCGACCAGTTCGCCACCGGCCTCGTCGGCGTGCGCTCGCCCTACGGCGCGCCCTCCTGCGTGTTCGACGACGCCTACATCTCCGGCGGGTCCAGCTCGGGCTCGGCGGTGGCCGTGGCCGCGGGCCTGGTGAGTTTCGCGCTCGGCACCGACACCGCCGGTTCGGGCCGCGTGCCGGCGGCGTTTAACAACCTCGTCGGCTGGAAGCCGACCAAGGGTCTGCTCAGCACCACCGGCCTGGTGCCCGCGTGCCGTTCGCTCGACTGCATCAGCGTCTTCGCGCTCACCTGCGCGGACGCGCAGACGATCGGCGAGGTTGTCTCGAAGTTCGACCCGGCCGACGCCTACAGCCGCCACGCACCGAAGCCCGCGCCGGACTTCGCGCCGGGTTTCCGTTTCGGCGTGCCGCCGGCCGCGCAGCTGGAGTTCTTTGGCGACACCGCCGCCGCCGAGCTGTTCGAGCAGGCCGCCGCCCGTCTCGAGTCCATCGGAGGCGTGCGCGTCGAGATCGACTTCGCGCCGTTCAAGGAAACCGCCGACCTGCTCTACTCGGGCCCGTGGGTCGCCGAGCGACTGTCGGCCGTGCAGGCGTTTCGGGAAAAACACCCCGACGCCCTCTGGCCCACCACGGAGAAGATCATCTCGGGCGGAGCCAACTACGACGCCGTGGCGACCTTCCGCAGCTTCTACAAACTCGAGGAACTCCGCCGCGTCGCCGAGGCCGAGTGGGCCAAGATGGACGTCCTCCTGCTGCCCACGAGTGGCACCATCTACAGCCACGCCCAGGTCGCCGCGGAGCCGGTGCAGCTCAACACGAACCTCGGTTACTACACCAACTTCGTGAACCTCCTGGACCTCTCCGGCCTGGCCGTGCCGGCGGGCTTTCGCGCCAACGGCCTGCCCTTTGGCGTAACGCTGCTCGCGCCGGCCTTCCGCGACGCCGCGCTCTGGGTCCTGGGTGGGCGCTACCATACCGCGCTCGGCGGCAAGCTCGGCGGCACCGACGCCACCATCGCCGGCCTTCCCGAGCCGACGCCCACGGCCGTCCCCACGGTGCAACTCGCGGTGGTCGGCGCGCACCTGAGCGGACAACCGCTCAACCATCAGCTGACCAGTCGCGCCGCCACGCTCGTCAAGACCACCCGCAGCGCGCCCAACTACCGGCTCTACGCCCTGGCCAACACCACGCCGCCCAAGCCCGGCCTCGTGCTCGACCCGACGCTGACGGACGGCCACGGCATCGAGGTTGAGCTCTGGAGCCTGACCGAGGAAGCCTTCGGCCAATTCACCGCCGAGGTGCCGGCACCGCTCGCCATCGGCACGCTCATCCTCGCCGACGGATCGAAGGTGAAGGGCTTCGTGTGCGAACCCTCCGCGCTCAACGGCGCGACCGAGATCACGTCCTTCGGCGGCTGGCGCGCCTACCTGAAGAGCCGCGGCTAGTTCGACCCCGCCCGCCGACCACGACCAACCCGACACTTCGCCGTGCCGTGCATCACAGCCCCAATAAATACTAACCAGATATGTTAGTATTTATTTGGGCACGACGCGCGTAAGCGCTAGCTGCGAGGGACGAGATTGACCGGCACGCGGGAAGGGGGGACGGAGTGGCGCGAGTCGGGGTTCCACACGCGTTGGGTCGGCGTTGGACTAACGTTGATGGGGCGATTGTGTTAATCTGTTCTGCGCCCCCTTCCCCTTCCCGTGTTTATGATCATCCCCCTCGTTTTTCGCCGGCTTGCCGCTCATATGGTGTTTGTTTCCGCGGGCCTGGCGTTGCCGTTGCTCGCGCAAACCCTGACACGTGAGCAGGCAGAGGCGCTGCGCGGCGATGCCCGCGCCGCGGCGGAGGCCGTCGGCAAACTGGACCAAACTTCGGACGGCGAGGCTTTCCGCGTCAATCGCGACACGGCCCGCGACGCCCTCGGTCGCGTCAATCAAGGGCTCGACGCCTACATCGCCACGTTCGACGCGCCGGCCGATCCCTACGATGGCGGCAACAAATACCCGCCGGCCGCCAACGTCTCCATCCAGAGTTTCGACGTGCCGGTCGGCGCCACGGTCGTGCACGTGCCGGTGACGCTGGACAAACCGAGCCCCAACACCGTGATCGCCCACGTGCGGGTTTACGACGGCGATGGCGGCCGGGCCAAGCCGGACAAAACCAAGGCGGTGATTTTCCGCCCCGGTGATCCGTTGGTGCAGAGCGTGAGCTTCGACGTCACCGGCATGAACGAGGGCAACACCGTCCGGGCCGTGCAACCGGCCGTGCCCGACGGCGGCAACCGTAAGGGCGGGGGCATTCTGATCACTGCGCGGTCCGGCGCGGTCAACGAACCCGTCGCTGAGACCGGCCGCACGCCGCTCCCCTTCGAGCCTGTCGGCGCCCTTTCCTACGCGGCGACCGGTGACAGCATCCTGTTTGACGACCGCGGCGGCCCGGGGTCCTTTTCGACCGCGCTCGCCCACGGTCGCACACAGGTCGGCAACGGCGAGACCGGCTACTACGGCACGGTCGACATGGGCGGCGTCATCCCCGGTCCCGACGGTCTGGTGCTGTCGAGCCGCCGCCTCGACAAGCCCGTCTCGGTCGGCTCGCCGCCGATCCTGTATCCCTTCCTCGCGACGATGCTCTCCGGACACCGCACGCCCGAGACGCACTTCAAATACGGCAGCGTCGAATGGGTCGTGAAAATGCCCAACCGCAAGGGCTCCTGGCCGGCGCTGTGGCTGCTGCCGACCGGCGGCTGGCCGCCCGAGATCGACGTGTATGAGGGTTTTGGTTACAATGGCTCTTGGCGTTTCAACTCCGACCTGTCGACCAACCTGCACGGCGGCGACAAGAACGTGCGCAAGTTCACGCGCCCGGCGATGAGCATGAAGATGAGCACGTTCGGCCTGGCCAACACGCTCGACAGCGAGTTCCACATGTTCGGCGTTACCGTCGATCCGGAGTGGATAACCATGTTCGTCGACGGCGTGGAGACGATGCGCTACGCCAACCCGTTCAAGGGCGAGACGTGGTATCCGCTGACCAACGTCGCGGTGAAGGCCAACGTCGACTCCGCCTACGAGGACGGCTCCGGCGACATGATCCTGCGCTCGCTCAAGGTCTGGCGCGCGGAGTGAGCGCGGCGACGGCTCACACCTCCGGGATGCGCAGCACCGCGCCGTGCTCGGCGCCGCCGACGAGACTGGCGTAGCGCGCGAGGTAGCCGCGGCCGAGTTCGCGTTTTGGCTTTTGCCAGGCGGCGCGCCGTCGTTCGAGTTCGGCGTCGTCCACGAGCAGCGAGAGCCGGCGCGCGGGTATGTCGATCTCGATGCGGTCGCCGGGCTCGATCAGCGCGATGGGGCCGCCGGCCGCCGCCTCGGGCGAGACGTGGCCGATGGCGCCGCCGCGGGTCGCGCCGGAGAAGCGGCCGTCGGTGATCAACGCGACGCTCTCGGCGAGGCCGCGTCCGGCGAGGGCGGCGGTGGGCGCGAGCATCTCCTGCATGCCGGGGCCGCCGCGCGGACCTTCATGGCGGATGACGACGACGTCGCCGGCCTTGACCTTGCCGACGAGGATGCCGATGCGGGCGTCCTCCTCGGACTCGAAGATGACGGCGGGGCCGTTGAAGGTCATCATCGACGGGGCGACGCCGGCGGCCTTCACCACCGCGCCGTCGGGGGCGAGGTTGCCAAAGAGCACGGCGAGGCCGCCGCGCGTGGAGTAGGGGTTGTCGATCGGACGGATGACCTCGGGGTCGAGCACGCGGGCTTCGGCGACGGTCTCGCCGAGCGTGCGGCCGGTGACGGTCGGGGCGTCGAGGTGCAGCCATCCCGGCCGCTCCGCGAGACGTGCGAGGATGGCGGAGATGCCGCCGGCGCGCGCGATGTCCTCCATGTGGTGAACGCCCGAGGGGGCGACCTTGCAGAGGTGCGGCGTGCGGTCGGAGATGGCGTTGATCTCGGCGAGGGTGAAGGGGACCTCCGCCTCGCGGGCGATGGCGAGGGTGTGGAGGATGGTGTTGGAGGAGCCGCCCATGGCCATGTCGAGCGCGAGGGCGTTTTCCAACGAGCGCCGGGTGATGAGGTCGCGGGGGCGCACGTCGCGGGCGACCAGGTCGATGATGGCGCGGCCGGCGGCGCGGAAGAGTTCGTCGCGCGCGGGGTCGACGGCGGCGATGGTGCCGTTGCCGGGCAGGGCGAGGCCGAGGGCCTCGCACAGACAGTTCATGGAGTTGGCCGTGAACATGCCGGAGCAGGAGCCGCAGGTGGGGCAGGCGGCGCGCTCGATCTCGCCGAGGCGGCGCTCGTCGATGGTGTGGTTGGAGAGCTGGCCGACGGCTTCGAACACGGAGGCGAGATCAAGCGCCTTGCCGGTGGCGGGGTCGGCGCCGGCGAGCATGGGGCCGCCGGAGACGAAGACGGCGGGGATGTTCACGCGGGCGGCGGCCATCATCATGCCGGGGACGATCTTGTCGCAGTTGGGGATGCAGACGACGCCGTCGAAGCAGTGGGCGCGCAGCATGGTCTCGATGGAGTCGGCGATGAGTTCGCGGGAGGCGAGGGAGTAGTTCATGCCGCCGTGGCCCATGGCGATGCCGTCGTCGACGCCGATGGTGTTGAACTCGAAGGGCACGCCTCCGGCCTCGCGCACGGCCTCGCGGACCTTGCGCCCGACGACGTCGAGGTGGGCGTGGCCGGGGATGATCTGCACGAAGGAGTTGGCGATGGCGATGAAGGGCTTGTCCCAGTCCGCCTCGGAGCGGATGGCGCCGGTGGCGCGCAGGAGGCTGCGGTGGGGGGCGCGGAGGGCGCCGCGCTTGATGGTGTCGCTGTTGGCCATGAGGCCCCGAGAATAGCGCGGAAACAGTCATGACAAAATGACCGTTTTATGGTTCAAACGATATCAAAACGGTATGGATTATTCATTGCGCGAACTGGAGTGTTTCACGGCGGTGGCCGAGGAGTTGTCGTTCACGCGGGCGGCGCGGCGGCTGAGGTTGTCGCAGCCGCCGTTGTCGCGGCACGTGCGCGAGCTGGAGGAGAAGTTGGGCGCGCGGCTCTTCGAGCGCGAGGGGCGGCGGGTGGCGTTGACGGAGGCGGGGGCGCTGTTTCACGAGGGCACGCGGCACGTGCTGGCGGACCTGACGAGGGCGGGCGAGGCGGCGCGCCGGCACGCGGCGGGCGAGACGTCGCGGTTGCGGCTGGGCTTCGTGAGCGCGGTGCTGAGTCCGCGGTTGGTGGAGGTGCTGCGGGTGTTCCGCGAGCGGCATCCGGAGGTGCAGCTGTCGATGCGGGACGCGCCGCCGGCGGAGCAACTGGCGGCGTTGGCGGGCGGGTCGCTCGACGGCGGGTTTGTCGGGTTGAAACCGGCGGAAGCGGCCCCGGGAGTGCGGTTCCACGCATGGAGTCGCGAGCCGCTGGCGGCGTTCGTGCCGCGCGGGCACCGGCTGGCGGAGCGGCGCACGCTGGCGCTGAAGGAGCTGGCGGGCGAGGGCTTGGTGGGGGTGTCGGCGGAGGCCGCGCCGGCGTTCGCGGCGCATTTGCGCGAGCTGTGCCGGCAGGCGGGTTTCCGCCCGCGGGTGATGCAGGAGTCGCCGCGCGCGCAGGCGGTGGCGGTGATGGTGGCGGCGGGCGCGGGCATCGCGCTGCTGCCGGTGTCCCTGGAGCGCGTGGTGGAGGGCGCGGCGGCGGTGATCCCGTTGGGCAGGACGCCGCCGCTCACCCATGTCTTCGCGCATCGCGGCGGACGCGTGTCGGCGGCGATGGAGCGTTTTCTGGCGTTGCTGGACGAGTCGGTGAAGACGTGAGCCGGCGCGCCTACTCGCGGGCGACGAGCGGCCAGTCCATCAGCTGGCTGAGGTAGGCGGCGAGCTCGGCGCCGTTGATCTCGCCCTGCTTTTTCGACGGGTGGTAGTGGGCGCCGAAGCCGTGCTTGCCTTGGCCGGACATCTGGAAGAACGACATCTTGTCGCCGGTGTTGGCGGCGATGCGTTCGAGGATTTCGCGGATCTCGGGCTTGGTGGTCATGGGGCCGAGCAGGAGCACGATGCGGGCGTCGGGATACTGGGCCTGAATGCGGCGGACGAACGTGGTGTAGTTCTCCTCAAAGAGGGCGCGGTCGGGGCCGTCCTTGCTAAAATCGTTGGTGCAAAGATTGATGCAGACGACGTCGGGCGTGAAGCGCGTCGAGTCCCACTTGGGCGACGCGCCCTTGAACAGCGTGCGGTCGTAGACGGCGGGCATATTTTCGGTCGGGTTGCCCTCGGCGGGGCCGCCGTAGTTGCGCAGCATGCCGATGCCGGAGCGGGCGACGATGAGGTAGTCCGCGCCGAGCGCGCGGATGGCGTGGGCGGCGTAGCTGTCGGAGAAGTTTTCCGTCTCGGGCAGGAAGGGGTTGTTCGGGCCGTCGGCCTCGATGCCGTAGCCGCAGGTGATGGAGTCGCCGATGAATTCGATGCGGCGGGTCTCGGTCGCGTGCCAGGGCAAGCTCTTGCCGTCGTCGGGCAGGGTGAAGCCCTTGAAGGCGACGTTGCCGACCATGCCCTCGGTGGCCTTCACGATCTCGACGGTGTGCGGGCCGGGGCCGAGGCCGGTGGCGAGTTGTTGGTGGCCGTCCTTGCCCTCGATGAGGACCTTGTCGACGCGGCGGCCGTCGATGAGCACGTTGACCCAGTTGCCCTTGTGCAGGGCGTCCATGTGCATGCCGACGGAGTCGCCCTCGAAGGCCATGCGAACGCGCGCGCCCGACCAGCCGAAGACGACGGTCTCGGGCTGCGAGTCGTCGATGCGTCCGCTGTAGCGGATGTGCGGCGAGTCGGCGGGAACGAGGCCGGCCCAGAGAGACGCGGCTGAGCTGAACAATACGGAGATGAGCAGGGGGCGGAGTCGGGTAAACATCGTCCGTAAGGTGGCCTTGCTGCGGAGGCTTGTCGATCATCGGCGCGCGACGGAGTGGCGCGTGTGCCAAACCAAACAGGCCGCGGGGTCTCCGCGGCCTGGGGGTTAGGGAACGGCGCGCCTGACAGGCTGCGCCGGAGGGACTCGGCGTTCATCGTCGGTCATCGCTGGGCGTCGACGAGGCGACCGTCGACGCGGATCTGCTTCGCGACGAGCACGCTGCGGTCGGCGACCTGACCGTCGCGTCCGCGGACCGAAATCTGGTCCCCGGAGGAGAGGTCGAGCCGGCTGAGCGAGGCGTTGGCGCCTAGGTCGACGAGCTCCGAACGACCGTTATCGAGCGTGATGCGCACGAGGGTGTGCTGGGTCTGGCCGGCGCGCACGCGTTCGAAGCTGGCGACTTCGCCGCGCAGGGTCTGGTCCCACTCGCGGTTGCTCCGGTTGGAGGCGGTGGTGCGGTCGTTGCGGTTGTAATCGGAACGATCGTGGTCGTTGTCACGGTTGTTCCAGTCGTTGCCGCTCGGCTGGTTCTGGCTGCGGGGGCCGATGGTGCGGTTGCGGTTGTCCATGCGGTCGCGGTCCGACGAGCGGTAGTTGTCATTTCGATACGAACGGTCGCCGCCGGTGGCGTTGCGCGAGGAGGACGACGAGGAGGAGCGGTCGCCGGTGACCATCACGTCGTTGACGTAAAGCGTCCGGCCGTCGGCCTTGATCTGGCGGGCGACGAAGACGTCCTGTCCGGCGATGCGGCCGCGGGAGCCGACGGCCTTGATCTGGTCGCCCTTTTGCAGGTCGTTGCGGCGGAACTCGGCCTGACGCCCGAGGTTGACGACGGAGGTGTTGCCGTTGTCGAGCTTCACTTTGGCGATGGTGAACGTCTCGGTGTTGCCGTAGGTGTCGCGGAGCTGCATGTCGCGCACGCCTTGCACGGTGCCGCGCAGGGTCATGCGCTGCGAGCGATCGGAGGAGCGGTCGGCGGACGAGGACCGGTTGTCGCGATCGGAGCGGGTGTTGTTCCGGTCGTTGTTCCACTGGTTGTCACGGGCCGGGGTGTAGTAGTAGGCCTGCCAGTAGTAGGGATAGACGCGGGTCATGGTCGTGTTGTAGTCGCGATCATAGACGCTGTCATACCAGGTGTAGCCGTCCCAGTAGTCGTTGTCGTAATCGTAGTCCCAGGTGTCGGTGTAGTCGTAGGTGTCGTCGGACTCGATGTTGTTGCCGTTGAACCAGTCGGTCGGGTCATACCATTCGTCTTCCTCGACCTGGGCGTGCAGCGGCGGGATGAAGGCGAGCAGTCCGGCGAGGGCGATGAGCTTGGGCGGGTGGAGTGTTTTTATGGCGTTTGTTTTCTTCGGGGGTTCGTGATGAACGCGCGGACAAACCGCCCGCGCGGCGCATCCGATTTGATGCGTGCCCAACGGTATTCACGACGGGGGCGTTGGGCCATGGGGGCGACTTCCACCGTGCCTTGGGAGAAGCGCTCCAAGCGCTCTGGGCGCGGCTCCCCAAGGCCGCGAAGCGCGGGTCACGGAGGTGACTGGAGGGGCGTCCGATGCGGACGTCGCGCCTACGCGGAGGCGGTTTTTTTGCCGAAGAAGCGTCGCCAGCTGAGGGCGAAGCCGGTGTAAACAAGGATGCAGCCGCCGATGCAGGCGAGGGCTGCGATGGCCTGGCCGATCCAGCCGAGGGCGTAGCCGGTATGCAGGTGGCGGACCCAGAAGCGCGCCTGGCGGCCGGTGCTCAGGTCGCCGAAGTCGGCGCGGGTGAGGTTGTCGCCGGTGAAGGGGTTGATGACGAGGCTGGTGGACGCGAAGGCGGGGCCGAGGCCGTCGCCCTTGACCGTTGCGCTGTAGGGCTGGGCCTGGTGGCGCTGGGGGCGCGTCTCGGTCTGGCCGTTTTGCGGCTGGCCGGCGCCGGCTCCGGGACCGGCACCACGGCGGCGGGGCAGACCCTCGCGCAGGGTGATCGTGGTCCAGCCGGGGATGTCGGTGGTGATGCGTTGGAAGACGGCTTCGTAGCCGAGCTTGGTCGCGCCCTCGGGACGCTCGAACGCGGGCACCTCGTCGGCGCCGCCGGGCGGGCCGCCGCGCTGCGGGGCTTCCTCGCCAAAGGCGCGGTAAACAAGGGCGTTGGCCCACGGGTAGGAGAAGACCATGCCGGTGGCGGCCATGACGATGATGGGCACGAGCGACCAAAAGCCCCAGACGTTGTGCCAGTTCCAATCGCGGGCCTTGCCGTGGGCGCCGGTGAATTTCAGCGCGGGTCGCAGGTGGCGGGCGATCCATTGGCGCGGCCACCACAGGTAGAGGCCCGTGATCGCGAGCACGAGGAAGGCGGCGTTGCAGGCGCCGGTGATGGCGCGACCGGTCTCGCGGTGGTCGCCGCTCAGGGCGAGGCGGCGGTGCCAGTCCTCCATGAGGTGCATGAAATCGTGGGTGCGGGTGGGCGAGGGCGGGACGACCGCGGCGGTGTATTGGTTGACGTAATACGTGCCGTCGCGGCCGTAGCTGACGGCGACGGCGTCGCGCGGGTCGCGCGAGACGGTGACACCGGAGGGCTTGGCGTCCTCGGGGGCGGAGGCCTTGACGGCGGCGAGCAGCTCGTCGAGCGGCTTGGGCGCGACGCCCTCGGCGGGCGCCTCGACGCGGCGCACGTCGCGCTCGGCCCATTCGACGATCTCGTGTTCGAAGGCGAGCACTGCGCCGGTGAACGACATGACGGCGATGATCGCGCCGGCGACGAGACCGGCGGCGAGATGGATCCAGAAGAGGACGGAGCGAAAGATCTTTTTCATGTGATGGCGCTGGAGGCCAAGGGGACGTATCAACCGCGGTTGGGTTTCAACTTTTAACCACGGATTGCACGGATATTCACGGATGCGGGAGACGTAAGACGAATCCGTGGTTATCCGTGCAATCCGTGGTTCAATAAATCGTCATGCGGATTTCACATCTCCGCCCACTGGCGGAGGAGGTTGTGGTAGACGCCGGTGAGCTGGACCACTGAGGCGTGGGTGGGCTGCTCGGCCGCTAGCCGCTGGATGGCGATGTCCATGTCGAAGAGGATCGAGCGGCGGCTGTCCTCGCGGATCATGCTTTGCAGCCAGAAGAACGAGCAGAGGCGCGCGCCGCGGGTCACGGGTTTGACGTGGTGCAGGCTGGTCGACGGGTAGAGCACCATGTGGCCGGCGGGCAGTTTGACGGACTTGGCGCCGTAGGTGTCCTCGATGATGAGTTCGCCGCCGTCGTATTCGTCGGGGCCGGCGAAGAAGAGCGTGCATGAAAGGTCGGTGCGGATGCGGTGGCCGGTGCCGGGGATCACGCGCACGGAGCCGTCGACGTGGGTGCCGAATTGTTGTCCGCCGGAGTAGCGGTTGAACATGGGCGGCAGGATGTGCAGGGGCAGGGCGGCCGAGGTGAAGAGCGGGTTGGCGCTGAGGGCGCGCAGGATCATGTCGCCGACCTCGAGCGCGGCGGGCGAGTCGACGGGCAGCTGCAGGTTGTCCTTGGCGTGGACGGCTTGGTGGCCGGCGGTGGTCTTGCCGTCGACCCACGCGGCCGCTTCGAGGATCGAGCGGGCCTTGGTGAGCTGGTCGGGCGAGAGGACGTCGGGGATGTCGAGAATCATGGTCGTGGTCGGGAAAGTGGCAGGTCAGGTCGGGGACGGGTGGGCGCGGTGTTCAGCCTTGGGTGGTCTTGCGGCGGCCGCAAGTGCCGGTGCGCTTGAGTTCCTCGCAGGAGGCCTCGATGCGCAGGCTCATCTTGCTGGGCGTGAAACCGAGTTGCTTGGCCAGAAAGCCCTCTCGCAGCGGCAGGCAGTCGTCCTGCAACGGCACGACCTGTCGGCAGTCGGTGCAGACGATGTTGCTCACGCCGGGGTGGGCGGTGTCGACGAGGTTGTAGCACCGCAGCTGGCCGGGCCCGATGAACTCGTTGAGCAGGCCGGCCTCCACGAGGCTGCCGAGCGTGCGGTAGACGGAGGCTTGCGAGATGCCGCGGTCGGAGCGACGCGCCTCGCTGAGGAGTTGTTCGGCGGTGAAGGGCAACTCCTGCGCGGCGATGATGCGGGCGAGCACGTCGCGCACCTGGCTGCGGCGGCCGCCCTGTGCGCTCCAATGGCGTTGCGCGCTCAGGCAGAACGCCTCGATGGCCTCGGGGGAGCGGGTCGCCATGGACGTGCGGCGCGGACGGGCTTAGGCCGCCTGTTTGTAGCGAAAGGTGAGGTTGATCCGCGGCGAGGTGTAGGCGCGGTTCTCGTGAAACTCCGCCATGGTGCGGCGGCAATAGGTCTCGAGATCGCCCGCGTCGAACAGGTTGAGCGGAAACGCCTCGAGGTGACACCGTTCGCCGTCAAAGGCGACGATCTCGATGTGCGACTCCAGCCAGTTGCGCAGCGGGCAAAGCTTGGCGATGGCGCGCTCGGCCGCGGCGGATTGCAACTCGAAGTAGCACGCGACGCAGTGACCGGGGCGGGTCTTGTTCATGGCGCACTCCCGCAGGTCGAGCAGGGTGTCGGCCTGACGGCGAAACGTCTCCGCCAAGGGCGCGATGACCGGGTCGAACGTGTGGGTGATTTGCACGCCCGAGAAATATGATACTGAGAACCAGTATCAACTAAAAACCATGAAAAAACGGAGGCGGTTGAGCCTCCGTTGATTGCGGGTCGTCAGAGGTGGCGATCCGCGGTGGGAATGCGGTTTGATCAGGCTTTGGCGGCATAATCGCCGCACCAGTCGGAAGCCTGCGTGGCGGGGAACTTCGACTCGAACTTCACGTTGTCGTCGACGGTGAAGGCGATGGTTTGCGGCGCATGGCGGCGGCATTCGCCGGTGTTGCCGGACTTGGCCTCCCAGTAGGTGCAGGTTTCACACTTGGCGGCGATGGCGATGGTGGAGGTGCTCATGATGATGGATGGGTTGAAGGTTGACCGCACCCTACGGCCGACCGGGCATCCGACAAGCGCAGCGGGCGATCAGCCGCTTCTTGTGGGTGAAAATCAGTCGCAACTGTCACACGCCCGCCGCGCAGACTCCGCCAACCACTCCGCTCAGCATCAGCGCCACCGCCGGCAGCCAGCACCACCGAGGCCTCCAGGCCAGCAGCAGCGTGAGCACGAGGCCGCCGCCGGCCCACGCGACGAACCACAACACGAGTCCCACCGCGACGCCCTGCGTGCCGATGGCCGCGATCAACGCCAGCACGAGCAACAGGGCACCGGCGGTTTTCCACGCGAGTCGACGACCGGCCGACGGCGTGCGCCGCAGGATCGCGCGGTGGTGAATCTCCATGCCGAGCGCAAAGGCCAGCAGCGCGGCGTAGTCGAGTGCGATGGCGAGCCAGGTCATGCGGCGGAGGTTTTTGAAAGTTTGCGCGCGCCCAATCCGCAGAAGGCGGCCAGCGCGAAGAACACCGCCGCGAAGCCCGCGTGCAGTCCGTCGAAACGTCCGCCGGTGGCGAGGTCGAGCAACGGCAACCCGCCAAACGCCACCGCGCCCACCGCGAACTGCTCGCGCCAGCCGGCCCGCTCGGGGCGGACGAACGCGTGCAGCGCGGTCACCGCCCAGGTGATAAGCACGGCGTTGATCTCCCATTGGTCGCGACCGGCGAGCCCGGCGGGCACGAGACGGTTGGCCCAGAAATACGCGGCGCACGCGATGGGCAGACCGGTGACGAAGGCGATGTTGAGCCGCGAGACCAGCCAATAGCCGAACCGCCCGCCGCGTCCGGCCGAGGACAACTTCTCGCGACGCTTGAGCGTCCACAACGCCAGCCCCGTGCCCGTCATGGCCGTGCCCATCGCGCCCATCACGAAGAACAGCGTGCGCAGCACCGGATCGGCGAAGCGCGCGAGGTGGAACCCGTAAAGCCAGCCGCCCACGGCGCGGCCCGGTCCCGTTTTCTCGGCCTGCTCGATCGGCTCGCCGGTGACGGCGGAAAATTTGCTCACCTCGCGCGCGTGCAACGACACCGCCCCGCCGTCGGCGCGCGTAAGCGTGATGGTCGCGCCGGGCGTGCCGCGGTCGGTGACGTCGATGCGCCGAACCGAGCGCTCCTCGCCCCAGAGCTTGGCGGTGGTGGTGAAAATCTCGTCCACGGACACGGTGTCGACGGTCGGACCTTCGCCACCGGCGACCGCGCCAGTCACCGCGGGTTTGGCCGGCTTTTCGCCGCGGGCGTCGAGCGCCTTGCCGGCCCACGGCATATACATGTGCGTAAACACGACCAACGCGCTGTAGGCGATCAGCACGTAGAACGGCAGCGCGAGCACCGCGGTGACGTTGTGGAAATCGAGCCACGGGCGGCGACCGTCGCGTGTGCGACGAAACAAAAACATGTCCGCCAACAACCGCCGGTGCGTGGCCACGCCGCTCACCAGCGCCACCAGCATGAACGCCGCCGCGAAGCACGCGATCCAGCGTCCCCACGGGTGCGGCAGCATGAGCTGAAAATGAAACCGGTAAAAGAACTCGCCGCCGTAGGTCTTGCGCGCGGTCGACTCCGCGCCGCCCTGCGGATCGAGCTCGGCGCTCTTGAAGCGGCGCGCGGGCGGCTCCTGCCAGAAGACCTTGAGCTCCGACGTGCGCGCGTCGGGCAGGCTGATCGCCCAGCGCGGCGCGTCGGGCGCGACCTCGGCGAGGTGGGCCAGCGCGTGTTGCCCGGCGACGAGCGCGGAGACGCGCCGCGGAGCCTCGGGCTGCATCCACGCGGTGATCTCGGGGCGGAAATACGAGGCGGTGCCGGTGACGAAGATCGCGAAGAGCACCCAGCCGGGCAGCAGGCCCGCCCAGGTGTGCAGCCACGTCATGGCGTTGCGAAAGCCGGTGTCCTTCATGCGGCGAAATGTTGTATCCAAACGATGATGACGCCGAACACCGCCGCCGGCGCGGCGATGCCGAGCCAGGCGCGCGTGGCGCTGGCGGCCCAGAACGCCCACACGGCCGCGGCGATCTGCGCGACGAGCGCCGGCAGCACCGCCAGCGCGATGGCCTCGTCGCGCGGCGCGCCGGAGAGCAACGCCACCGCGGCCGCGCAGAGCGCGGCCAGCGCGTAGCCTCCGGCCGTGGCGGCGAGGGCGCGTGAGGCGACGGCGCGGCGGTAGCCGGGCCGTGCGCGAGCCGCGCGGGAGTAAGGCGATGGTGTCGGGCTGGCGGTGGGCATTCTGATGGGAGAACGGACATTCCTGTCCGTTCACGTCGTCGGGTCGGAGCGTTGCTAGGGGAACGGACAGGAATGTCCGTTCTCCTTTGGGGGGCGTCGCGGTTTACTTGGCGTCGAAGGTGACGGTGTGCACGTGGCGGATGGCCTCGTAGGCGCGGCCGTCGTGCTCGCCGGGTTTTTGTTCGACGTGACCGACCTCGACGACGCACTGGCCGGGCCAAGGAGTCTCGAGCGTCACCTTGCCGTTGGCGTCCGTCTTGAACGTGCGGTTCCAGCCGGAGGAGGTGAAGAGCACGACATCCTCGTCGGCCACGGGCTCGCCGCGCAGCAGTAGCGTGAACGTGTTGCTGCCGGCGTTGGCGGGCACGAGCTCGAGGTCGAGGCTGGCGGCGGTGTCGGCGCGGCCGAGCTTGGCCTGGTAGTGGACGAGGTTCTTGCCCTTCTCGGGGAAGTAGAGGTTGGTCAGGCGCAGATCGCCGGCGGCGGCGTTCGCGGTGTCGATGGCGATGCGGTCGTTTTGAATGTCGACCGGCAGCGCGGTGCCGTCGCTGGCGAGGGCCTTCGGCGCGGCGATGAGCTTGAGGTAGCCGTCCTGGGTTTCGCGGAGCCCGGCGGCCCATTCGCCGAAGTAGGCGGCGGACTTGCCGGTGTCGGCGTCGCGCTCAAGCCACACGAAGTGGGCGCGCGCGGTGGCGGCGAGGGCGAGTAGGGCGGCGGAGAGGGCGAGGATGCGGTGTGTTTTCATTTTGGATACGGAGAGATCTTAGAACTCGATGGTGGCGGAGAGGCGCACGGTGCGCGGCGCGCCGACGTAGTGGGAGTTGAGCCAGTAGGCCTCGTTGGTGATGTTGCTGACGTTGAGGCGGGTGATGAGCGGCAGGCCGGAAACGGTGGTCTCGTAGCGCAGGCCGAGGTCGGCCGTGATGAACGAGGGGATTTCGTCGGTGTTGAGCGCGTTCACGTATTGCGAGCCGGTGTAGTAGACGCCGGCGGTGAGGATGAGGCCGGAGGGTTGGCCGACGTCATACTCGGCGTAGGCCTTGGCGAAGACCTTGGCCACGTCGACGGGCGTCTTGCCCTCGAGCGCGGGATTGGAGGCGTTGTCCTTGATCTCGGGATCAAGCAGGGTGAGACCGCCGAAGAGGGTGAGCTCGTCGTTGACGGCGCCGGTGGCGGTGAACTCGAGGCCGCGGTGGACCTGGCGGCCGTCCTGCACGTAGACGGGCGCGGCGGGGTTGGTGGAGTCGGTGTATTGCAGGCCCTTGTCGATCTGGAAGAGCGCGGCGGTGAGCAGGGTGCCGCCGACGCGGGCCTTGGCGCCGACCTCGTATTGCTCGCTCATGAGCGGGGCGAAGATCTCGCCGGCGTTGACCACGGGCACGCCGCCGAAGAAGGCGGGCGCGGTGCCGCCCTTTTCGAGGCTCTCCATGTAGTTGGCGTAGAGGGAAAGGTTTTCGGCGGGTTTAAAGACGAGGGTGACGGTCGGGGTGACTTCGCTCTCGTTGTAGCTGGTGGTCTTCGCGCCGAGGGCGTTGTAGGAGCGGTCGGCGATGGTGGTGTGGTTGAGGCCGACGAGGGCGGTCCAGCGGTCGCCGATGGCGATACTGTCGCCGACGACGATGTTGCGGTTGATGCTGTGGCCGGCGATGTATTTGGGGCCGGCCGGTCCGGGGGGCGGCGTGAAGACGTAGGAGGGGCTGGAGAGCGAGGCGGCGGGGATGGCGAGGGCGGTCCAGCCGCCGGCGGGGCTGCGGAAGTTGGTGCGCTCGTCGCGGTCGCCGAAGAAGCCGGCGGTCAAGGTGTGGTCGAGCGGGCCGGTCGCGAAATCCCAGTCGAACAGCAGGTAGCCGCCGTCGGTGGTGATGTCGGGGTATTCCCAGGTGCTGGACACGGCGGTGTAGGTGCCGCCGGCGGTGAGGGTGTTGTTGACCGCGGAGAGATCGGTGGTGCCCTCGCGATGCGCGTAGCCGGAGCGGACCTTGAGGTCGGGGGTGAGCTCGAGGTCGAAGCCGCCGCCGAGGTGGTGCTGGGTGGCCTCGCTGAAGCTGAAGGGCTGGCCGTAGAAATTATCAGGATCGGGTGCCGAGGGATAAGCGACGCCGGGGGCGGCGGTCCAGTAGGGCTCGGTGCCGTCGATGCGCTTGAAGCTGTAGGAGGCGTCGAAGTTGAGGGTCAGGGCGTCGGTGGCCTTCCAATCGAAGGCGGCGCTGGCGAAGCGGCGCTCGATGGACTGGAAATCGGTGTCGGTGTCGCCGTCCTGACCGAGCAGGTTGACGCGGTAGCCGAGCTTGCCCTCGGAGTCGACGGGGCCGCCGAGGTCGGCGTGGGCGTGGAGGTTGGTGCCGCTGGTGTTGCCGACGGTGAAGCGATTGAGGCGTTCGGCGGTGGGGCGCTTGAGCACGTAGTTGATGGTGCCGCCGACGTTGCCGGGCCCGTAGAGGAAGCCGGAGAGGCCGGTGATGACCTCGACGCGTTCCTTGTCCTCGACGTCGACGGGCAGGTAGCTGCTGGTGCTGGGCACGCCGTCGATGCGCTTGGTGGAGGCGCTGGAGAACCCGCGGAGGTTGACGCCGGTGAAGAAGCGGGTGTGCGGGTTGTTGAGCTGCGCGACGGGGTTGAGCTTGAAGATGTCGTCGGGCGTGACGGCCTGGGTGTTGCGTATCAACTCTTCGGTGACGACGTTGACCGAGAACGGCGTGTCGAGCAGGTCGCGCGCGCCGAGCGGGCCGAGCTGGGAGACGCTCTCGGGAGCGTAGGGCGAGACGCGGCCGGCGGTGACGTCGACGGGCTCGAGTTGCACGGCCTGGTCGTCGCCGGTCGCGGCGGCGGTGGAGGCGGCGGCGGATTGCGCGGCCAGCGAGAGGGGGACAGCCCCAAGGAGGAGCGCGAGGGAGGTGCGGATGTCGTGTTTCATGATGGGGCTGGAAAAGGGCCGCCGCGGTCCGTTGGGCGTCCGCGGCGGCTGGGTGGTCGAGTCGTTCGTCCCGGATCAGAACGTGTAGCGCACGGTCAGCTGGAAGCTGCGGGGCTCGCCGTAGTTGGGGTAGTCGAGCGTGGCCCAGTAGGTCTCGTCGAAGGCGTTGCGCACGCTGAAGGTCGCCGAGAGGTTGTCCGTGAACCGGTAGTTGGCGAAGAAGTTGACCAGCGCGAACGGATCCTGGGTGACGCGGATCGGGACGATGGTCGGGTGGGTGGTGACCGAGCCGGTCTGCTCGCCCTGCCAGTTGACGCCGGCGCCGATGGTCAGGCGGTTCCAGTCGCCGGGCAGGCGCCAGGTGGTGTTGAAGCGCAGGAGGTGCTCGGGGACGTTGGCGTAGGTGAGGTCGGCCGGGTTGCGGCGGGTGTTGACGTTGGAGTAGCCGATGCTGGCGGTCCAACCGGCGGCGAGCTCGGCGGCGAGGTCGATTTCCACGCCGCGGCTCTCGGTGCCGTCGACGCCGATGTAGGGCGTGCTGCCGTCGGGCAGGGAGTTGGGCGGCTGGGTGACGTCGACGATGGCGAAGTTGTCCACCTTGGTCTCGAAGACGGCGACGTTGAGCACGAGGCGGTCGTCAAAAAACTCGGTTTTCACGCCGAGCTCGGTGTTGCTGCCGACGGCGGGCGAGACGGTGTTGAAGTTGCGGTCCTTCTGGGTCTGCGGGCGGAAGCTCTCGGTGTAGCTGGCGTAGAGGGCGATGTCCTTGGTGACGTCGTAGACAACGCCGGCGTAGGGCGTGACCTCGGAGCTGACCTCGGCCGCGCCGGTGCGGCCGGTGTAGGCGCCGCCGGCGGCATAGCTGTCGACGTAGGTTTCCCAGCTGCTGACGCGGGCGCCGAGGATGACGGCGAGCGGGTCGAGCGGGCGCAGGCGGGTGGTGCCGTAGAAGCCCTGCTGGCGGGTGTTGGTCACGCGGTCGGCGCCGGTGTCGAAGACGACCGGTCGGGTGGCGGTGACACCGTTGTAGATGCGGTAGTCGGGGATGACGTAGTTCCAGGCGCCGGCGCCCCAGCCGGAGTTGCCGCCGAGGACGGCGGCGTTGTTCTCAAGATCCTCGTAGTTCCAGCCGACGACGAGGTCGTGCTCGCGGTCGAAGAGGGTGAACTTGCCGGAGAGGTAGAGGTCGAGGTTGTCGCGCACGTCCTCGGACTCGTTGGCGCCGGAGAGCAGGAAGAGGCCCGAGCCGGTGGTGGTGTCGGGATTGCCGTTGGCATACACCGCGAGGCGGCTGGTCTCGCCGGTGGTGCGGTTGTAGGCGGCGCGGAAGTCCCAGTTTTCGCCGATCTTTTGATTGAGCGTGATGAACGCGGTGTCGGCCTGACGGCTCCAGTAGGTCCAGTCGGCGGAGAAGTTGATCGAGCGGGGCAGGTTGGCGAGGGAGCCGTCGGCGGCGAAGCGCGGGATCACGCCCCACATCGGACTGTCGGGCTCGTTTTCCTGCGTTTGGTAACCGAAGCCGAGAGTCGTGGTCGGGCTGACGTCGGCCTCGAAAGTCGCGAGCCAGGCGGTGGTTACGTCGGAGTAGCGGTCGAGGAAGCTCTCCTCGGTCTGGGCGACGCCGACGACGCGGCCGCGCACGGAGCCGCTCTTGGTGAGGGGGACGTTGACGTCGACGACGCCGCGGTAGAGGTCCCAACTGCCGGTGCTGGCGGAGACCGAGGCGGCGAGTTCCCTGCCGGGTTTCTTGCGGTGCAGGTCGACGGTGGCCGAAGGGATGCCGGCGCCGCTGATGAGGCTGTTGGCGCCGCGCACGACGGTGATGTTGTCGTAGAGGGCGGTGTCGAACTCCTGGCTGGTGGAGCTGCTGTAGGAGGGCATGCCGTCGATCTGGAAATCGGTGATCTGGAAGCCGCGGGCGTAGTAGAGCGGGCGCTCGGTGTCGTAGAAGGACACGTGCACGCCGGTGACGTTGCGAAGCACGTCGTCGACGTTGAAGAAGTTCTCCAGCTGCATGCGCTCCTCGTCGATCGTGGAGATGGACTGGGGCGTCTCGCGCGCGCTCAGCTCCAGGCGGGTGGTGGCGAGCGCGGGCGGCGCGGCCTTGGCGACCTCGGCGCTGACCTCGACGGGGGCGAGGGTGAGAACCTCCTCTTGCGCGGCGGACGTGGAGGCGGCGTTGTCGGCCTCGGTTGTCTGGGCGTGGAGGGCGCTGTTGAGCAGCGCGCCCGCGAGGAGGGCGGCGCCGGCGATGGTGCGATGTTTGGATGATGCCGGATGTATCATGGGAAAACGGGGAGGGCGTTGGTCGCGGGACGGGCGCGGGCCGGGGCGCGGCGGCGGCGCAGCCACCACATCGCAAAGCCGGTGATGGCCAGCGCGCCGGGCGTGAGGCCGCCGAGGGTCCAGAGAATCTTCACGGTCAGGCCGCCGAAGGTGCCGTAGTGCAGAGGCGTGAAGGTGTCGGCGATGCGCGTCCACAGGCCGGCCTCGCGCACGTCGTGCGCGGCGGTGAAGGCGTGGGTCTGCGCGTCGTAGCTGACGGTGCTGCCGTAGGGGCCGGTGAGGAAGTTGCCGGGGGCCTCGCCGTAGAAGGTGATCGGCCAGCCCTCCTCGGTGGGGAGCGAGACGAAGCGGGGCAGGTAGCCGGGGATGCGCGTGTCCGTGTCGGCGATGAGCGCGTCGAGGTCGAGCGGCTCGGCGTAGTGGATGGCGGCGGAGGCGGGCTTTTCCTCGTCGTGGTCCTCGACGATGTGGCCGATGATGTGGGTGATGTTCCAGTAGGCGCCGGTGAAGCCGAGGATGAGGTTGAAGGCCACCGTGGTGATGCCGATGAACTTGTGCGTATCCGAAAAGAGGATGCGCGTGCTGCGGCCCAGGCGCAGGGTGAGGAGGTTTTTCCAGAAATCGCGGTAAAGATAGACGCCGCTGACGCCGAGCAGCACCAGCAGCAGGCCGATGATGCCGGCGGCGACGACGCCGACATCGTCGGCAAAGAACGTGTAGTGCAGGTCGAGCACCCAGCCGGTGAAGGTCTCGGTGCCGAGGCGCGGGCTGGCGAGGACCTCGCCGGTGTATTGGTTGACGGTGGCGATGAACCACTCGGGCGAGCCGGGCTCGCGCACGTAGAGCAGGTCGGCCTGGGTCGGCTCGTCGAGCCGGTAGAGCCAGCCGGCGACGCGGTGTTCGGGGAGCTGCGCGCGGGTGGACGCGAGCAGCTGGTTGGCGGGCAGGCGGCCGGCGGCGGTCGGCTCGACGCGGACGATCTCGGGGTTGAGCAGGTTTTCGATGTCGTCGTGAAAGACGAGCAGGCTGCCGGTGAGGCCGATGACAATCAGGCCCAGGCCGGCGACGAGGCCGAGCCAGGAGTGGATTTGCCAGATACGTTTGCGCATGGTCTTGGTCGTTTGGTTGGTCAGGTCGGGTTTGGTCGAAAGGTCTTCAACGGGGCGGCAAGGTCGGCGGTCTGTCGGTCAAGCGGCCGCCGGGCGACCAAACCCGGCGGCCTTTGTGTTGACCTTGTTTTGACCTTAACCACGTCCGCCCTCGCGGGCGGACGAATCGGGAGAGTGGTGTCAGCGGTGGAGCAGCAGGAGGAACGCGACGAGCAGGGCGACGGCGCAGACGACGCCGGCGATGAACTTGAGGTCGCCGTCGTGCGCGGCGTTCCGGAGCGTCCGCATGGTGTATTCAGGAAGTGGTGACGGCGGGGGCGGATTCGAGCGCGGCGAAGAGCCGGTCGGCCCAGGCTGCGTAGGTGTCGTCGAAGTCGAGGTCGGCCTCGGCGCGGTCGAGCAGGCGGCGGGCGCCGCGGGCGGCGAGCTGCTCGTCGAGGTTGCGGGCGAAGGCGTTGAAGTCGGCGTAGTCGCGGTCGCCGAGGCCGAAGACCGCGTAGGTGACGCCCGATAGGTCGAGGCCGGTCTGCTTCTCGAGGCCGTAGTAGAAGTCGGTGGCGTCGCTGGGAGGCTCGCCGTCGCCCCAGGTGCTGACGACGAAGACGGCGAGCTTATGCGCGGCGAGGTCCTCGGGCGTGAGCTTGGCGATGGACTGCACGGTGGCGTCGGCGCGGCCGGTGGCGAGGGCGCGCTCGTGGGTCTGGTTGGCGAGGGTTTCGGCGTTGCCGGTCTCGGTGGCGAAGTAGATGGCTAGATTGTCCATAGGTATGAGCGGGTGAAATTGGGACTCTGTCTCAATAAGGTGTTTTTAAAAACCTCGCATGTCGCGAGGTGGGTCGGCTCGGTGAGCCGGCGGTTGGTCGTCGGGAGGATGGATGGTGGTTTTGTTTGGAAGGGCGGGGGATCGTTGGTTCG
>JAUWBF010000069.1 GCA_030601755.1 Verrucomicrobiota bacterium | reverse complement strand
CCCTCACCCCTCCAGCACTTGGCGGATGGTTTTGGCGAGGTCGGTGATCCGGTAGGGCTTGGGGACCATGCCGCTGAAGCCGTAGGCCTTGAAGTCGGCCATGACCGGGTCGCTCGAGTAACCGCTCGACACGATGGCCTTCACGTCGGGGTCGAGCTGCAGGAGCTTCGTCATGAGCTCGCGGCCGCCCATGCCGCCGGGCACCGTGAGGTCGGTGATGACGAGGTTGAAGGCGCGCGGCGTGCCGAGCGCCTCGGTGTAGGCGCGCAGCGCGGCGGCGCCGTCCGCGGCGGCCTCGACCTCGAAGCCCATGCGGCGGAGCAGCGTCGTGGCCATGCTGCGGATGTTCTCCTCGTCGTCCATGAAGAGCACGCGGCCGGTGAGCGCGTCAGCCGCCGCCGGCTGGGCCTGTGCGGGCGCGGGCGCGGCGCGGGTCGCGGGCAACCAGATGCGGAAGGTGGTGCCCTTGCCCTCGGCCGAGTCGACCTCGATGTGGCCGCCGTGCTTCTTGATGATCGAGTAAACCGTCGCGAGGCCGAGGCCGGTGCCTTCCTTCTTGGTCGTGAAATAGGGATCGAACACCTTCGCCAGGTGATCGGGCGGGATGCCCTGGCCGGTGTCGGCGATGGTCAGGCGGATGGCCGCGCCGCCGAGGCCGCTGCGCACGGGCGGAGTGGCGTCGTTGGCGAGCTCAAGTTGCACGCGGCCGCCGTCGGGCATGGCCTGCACGGCGTTGATGATGAGGTTTTGCACGACCTGGCCGATCTGGCCCTTGTCGACCTCGGCCGCCCACAAGTCGGGCTCGATGGCGTAGCGGCACTTGACCTTGGCGCCGTGCAGGCAGAACTCCGCGGCCTCGCGCACGACGACGCCGAGCTGCACGGCCGAGCGCACCGGTTCGCCGCCGCGCGAGAAGGTGAGCAGCTGCTGGGTGAGGTCGCGCGCGCGGACGAGGCCCTTCTCCGCTTCCTGGAGCCAGGGGCCGGCGACGGACATGACCTGGGTGTCGAGCATGGCGAGCGTGAGGTTGCCCATGACGACGGTGAGCAGGTTGTTGAAATCGTGGGCGATGCCGCCGGCGAGCACGCCGACCGACTCGAGCTTGGTGGCGCGCAGCATCTCGGCCTCGAGGCGGGCGCGCTCGGTGACGTCGCGCAAGACGAGCACCACGCCGACGGGCAGGCTGCTGGCGTCGCGGATGGGCGCGCAGCGGCCCTCGACGAGCACGGGCACGCCCTGCCGGTGCAGGAGGATGCTGGCGGGGGGCAGGTCGACGACGCGCGACTCGCGCATGGCGGTGGCGACGAGCGAGGGCAAGGGAGCCTTGGTGTGCGGATGCTGCAGCGGACAAACATCGGCGAAGTCGCGGCCGATGGCGGCACCGTCGGTCCAGCCGGTGATGGTCTCGGCGGCCTGGTTGATAAACTGAATGACTCCGTGCCGGTCCGTGGCGACCACGCCCTCGGCCATGGCGCGGAGAGTGACGCTGAGGCGCTCGCGTTCGGCGGCGAGGGCGGCCTCGGCGGCCTTGCGCTCGGTGATGTCGGTGTGCGAGCCGGCGGAGCGCTGTGGGCGGCCGTCGGGGCCGGTGACGACGAGGCCGCGGGCGAGGATCCACTTGTAGGTGTCGTCCTTGCAACGCATGCGGAACTCGACGTGGTAACCCGGCGTGTGGCCTTGCAGGTGGTCGTTGAAGGCCTTGATGACGCGCAGGCGGTCCTCGGGATGGATGCGGTCGACCCACTCCTCGCGGGTGGTGCCGATCTCGTCGGGGGCGTAGCCGAGCATCTCCTTCCAACGGTCGGAGTAGTAGCTCTGGCCGGTCTCGTAGTTGTATTCCCAGATGCCGTCCTGAGAGCCGCGGAAAGCCATCTTCCAACGGTCCTCGCTGGCGCGCAGGGCCTCCTCGGCGCGTTTGCTGGCGGTGATGTCGACGACGACGCCGACGGCGGTCCACTCGCGGGGGCCGGCGCGTTCGAGTTCGACGCTCTCGGAGACCCACACGGTCTCGCCGTCGCGCACGACGCGATATTCGTGACGGTAGCCTTCCTCGCCGGCCTCGATGGCGCGGCGGGCGGCGGCGACCATCGCGTCGAAGTCGGGCAGGTGCGAGTCGCCCCAGAAGCAGCTCTTGTCGGAGACGGAGCCGCGAAAGCGGTTGAGACCGGAGCGGGAGTGCTCGGAGGCGTGTTCGACGATCCAGACAAAGGAGCCGTCCTCGGGCAGGCGGATGCGTGACTGCCAGAGCAGGCAGTCGGCGTAGGTGAAGATGCGGCGCAGGCGGGCCTCGCTCTCGCGGAGGGCGTGCTCGGCGGTCTTGCGGGCGTGGATATCGGAGTGGGTGCCGACGAGGCGCAGGGGCTGGCCGTGGTCGTCGAAGAGGGCCTGTCCGCGGCTGAGCACCCAACGGTAGAGGCCGTCCTTGCAACGCATGCGATGCTCGACACGGAAGGCCGCCGAGCGGCGCGCGAGGTGGTCCTGCAACCCGTGCCGCAGCGACTCGCGATCGTCGGGATGCACCAGCTGATCCCAGGTCTCGGGATTGTCGTCCAACTCACCGGGAGCATAGCCGATGATCTCGCGGCTGCGGTCGGAGTAAAAGGTGCGGCCGGTGACGAAGTCGCGTTCCCAGAGGCCGGCGTTGATGCCGCGCACGGCGAGCTGCCAGCGGTCCTCGCTTTCACGGAGCTGGTCCTTCACCCGGCGCAGCTCGGTGATGTCGGTGAAGACCAGCTGCACGCGCCCGTAGTCGGGCACGCCTTCGTCGACCGGCACGGACCAGTGGAGCGCGGCGTGGGTCTCCTGACCGCCGGCGCGTTCGTAGACGATATCGAGGAGCAGCTCGTGGCGGCCTTCCCAGATCGCGAGCAACTCCTCCTCGAAGGCGCGTTGCACCTGCGGGGTCATGAGACGCTTGAGCTGGTTCTGGTATTGGTTGACGGAGCTGGCGCCGGTGGCGCGCATCGCCATGCGGTTGGCGAGCACGACACGGATATTGGAAAACTGCCGGCGCACCTCGTCGCCGTTGGCCGCGAGATGCGCGCGCAGATCGGTGACGCCGTCGGCGCGAAGTTGCGCCAGCCAGGCGGCCACCTGCGTGAAATCCTCCTCGAGCATCGAGACGGGCGCGTGGTCGAAGAGGTGTTGCAGGCGCGCCTCGGTGATGACGGAGGCGTGCAGGCGCTCGCGGTAAACGCTCCGCAGGCGCAGCGCGTAGGCAAGCGCGCCGATGGCGACGGCGCCGCCGGCAAAGCCCCAGCACCAGGGGTCGACGACCGCCGCGGTCGCGAAGGGCGACGCGGTCTGGGCGGCGGCCAGCGGAGTGGCCGCGCCGAGGAGCGGGACTGCGGCCCGGGCAAGGCCGCGGACGATGGGCGGTGGGAACCTCATGCCGAGGGTGGTGGGTTGCCCGAACTCACAGGACGCTTCCGTTCATGTCGAGGCACAACCACGCGGGACGCGCTCAGGCGTCGGCGGCGAGCCAGTCCTTCAGCGTGGCGGCGTCGCGCAGGAAGGTCTCGGGCGAATCGCCTTGGACAAACTCCAGCAGCGCGAAGCGGTCGCCGGGCGCGCGGCGGATGTGCGGCCAGAACGCGGCCCAGCGTTCGGCGCCGTCGGCCAGCGGATGGCGTTCGGCGGAGGTGGGCCACCAGTGGAAGACGTGCACGTTGGTGAGGCAGGGCAGGATGGCGGCGAGGCCCTCGGCACAGGCGGGCGTGGCCGCGCCGTTGTGCGGTTGCCAGTAGGTGCGGCAATTGGGGTGGTCGACCTCGAGCAGGAGGCGCGCGGCGGACTCGTTGGTGTCGGTGAGAGTGTCGGCGTGGAACTCGGTGGAGACGGTGATGCCGTGCGCCGCGGCGAGCGCGGAGATGCGGCGCAGATCCTCGACGACGGCCCAGCGACGTTCCTCGGAGATGGCGCGGGAGGCGACGTTGCCGGGCCAGACGCGGATGGTGGGCGCGCCGAGTTCCACGGCGCTTTCGAGCACGCGCGAGAAATCGGCTCCCGAGCCCTCGCCGGCCCCGGCGCGGTAGTAGCTGCCGTAGGCGGCCACGCGCAGCCCGGCCTGCTCGGTGAGTTCGCGCACTTCGCGGGCGCGGGCGATGTCGCCGGCGGGCGCGTGAACGTCGCCGCCCCACTCGATGCCGGCGAGGCCGGCTTTTTTCACGAGGGCGACGATCTCCGCCGGCGTGAGTTTCCTGAAGGTGATCGAGACAAGACCGGGTTGGATCATGGCGATGCCAACCGAACCGCCGCACGCCGCCGATGACAACGCTCAACACGGGCGGCGCGACCCGGGAGGCGACATCGCGCTCGCTCAACGGCGCCGCGCTCGCCACGCCGCCCCATCACGACCACCAGGCCAACGGCGCCGAATCGCGCCCGGTCGATTGTCACTTAATAAGTGACAATCGGCGATGGGGCGGGAGGTCGTGCCGGGGCCGCTCGGCAAGCGGCGCTCCTTGGGCGGCCGGACCGCGGGCGGCGCAGGTCAACCGGCGATCTTTTCCTCGGCGGCTTCGGCCGGCTCGGAGGGCACGCGGCAGACGAGGACCTTGTCGACGCGGTGGCGGTCCATGTCGATGACCTCGAAGCGCCAGCCCTCGTGGTCGAAGGTGTCACCTTCGCGGGGGATGCGGCCGAAGTAGGTCATCATGAGTCCGCCGAGCGACTGGAAGTCGGCGTCCTCCTCGTGGGGGAGTTCGTCGATCTCGAGCAGTTCCTTGAGTTCGATGGTCGGCAGGGTGGCGTCCATCAGCCAGGAGCCGTCGTCGCGCTTGCGGGCCTCGGGGTTCTCGCGGCGGCCGCGTTCGGGCAGGTCGCCGACGATGGCCTCCATGACGTCGATGAGCGTGACCATGCCCTGGATCGAGCCGAACTCGTCGGCCACGAGGGCGCCGTGCTGGCCGGTCTTCTTGAACTGCTCGAGGAGCTGGTTGGCCATCAGGGTCTCGGGCACGACGAGGGGCGCGGCCATGAGGTTGCGCAGGTTGGTGGTGAGGCCGAAGGCGGAGTTGGCCCAGATGGCCTTGACGGTGACCATGCCGAGGACCTGGTCGCGGTTGCTCTGGTAAACAGGGAAACGCGAGTGGCCGCTGGCGACGATCTTGCGCCAGTTGACCTCGTCGGGGTCGTCGACGTTGAGGTAGACGATCTTGGGCCGCGGGGTCATGAGCGCGGTGACGGGGAGCTGGTCGAGCTCGAGCACGCCCGCGACCATATCGGTCTCGGCCTTGTTGAAGACGCCGGCGTGCAGGCCTTGTTGAATGAGGCTGTTGACCTCGTCGTCCGAGATGACGGCCTCGGTGTGGGCCTTGGTGAAGCCGAAGGGCTTCAGGAGGATGTCGGCGACGCGGTCGAGCAGGGCGATGACGGGCGAGACGAACGCGGCGAAAAGGTTGATGAGGCGGGTAAGCGCGACGGCGAAGCGCTCGGGGTAGCGGGTGGCGACGCGGCGCGGGATGAGTTCGCTGACGACGGCGGCGAGGGTGATGGCGGTGACCACGGCCGCGAAGGCGACGGGCTGCGCGTAAGCGCCGACGACGGGCCAGCCCTCGATGGCGACGGCGAGGCGGGCGGACAGGCCGGGCGCGCAGAAGGCACCGGCCAGCACGGTCATGAGGATGAGGCCGAGCTGGATCGCGGAGAGGAAGCGGTTGGGGTTTTCGGCGGCCCGGAGGGCGGCGGCGGCGCGCGGGTCGCCTTCGTCGGCGAGGTCTTGGAGCTTGGACTTGCGGGACGAGACCAAGGCGATCTCCGCCGTGGCAAACACGCCGTTGGCGAGCAGCAGAAGCAGCACCACCAGCAGCTGGTTGGAAGGTTCGTTCATTTAGGTAACCGGAAGCAATAGGCCGGTCGGGGGGCAAAGAGCAACTTCTTTGCCGTATTCCCCCAAACCGCCCCAGGGCCTCAAACGCGTCCCGACGGAGCCGGACCGCAGGACTCGCCCGGGGCCAGACGCACGGGAACCCGATCACAGACGAGTCCCTCGGGCGCGGGTTCGCCGCCGGTTTCGGGCGCCATCACGCCGAGCAGCTCGAGCAAGCGGCCGGCCGCGCGGCGACCGATCGTGCTCGGATCCTGAGCCACCGTTGTCAGACGGGGGCGCACCACCGAGGCGACCTTAAGATCCGCAAAACCGACGATCGACACGTCCTGCGGCACGCGCCGACCGAGGTCGTGGGCGGCGGCGAGCACGTCCATGGCCACCCAGTCGTTGAAGGCGACGATGGCGGTGGGCGGCGTGGGGCCTTGGAGCAGTTCCTTGGCGTGGCGATAAGCCTCCTCAGTGCCATAACGCTGGATCTCGCGCATCCACTTGTCGTGCACCGCTAGGCCGTGACGTTGCATGCCGGCGCGAAACCCCTCGAGACGCGCGCGGCCGGTGCTGGTCTTGCGCAGGCCGATGTTGGCGATGTCACGATGGCCCAGCGCCACGAGATGGTCGACCGCCAGCACGCCGCCCTCGAAGTCCTGGCTGCCGACAAAGTCGTAATCCTCCACCCCAGCAAACGTCTGGTCGACCACCACGATGGGCCGGTGAAAGCTCTTGAGCTCCTGCAGATAAGCCTGCGACGGCTGGTCCGCCGGCGGAAACATCAACAGGCCGTCCACCCGCCGCTCGGCGAAGGTGCGCAACACCTTTTCCCCCTCGTGCACGCACAGGTCCCAGCTGATGACGATCGCGTCGTAGTCGGCTCCGTAGAGCACCTCGAGCATGCCCTCGACGATCCGACCGGAAAAGTCGTCTCGGAAGTCGTTGCACGTCAACCCCACCGTCAGACTGCGCCCGCTCTGGATGGCGTGAACGAGGCGGTTGGGCCGGTAGTTGTGCTGAGCGGCCACGCTGAGGATGCGCTGCCGGGTGGCCTCGGACACACCCGGTTTGCCGCTCAGGGCCTTGGACGTGGCCCCGATGGAAACCCCGCAAATGCGGGCGATCTCGGCGAGTGAAGACATGGCAACCCACACTCAACCGCAAAAACCCCTGCGAGAAAAGCCTTTCTTGGCCGGAATTCGGCCTGCTTCTCCATGGAAATACCGCCTCCGATAGGCCCCAGAGAAAATACTTGCTTAATTTAGAGAAAGTATTTTCTCTCTGGCTGTTCAACCCGCCCCTCAACCCCATGAAAAGCACCATGACCGCTTCGAGCCTCCGCGTGTCCCGCGCCATCACCACCCTTGGTCTCCTCGCCCTGCCCGCCCTCGCTCACGCCGAGTTGCTGAGCTCCTGGACCCAATACACCGGCAGCATCACCAGCGACCTCAACACCGCCAGTCCCGTCATTGGCAACGGCACCACCGAGTCCGCCGACGACCAGACCATCTACGCCGCCTCGGCCTCGCCCTACACCCTGGCCACCGTCGGTGACACCATCACCCTCTCCGGCGGTGTCACCTTCACGAATCTCAACGCCCCGCAGGCCGACCAGTTCCGCTTTGGTCTCTACGACGTCAACGGCCAGTCCGGCGCCACCGGCTGGCTCGGCTACTTCGCCACCAACTCCGGCACGAGCACAGGCCAGACCTACAGCCGCCTGTGGGAACGCGACAACCCCAACTCCGGCAGCTTCGGCAGCGGCGCCGGCGCCACCCTCGTCGGCACCGCCAACGCCACGCCCGGCAATCTCTCTTTCGCCACCGGCAGCTACACCTTCTCGCTGACCGCCACCCGCACCGCCTCCGGACTCGACCTCGCGTGGACCATCCTTGGCACCAATGTCACCTACTCCGTGTCGGGCACCTATTCCGACGCCACGCCGCAGACCTACACCTTCGACCGCGTCGGCATCTTCACCGGCGGCGGTCTCAACGCCGACCAGGTCAGCTTCTCCAACGTCGATCTCACTTACACTTCCGCCATCCCCGAGCCCGCCTCGGCCGCGGTCGTGCTCGCCTCCGTCGCCGGACTGCTTACCTTTGCCTCGCGTCGTCGCCGCGCCCCGGCCGCCGCCTGATCCGTTCCCCTCCCTGCCATGCCCCGCGCAGACCACGCCCCCGCCCAGCGTGCCGGCCGACGCCGCGCCTTCACGTTGGTTGAACTCCTCACCGTGATCGCCATCATTGGCGTGCTAGCGGCCATCACCATCGTCGCCGTCGGCCGTGTGCGCGAGAGCGCCCGCACCACCCGCTGCGGCGCCAACATCCGGCAATTGCAATCCCTCGCCCTCATCTGGGCCAAGGACAACCGCGACTGGGTGCCCCAGGCCTGCTGGGCATGGAAAACCCTCCCGAGCTATCTGAACGCGACTAACCTGCGCAGCGTCGGCTACACCGACGAGACGGGCACCTGCGGGGCCGTCGACGACGGCGTCACCTACGCTCCGCACTACGGCATCAACAGCCAGCTCGTCGCCGCCGACTTCTCGAGCAACCCCACCGCCTACTATGTGCACGGCCGCTACAAGTTTTCGCCGATCCAGTCCGCTCGCACCATCGTCTTCACCGAAACCAAGTGGGTGAGCGGATGGTCGTTCAACGCCTCCGCCGTCACCGATTCCGCCCCTCCCGGCGGCGGTCGCACCGGGGCCTACATGGCCACCGCCTTCACCTTCGCGCCCCGTCACGACGGCAAGGGTTATGTCGCCTACGCCGACGGCCACATCGCCATGCGAACCCAGGCCGAAATGAACGCCACCAACCCCGATCCGTGGACCGCCGGCATCACCAATTGACCCAACCGCATCCCCTGCGCATCCAAATCATGAATACAAAGCCCTCCGCCCTTCTCGCCCGCCTGCTCGCCCCGGTCGCCGCCCTCGCGCTGACCGCCGCTTCCGCCACCGCCGCGGACGCCCCCGAGCTCCTCGCCAAATACAACTTCGAGGACATCCCCGCCTACGTGCCCAACTGGGGCGCCGGCCTCGGCAGCACCTACAAACCCGCCACCGGCTGGAAGACTCCCTTCAAGGTCAGCCTCGACGCCGACAACCCCCACTCCGGCGCCAACTCTCTGCGCATCGAGTTCAACGAATCCTCCGCCAAGGAAAAGATCGTCCACGGCCCCTCCATCAAGGTCGAGCCCCCCGCCGCCGACCGCCCCGGCGACCGCAAGGTCACCGTCCGCCTCTTCGCCCGCGCCACCGGCCTCGCCGGCAAGGGCGCCGGCATCCGCGTGCTCGAGCGCGACGAGAAGAACGCCAGCATCCGCCTCCTCGCCAACGAGCAGTCGCTCATCACCGTGCCCAACTCCCCCACCTGGATCGAGCTCAACGCCGAGGGCACCCTCCACTCGCGCACCCGCTCGATCACCTTCATGGTCGTCACCTACCAGGAGGAAGTCCCCGCGACCATCTGGATCGACGACGTCTCCGTGGAACTCGAGCCGACCGGCTACGCCAACTGACCCCCTTCGATGAACGTCTTCCCCTCACGTTCGCCGCGCCGGCTCGCGTCGGCGCTGGCCCTCGCCGTGCTCGCGCCCGCCGCGCTCCTCGCCGCCGACGCGCCGCCCAAGGCCGCCTTCACCTCCGAGGCCACCGGTAATATCTTTACGGATACAACCGGCGCGCTCGCCCTCACCCTGCCCCCCGGCGCCGAGGGCGGCGAGATCATCGCCCGCGACGAATCGGGCAACGTCATCACGACCATCCCCGTGCCCGCCGACGCCGCCGGCACGTTCGACTTCACGCTCGCGGGCAAGGGCTACTACGCCCTCGACGCCCGCCTGCGGCTCCCCGACGGCGCCACCGCCCAAGCCGCCGCCACCGCCGCCGTGGTCGGCCCGCTCCTCCCCGACGAGATCCGCATGCAGTCCCGCCTCGGCCTCTGGACCGTGCAGGGCGATCCCGACCTCGTGCTCGCCGCCGGCGCCCGTTGGAACCGCCGCATGATCTCCATCCACACCCTCAAGGAGAGCATCCTCGATCCCGAGCCCCCGCCGCCCGAAAAACTCCTCTTCAAGCAGACCCCCTTCACCCAGGTCGGCGTCATGTCCTTCGGCCTGCCCCGCTGGATCATGGTCCCCACCGAGGCGAAAAAGAGCTTCGGCAACCCCCTCGTGCAACCGCGCGACTGGGACGAACTCCGCCGCCTCGTCGCCGCTTGGACCAAGGAACAGATCGACAACTTCCCCGACTACTTCGAGGTCTACAACGAGCCCGAGTGGCAATGGAAAGGCGGCAACAACGAAGACCTCGTCCGCGTGCTCGCCACCATCGCCGACGGCATCAAGGACGCCCGCCCGCAGACCAAGGTCCTCGGCCCCGGCTTCTCCTCCATCCGCATCAAAGACCCCGCCCGCCTCGACCTCGACACCGCCGACAAGCTCGGCCTCTTCGACCACCTCGACGGCCTCCTTGTTCACGCCTACGTCGACGGCACTCCGCCCGAAGGCGAGTTCATCCAACGCGTCCTCGAGCTGAAACAATTCCTCGTCGACATCGGCCGCCCCGACTACCCGATCCACATCACCGAGTTCGGCTGGACCTCCGGCAAGGGCACCTGGCAAAAGCCCGTCGACGAGATCACCCAGGCCCGCTACGCCGTGCGCTCGCTCACGCTGCTCGCCGCCGTCGGCGTGCAAAACGCCACCTACTTCTGCCTCCACTTCAAGGCCGCCCCCAACCCCGGCGAACGTGGCTTCTCGCTCGTCCACGACGACAACACGCCCAAGCCCTCCTTCGCCGCCTATTCCAACGTCGCCCGCTGGCTCGCCGACGTGAAGGGCCTCGGCACCTGGCTCCACCTCACGCCCACCACCCACCTCATCCTCTTTGAGAAAACCGACGGCACCACCGTGGCCGTCGCGTGGGACACCGCCGGCGACCGCGTCATCGGCCTCCCCCTCGCCACCGCCCGCCGCGAGGACATGATGGGCCGCGCCCTCCCCGCCGCCGACGACCTCGCCCTCTCGCCCAGCCCGATCTTCCTCCAGTTCGACCAAGCCCAGGCCCCCGCCATCGAGATGCTCCCGCGCCTCGACGTCATGCGCGGCGGCGAGCAGGTAGCCCTCCCGCACGGCACCTCCTGGATCGCCCCCGAGCCGCTCAAGGTCGCCAACGGCCAACTCTCCGCGCCCGCCACCGCCACCAACGGCGACTACCTCCTCCTCACCCACGACGAGGGCAAATGGTTCGGCCAACCCGTGCGCGTCATCCCGCCGCTCGAGGCCACCGCGCCCGTCCTCGACTGGCCCGCCGACGAGTCGCACCCGAGCCTCATCACCACGCTCACCTCGCACGCCCAGAACATCGTCACCACCCGCCTCGCCGCCACCCTCGACGGCGCCCGCGACCAGTTCCTCGATCCGCCCGCCGTGCAACCCGGCGAACAACGCCGCCTCGCCATCCCGCTCACCGGCCTCGCCACCGGCAAACGCTACCGCGGCCAGCTCACCATCGACAGCCGCCACCAAGGCCGCCGCGACGAGATCAAACAACCGCTCGACCTCACCCTGCTCACCGCCACCTCCATCGCCCGCGGCTCCACCCCCGACTGGATGCGTATCAAGCCCGTCGATTTCTCCAAGTGGGATCCCTTCGGCGGCCCCATCGCCCCCGAGGATTGCTCCGCCACCGTGCAAGCCGCGCACGGCACCGACGGACTCCACCTCCGCGTGGTCGTGATGGATGACGAACACCTGCAGACCCGCACCGGCGAAGACATCTGGTCGCACGACGCCATCCAGATCGGACTCGATCCCGATTACCAAAAGACTTGGGAAGCCAACGACCTCTTCGGCCTCAAGGGCCACCGCGTCTTCGAATACGGCGTCGCCGGTGCCTCCGACGACCAGGCCACCGTGCTCCGTCCCATGACCTGGCGCTGGATCTCCTACCTCGACTCGCTCCCCGTCGCCCAGCCCGAGCGCAACATCCGCCTCAAGGTCACCCGCGAAGGCAACCTCACCACCTACGACATCCTCTTCCCGTGGACCGTCATGGGCCTCGAGCGCGCCCCCGAAAAAGGCACCGCCATCGGCATCGCGCTCTCCCTCGCCGACGCCGACACCGGCAAGAAAGGCCGCCGCGCCCTCCGCCTCTTCAACGGCGTCGCCGAAGGCAAGGACCCCGAAAAATTCGGCCCCCTCTGGCTCCGCTAAACCATCATTCGGAATTTTAACGCAAAGACGCAAAGGCGCAGAGAGACGCAAGGACTCAAGCCAAGTTTCTCACAGCCTCCCTCCGCGTCATCAAACCGCACCACCGCCATATCACCCGCACCTCTTTGCGACCTTAGCGCCTTCGCGCCTTTGCGTTAAAAAATTCAGCGCCTCCGCGTTTAACAGCTTCGTATCCACACTCCCATGACCGCCCTGCGCCAGATTCACTAAACCGCCGCACTACCGATCAGATTTTCAACGCAAAGACGCAAAGCCGCGAAGAGACGCAAAGATTCAAACCAAGTCACTCATAGCCCCCCTCCGCGTCATCAAACCGCGCCACCGTCCTCCCACCCGCACCTCTTTGCGACCTTAGCGCCTTCGCGCCTTTGCGTTAAAAAAATCCCGCGCCTCCGCGTTTAACAGCTTCGTATCCACACTCCCATGACTGCCCTGCGCCAGATTCACTAAACCGCCGCACTGCTGATCGTAATTTCAACGCAAAGACGCAAAGGCGCAGAGAGCCGCAAGGATTCAAATCAAGCTCCTCACAGCCTCCCTCCGCGTCATCAATCCGCACCACCGCCATATCACCCGCACCTCTTTGCGACCTTAGCGCCTTCGCGCCTTTGCGTTAAAAAAATCCAGCGCCTCCGCGTTAATCAGCTCCGTATCCACACCGCCATGACCGCCCTGCGTCAGGTTCACCTCGATTTCCACACCTCGCCGTTCATCCACGATGTCGGCGCCGAGTTCGACGCGCGCGCGTTTGCCGCCACCTTCAAGCGCGCCCACGTCGACAGCGTCACCATCTTCGCCAAGTGCCACCACGGCATGTGCTACTACCCGACCAAGACGGGCAAACAGCACCCCGCGCTGGGCGGCCGCGACCTGCTCGGCGAAATGATCGAGGCCCTGCACGCTGAGGGCATCCGCTGCCCCGTCTACACCACCGTCGCCTGGGAGGAAAACATCGCCGACGAACACCCCGAGTGGCGTCAGGTCCGCGCCGACGGCACCTTCGCCCGCTGCGCCAATCCCGACCCCTCCCTGCCCCCGCACCCCGGCGGCTGGCGCTTTAACGACTGGGTCAATCCCGACTACCAGGACTACATCGAGGCCCACGTGCGCGAACTCTTCGCCCGCTACGGCCAGCTCGACGGACTCTTCTTCGACATCCTCTTCTACGACCACCTCGCCCACCACAGCCCCGCCTGCCTCGCCTACCGCAAGCGCCACGGCTTCACCGCCGAGGACACCGCGACCTTCAAACGCTTCGAGGCCCACGCCCAGGCCGCCTTCGCCAAGCGCTTCACCGCGCTCGCCCGCGAGCTCTCGCCGAAAACCACCATCTTCTACAACACCCCCTTCGACGTCTTCGTCGACGGCACCGGCGGACGCCAGCGCGTCGAGCACTGCACCCACATCGAGATCGAGTCCCTGCCCTCCGGCTTCTGGGGCTACCTGCACTTCCCCCGCCTCGCCCGCGGCGCTGGCCGCTGGGGCAAACCCTGGATCGGCATGACCGGCCGCTTCCAAAAAATGTGGGGCGACTTCGGCGGCATCAAACCGCAGGCCGCCCTCGAATACGAATGCTTCCGCTCGCAGGCCCTCGGCGGCGGCAACTCCGTCGGCGACCAACTCCCCCCGCGCGGCCGCCTCGACAACGCCGCCTACGACCTCATCGGCGCCGTCTACGCCCAGTGCGAAGCCGCCGAGCCTTTTTATAAAAACAGCGTCCTGCTGCCCGACATCGGCGTGCTCTCCGCCAACCACCCCGGCAACAACCTCGCCGAGACCGGAAAGTCCGACGAAGGCGCCATCCAGATGTGTGAGGAAACCCACTACGAGGTTTCCCTGCTCGACGAACAGTCCGACCTCTCCGCCCACCGCGCGCTCATCCTCGCCGACGACGTCGTCGTCTCGCCCCGCCTCTACAAAAAGCTCAAGGCCTTCCACGCCGCCGGCGGCAAGCTCCTCATCTCGCACCGCTCCGGCCGCGACGCCACCGGCAAGTGGGCGCTCGACTTCCTCCCCCTCGGCTTCAACGGCGTCGTCGAGAAATTCCCCACCTACTGGCGCGCCCGCGAAAGCTTCTGGCCCGAGCTCAGCGCCAGCGACCGCGTCATCTACGCGCAAGGCGTCAACGTCTACCCCGGCCGCGGCACCAAGGTCCTCGTCGACCGCGTGCTCCCCTACTTCAAGCGCACCGACCTCACCTTCTCGTCGCACTTCCAGACGCCCCCGCAGTCCACGCCCGACAGCTTCCCCGCGGTCGTCTCCGGCAAAGGCTTCGTCTACTTCGCCGACCCCATTTTCCGCGAATACCGCCAGACCGGCAACCAGGCCGCCCGCGACGTCTGGCGCCGCGTCATGCGCGACCTCGTCGGCCCGCCGCTCGTCGGCGACGGCCTGCCCGGCACGGTGCTCTGCGCCGCCCGCCGCCGCAAAAAGGACCTGCTCGTCACGCTCCTGCACTACATCCCCGTCCGCAAGGCCCTCGACATCGACGTCTGCGAGGAACGCATGAGCTTCGCCGGCGAAACCCTCCGCCTCCCCAAGCCGGTGAAACAAGTCCGCATCTTCGGCACCAACGAAACCCTGCCCCCCACCGACGACACCGGCACCGCCTTCACCCTCCCCGTCACCAAAGGCCGCCTGCTGCTGGAGGTCCCCGGCTACTTCGCAAAGTAAGGCAGGGAGTAGCGCAGGCATCCTGCCTGCATTCACCTTCGACGGCCGGCTGGAAGCCGGCGCTACATTCCCCATGTAGCCACCCCTGTCCCAGGGGCGCAGGTAGGGCGCGCAGTCCCTTGCGCGCCGTTTGGCGAACCGGCGGCCAGCGGAGTGGCTGCGCTACCCTCACTTGCCCAAGCGATCGCCAGGCCGGCGCTTGCAGTGGGCCACCGCCAACGCGGCCAGATAGGTCGGCCGCTCCACAAAGATCAGTGCTTAGGGGAAATCTTTCGAGAGGTGACGGCGCGTGCCGTTTCGCCAAAGGCGAAACAACTGCGGCGCGGTCTCGATCTCGGCCGTAAGCCTGCGAATTTCATCGTAGAAACGATCACCCAAGCCCTCGCCTTGCCCGGCGTAATACGTGATCGCCGCGGCAAACTCGTCGTCCGCCTCCGGATGGAAAATCGCCGGTTTCACCGGCCCAAAATACCGCGGGCCCGAGCAAAAACCTGATCGGCCGGCACACCCTGCACCCGACCGCTGTCGAGCTCGTCCATGCGCCGTTTGATTTCGTCGTCCCAAGCGTCCTCGACATCCTTGTCAGCCGCCGCGACACCCAGTCGCGACTCGAGCCACGCAGCCACTTGCTGCTGGGCCTCAAGCGGAAGCTTTTCCAACGCCGCCTCGATTTCGGTGACCGTGCTCATACCCGGCAAACATGCTGGCTTCATGCTGGCTCGCAAACCTCTGGTTGGCTCCCTCTCTCAAATAATCCGCCCCATGGGACTGTATATGTCCCATACGCCTGATAATCTCACTGCTATCCGCTAACCCAAATTCTTTATCTTTCTTATCAATCCCTTGATGCATCAGTCTCACATTCAATTTCTTTGTTTTGGATATCCACCGATGCCCACCAGTATCGACAAAGCCTAGCACTCCCCATTGTTATCCAGTTCGAAGCACCTCCCGCCCTCCTCCCACCACTCTACTCGTCACTCGTGACCCCATCCCAACAGTTATCGTTCGACGGCTGCCTGCTGAGGGCTCAGCTGGCTCGCAACGGATTTGATGAGAAGAACATGAGGGAATGCTCAGTAGGCGATGGCCTCACCGTGCCATTGGTCGCGTTTTCTCACCGTCCATGCGACACTCGGACTGCCTGTGTAAGTGCACTTCTAGGCAGCGATAACCTCCGCCAAAACCTCAGGAGTGTCCGTCATACAGGAGCCCCCATCGTTTTCGTCTCAACCGCTAATCGATCACGCTGGGACGTTTGGTTTCACAAAGGCGAAGCACCACAACTTCTCTGGCCTCACGAACGCGGGGATCTCGATACCTTTTTCAAGGCCCATAAAAAACAAGTAACGCCCGAGGCCATTTTCCGAGCCAAAACGCTTGGAAGATTACAAAGCCAGCAACAGTTGAGTTTCGTAGATGCAGGGACGCTCGAAATGGTAGAGGCAGAGGCCGGCGCTCAACTATGCCACCTCATCGAACGGATGATGCGCGCAACCAGTGAGCGGTTACGTTGACCGAGCCGCCAAGCGACGCGCTGATGGAACCTACCCGCTAGATTTCAGTGTCTCAACCTCACGCTGCCGGCCAGGCCTTCATCGCAATCGTCACCAGACGGCGCAGCTCCTCACGGGTGGCGCCGTCTCGCGCTTGCGCGGCCAGTCCTTCGATGAGCGTGAAGACATAACGCGCCAGATCCGCAGGATCAGCCTCCACCACGAGTTCGCCGTCCGACACGCCAAATGCGTAAGCTCCGGCATCCGTGCCCATCTGTGCAATCCGTGGTTAAAATCCCCTGTCAGGTCCGATCACTCGTAATGATACCGCGCCTGCGCCACCTGGATCGTCTTACCTTCCACGCGATAAACCAAGCGGTGCTCGTCGGTGATGCGGCGGGACCAGAAGCCGCTCAGCGCATGCTTCAACGGCTCGGGCTTGCCGATGCCTTCATGCGGACTGCGGGCGATGTCCTTGAGCAGCTCGTTGACCTTTTTGAGGATCTTTTTGTCAAA